>JACCXJ010000078.1 GCA_013697045.1 Gammaproteobacteria bacterium | reverse complement strand
ATTGCGAGTCAGGGTGGCTCTATCGAAGAGGCGCGCGACAACCTCCGAGAAGCTCTTGAGCTTTTCTTGAATCCGCTTCGCCTGCCGAGATCAAGCAACGTTTCCACGAGGAAGTGTATGTAACACGGGTGCCCGTTGCCTACTTCCCGGAACCCCCGCGGGTGAAATCCCCGGCCCGTTCCAGGTCGGCAAGTGAGTTGACGTCCAGCCAATGGCCATGGATGTACAGCACCTGGACGGGCCGGCCCAGGGCGACCAGGTGGTTGAGGAGATCGGGGAGGGAGAGCTGGAGGGACTCCGGACGCCCGCGCAGCGTGGCGAGCGCGTCTGTGAGCCAGTCGCGGCCCGCGCCGCGGACGCGCAGCATGCCGATGAAGCGGCCCGAGGGTGCAACACCCTTGGGGGGTCGTTCGCTCGAGATGCGCAGCAAGCGGATGTCCGGTGCGAGCAGCGATCGATCGTCGGGGCGCGAGCAGTAAGCGAGATCCGGGCTGCCGCTCGGTGGGGCGAGGATGGGTGCCGAATCGACCACTACCGTGACCTCGGCGTCGCTGTCCAGGAGATCGCGCAGGATATAACCCCGGAACAAGAGATCGCCGTAGAGGAGCACCATGTCCGCGGTGAAGCGGGACGCCGCACACGCGAGCGACCAGAGCTCACCGCTCTCTGCATGGTCCTCGTTGACGACCAGGGTGATGCCGGCCAGATCGACCGTGTCGGCGCGGTAACCGGCGACCACCGTGATGTCGTTCACCGCCTGTTTCTTCAGCTCGTCCGCCAGCCGGCGCAAGAGCGGTTTGCCGCCGACGGACAGCATCCCCTTGGGCCGGCCCTCGGTCAAATCCGCGAGCGCCTGGCCTCGGGTCGCGGCCAGGATCACGGCGCTCGTATCGGGGCGTTGCGCGCCGGCATAGCGGCGCTCGGCGGCCGCGAGCTCCGCCGCCCCTTGCAGGCGGAAGACCTCCTCGACGGACGCGATGTGGTCTTCGACGTGGACCGGTGTGCCCGAGTCGTGGATGCTGCAGGCCGCCGCCTGCATCGCCTCGACCGCCGCCCGTAACATGTGGTTGGCCCAGATGACGAGGCTCACGCGCGCCTCGCGATAGACCGTGAGCGGCGTGCTGTAGTACTTGGTCGGGACGATCACGAGCGGCGCACGCCCGGCCCATTCCCGAGCGAAGGCGACGATCTCGTCGGGACGCGGGAGCTTGCTGTGGATCAGGATCGCATCCGCTCCGGCGGCGTGATAGGCCTCGGCCCGCTTCAAGGCCTCGGCGAGCCCGTGGCCCGCGATGAGGGCCTCGACGCGCGCCACGATACAGAAGTCGGGGTCTTCCTGGCTGTCCTTGCCGGCCTTGATCTTGCCGCAGAACTCCTCGATGTCGGCCAATGCCTGGCGCTCGCCGGCGATGAAGCTGTTGGTCTTGGGGAACAGCTTGTCTTCGATGCACACCCCGGCGATCCCGCGCTGCCCGAGCTTCTTGACCAGGCGGCGGAGGTTGTTGAAGTTCCCGTACCCGGTATCGCCGTCGAGGAGGATCGGAATGTCGGTCACGTCCGCCATGAACTCCAGCATCTCGACCACCTGGGTCCAGCTCGCCTCGTTGTTGTCGCGCACGCCGAACTGCGCCGAAAGGGTGAGCCCGCTCGCCCAGATCCCGGCAAACCCCGCCTCCTCCACGATGCGGGCGCTCATGCCGTTGTGGGCCTCCATGAGGGATTCGAGCCGTGGGGAATCGAGCAGCCGGCGCAGTCGCAGGGACTTCGAGACGGCAGGCGCAGGGTCAGGGTGATTCATGGTTCGGAGAGCGCCGGGAGGACTTCTTCCTCGGCACGGCGTAGGTCTTCGGGAAAATCGATCTCGATCCACGGCAGGCCGGTGATGTCTTCAAAGCCAAAATCATTCGGATTTGCCAGGAGGAGATCGCGGATCGCCTCTTCGTAAGGCCCCTCGGCCCGGCCCTCGTGGATATAGACCTCCGTGCGGCCGGCAAGCTCGGCCGCCGCCCTTGCCGAGAAACGGGAAAAGCCCACCGATTCCCCGGCATAATCATAGCGGAGCGCTGGGCTGACCTGCTTTCGGAATTCGACCAGCCGTCCGTCGCGCACGCACAGCTTCACGGGCTCGGGTCCGGGCTCGAAGTCGCGGTCGAGGAGGAAGCAATTCGGGATGGGGCACTGGATGAGGCGGCGCAGGAGGGGCAGGCCGTACAGGACATCGGCATCCATCAGGACGATATCCCGCCCGGCAGAGAGCTCGTCTCTGGCCCGCCACAGGCTCACGATGCTGCCCTGCCGGTAGTCGGGGTTCATGAGGGTCCTGATGCCGATCCGGCCTCGGAGCGCGTCCTCTATCCTATCCTTCTGATGGCCCAGGATCAGCACCACATCGCCCACCCCGAGCCGTTCCAGATGATCGAGGTGACGGTCGAGGAGGGTGCGCCCGCCGACCCGCAGGAGGCACTTGGGGCGATCGATCCCGAGTCTCCGGCCGACCCCGGCCGCGAGGATGACCGCCCTTGGCGGGGGCCGGTCCTCATCGGCGATCACCGGCCGGTACGCGGGCGCTTACCGCCACCGAAGGCCGCGGCGAAGCCGAAATAGGCGATGGCGTCCTTCATGTTCGACACGAAGCGCCACACGGGCGACATCCTCGGATCGGTGACGTACTCCAGGGTGAGCGCGATGCGTTCTTCGTCACGCCCGAGCGGCGTGATGCGGTGATAGAGCCCGTCCCCGTCGAAGACCACTAGGGTGGCGGGATCGGTGGCCACGCTGTGGATCTCGTGATCATGCTTGGCGCGCTTGGGCCGGCCGAGCTGGTATTCCAGGCGACTTTGCGAGCGCTCCACGAGGCCGATCAAGACCGTGTAGCGCCGCCCTCGATAATATGAGTTGTCGTAGTGCCAGCCGATGTGGTCGCCCTCTTCCGTGTAGTAGTAGAGGGCATAGGTGTGCGGATCGTCCAGAGGACACGGAAGGAGATGCTCCCCGGTGATCCGTTCCAGGCAGCGCGTGAATGCCGCCGAACGATACAGCTCTCCGAATACCGGCGCCAGGCGGTCGAGCTGGAAGCGGCTGATGCTGCCGCCCTTTTTGTGGCCGGGGAGATAGTTGCGGTGCACCTCCGAGCGCAGGGCCGGGAGGGCGGCGAGCAGACCCTCGAGGACCGGCTTCGCGAGGGTCCCGCGCACGATCAGGCACCGGTGCCGGCGGCGAAATTCCGCGCCGAGCGCATCGAGGTCCTGGCCGGTGAGGAGCCCGGATTCGGGTAGGGCAGTCATCCAGAAACCGTTCTTGGGCGTAAGTGTCTCAAGCGCTGTCCGAAGGGAGACGGGGGTCATTGCGGTGGATGGCCCGCCGACGATAGCGGCCCGGTCACGAAGCGGAGACGCAACAAATGTACGCTCGGTAGATTATACTGTAACATTATTGCAGCGGAAGAACCCCTCTTGCGTATCGAAATAGTAACAGTTGCCGATCCCAGTGGGATCGCCCCGCCCTCGCGGAGACCGCTCTCCCCGGGCGATCTGCGGCGCGCCGGTCAAGCCAAAGGGGTCGAGGTCGATCCCGGCTTCGGCCTTGGCGGCCCGGCGGGCGGGCCCGCTTGATGCTACCGGATCGATACTTATGAACTATGTGAAACCCTCGTGTCTGGTCCTCGGGGTCCTACTCCTCGCGCTCGCGGTGCGGGACATGGACATGGCCGCGGTCCTGAACCATGTCCGGGACATCGGGCTCCTGGGAATGGTCTTCGTGCTGCTGTTCTACGCCGCCACCTTCCTGATGGACGTGGCGGGGTGGCAGCTCACCCTCCTGACCGTGCCCCTCAACCTGCGCTGGTTGTGGCGATTGTATCTCGTGCGTACGGCCGGAGAGGCCATCAACAACGTCACGCCGTTCGGCTCCCTGGGCGGCGAGCCGGTCAAGGCCTTGATGCTCAAGGCCCGGTACGGAGTCGGGTACCACGACTCTAGTGTCTCGCTGATCCTGGCCAAGACGCTGATCCTGATGGCCTTGGTGGTGTTCCTGGCCCTGGGTTTCGGGCTGCTCCTGCCGGTCGAGCGGCTGAGTGATTCGTACAAGGCCATCGCCGGGCTCGGTCTCGCCGGGCTCGCCACGGGCATCGGCTTGTTCTTCTTGATGCAGCGTTACCGGATCAGCTCGTGGGTGGGCCGGCACCTCGGCGCCCGCTGGCCGGGCTTCCGCTGGGAACGCGCCGTTCGGTTGGTGCAAGAGCTCGACGAGCGCGTGGCGAGCTTCTACACCGCGCACCGCGGGCGCATGCTCGGGGCGTTTCTGTTCGCGCTCCTCAATTGGCTCATGGGTGTGGGCGAGGTCTATGCCGTCATGTACCTGCTCGGGCACCCCGTGAGCTTCGTCGATGCGTGGATCATGGAGGCCTTGGTGCAACTGGTGCGCGCCGGGACCTCCTTCATCCCCTCCAGCCTGGGCGCCCAGGAGGGGACGTTCAAGGTGGTGTGTGCGGCCTTGACCGGCGATCCGAGCCTGGGGCTCGCCTGCGCGGTGGTGCGGCGCGTGCGCGAGGTCATCTGGATCGCGGCCGGGATCGGGCTATGGTGGTCGTTTGCCGACTCGGGCGCGGATGTCGAGCCATCCGCTGACGCAGTGCCGGAGGCCCAGGGACCCTGAGCGAGCCTTGACAGAGGGAGGGCGTAGGGCTAAAAGCTCTCTTACCTTGCTTCCCGCGTCGTTGGCAGCTCCCACGTGTCCACGGTCGATTACCTGAAGGAGAGGATCGGGTATCTCAAACTGTACCAAGGAATAGTCGTCGCGGCAGACAGCGGATTGATCGGCTGGGTTCTATCGAACGCCCACGCCGCCCCCATCGACCTTGGCGCCATATTGGGAATGCTCGGCATCATCGCGTTAACTGTCGCCGGCGTCATCCTTCATATTCGAATCCAGTATCATATAGACCAGCTCCAGGGGCCTTGATCGTGGAAAATCTCAGTGTCTTATTAATGTTTGTCGTAGTGATGGTGTTCGTCGGCATCGCGGTCCACGCTGCCTATCACGACAAATAAGGCTTTCCGGTAATCTTCGTCAGATCGACTATACCTGCCATGCTTGCGTCCGTCAGGGATGCGGGTTGTCGGTCGGTTGGTCAGTGACAGCGTTTCGGCTGGACAACAAAATAGCAGTCGTCACCGGCGCCAGTAGTGGCATCGGCCGGGCGATCGCCCGGCTCTTCGCCCTGCAAGGCGCCCGCGTGGTGGTGAACTTCCACCGATCTCAGGCCCAGGCGGAGGCGCTTTGCGCCGAGGTCCGCGCAGCCGGCGCAGAGGCACGGGCCATCCAGGCGGATATCTCTTCTCCGGCCGACGTCGATCGCCTCGTCGAGCAGACCCTCACGGCCTTCGGTCGCATCGATATCTGGGCCAACATCGCCGGTGCCGATATTTTGACTGGTACCGGGGCCGCGCTCTGCGACAACGACAAGCTCGAACGCCTCATCGCGGTGGACCTCAAAGGTACCATCCAGTGCTCCTGGCGCGTCGCCCCCATCATGAAGGCCGCGGGATCGGGGGTGATCCTCAACATGTCCTGGGACCTGGCCCTGTCGGGGATGGCGGGGCGCAATCCAGAGATGTTCGCGGCCGTCAAGGCCGGGGTGCTCGGCTTCAGCAAGTGTCTGGCACGCTCCTACGCGCCCGAGGTCCGGGTCAACGAGCTGGCGCCCGGCTGGATCCGCACCGCGTTCGCCGACGAGGTCATGGCGCATGAGGCACAGGAGGCGGTGATCGCAGACACCCCGCTCAGGCGCTTCGGGGCCCCGGAAGACGTGGCGCACGCGGCCCTGTATCTCTGCTCCGACGAGGCCGCCTTCATCACCGGTCAGACGCTCAGGATCGACGGCGGGCTGGCATCGTGAGACGAAGGGCCGTCACGCCCCGTTCTAATGGCAGGGCCTTATCGGCTAGCCAGGATGGTACCGCTGCCGACCGACCAACGCCGTGTGCAGGCCTGGGCAGTTACCGCCCTGGTCCGGAGCACACCACATTACATTCAACTCTGTGTGTTGCGCTCGACCCAGCGGACACTCGAATCCAACGTCTCCCGTTTCCAGAACGGGGCGCGCGATTTCAAGTCCTCGATGAGAAACCGGCAGGCCTCGAAGGCCGCCGCGCGGTGCACGGACCACGCCGCACAAAGCACGATAGGATCGCCCGGCGACAGGGCGCCGATCCGGTGGATGATGAGGGTATCCATGAGCCCGAAGCGCGTCATGGCCTCGGAGGCGATCCCGCTGAGATGCCGCTCCGTCATACCCGGGTAATGCTCCAGTGTCATGCCGCGCACCGCATCGCCTTCATTGAAGTCGCGCATGGTACCGACGAAGACGGCGCAGGCGCCATGCCGCCCCGATCCGGCCGGCGACTCGCGCTCGTAGCGCGCCGTTTCCGCCCACGGGTCGAAGGGCTCAGCGCGGATCTCGATCCTCATGGCAGCTTGGCCTTGGTGAAGACCTTGGGATCGTAGCGGCAGAAGAGCCCGCGGCGTTCGATGGCGCCGTAAAGCACGCGCAGGGGCGTCGGCACGAAGCGCATCAAACGCCTCCCCAGGCGCCATAGTGGCGAATCCCAGAGCCGCTCCTCCCACAATGTCTCGTAGTCGCTCTGATAAACGGCCTGGGTAAAAAGCGCCGTCTCGCGGGTCTTGCGGGCCAACACCGCGAGGTAGGTCGGCCAGCGGTTGGCCAACTCGACGCGTCGCCGGGCGCGCGCGGGGTCCGCGACCTCGAACCAGGGGGCGCCGGGCCGATCCTCGAACACGAACAGCTTTCTCACCTCGAAACCGTTGGTCTCGCCGAAGGCCCGGAAAAACAGCTCGGGGCTGAACTGGTAGAAACCGTGCCCCAGGAAGTTATTGCACGGCACGATCGAAAGAAAATGCCCACCGATCGCGAGCATCTCCATGCAGCTCTGGATGGCGGTCGGAAAATTGAACACATGCTCCAGGGATCCACCATCGATGACCGCGGTGAACTGCCCCTTGTAGCGATCGGCAAGCGCCACGTTGAGATCCACGATATCGGTCGCGTGCTCGTAAGCCGAGGCATCGAACGACCGGATCGTCCGGGCGCCCAAGACCTCCAGGAACGGCTCGGCGAAGCCCTGGTTGCGGGCGCACAGGGCGTGGGTCTCGTCCGGCGAATACATGAGCCCGAAGGCCGCGAGGTTGCGCCTGAGCTCGGCGGCGCTGAGATGCAGCGTCTGGCGCCCGATCATCGCCGTGCGCTCGAAAGAAGCCCCGAGGCCCCGTGCATAGAGCAAGAAGCGCGTGCCGTGAACGTCCAGACCCATTCGAGAACCCACCCCGCCAGGGACGTGTAAGGATATACAAATGAAGGTCTGGCGATCGGTACGGACGATCCCGTCGTAGACTGGGACGAGCCCAGCGGATCCCAACACCGTTCTGAAGCCCCGCCGCCGAGGATTCCGCCTTCCCCTCTTTCCAGCCTACAGGCCGGAAGCCGCCGTGACCAGTATCACGGCCTCGACCACCTCGACCGTGGCCCCGAGTGTGTCGCCGGTGCAGCCACCGAGGTGGGCGATCATGAAACGGCGCAGCAGATACACGGTCGCGAGCGCGCTGGCCGTCGCGAACACACCGAGCCCGAACGCGCAAACGACGAACGCCACCCCGGCGGACCCGATCGCGGCGCGTCTCGGCAGGTTCGTCGCGAGCTCGCTGCCGAGCCCGCCCACCCGCACATAGGGTGTGGTCAGGAGCACCAGGGTCACCGCCGTCCGCCCCAGCACTGTGCCAGGATCAGGGGGGCGTAGGCTTGGCTTCCCAAGGCCTCTGCCAGGGCGGAGAACTTCACGAGCAAGAGGAGGACAAGGGCCACCGCCGCCATAGCCCCGGCATGCGGGTCCTCGAGCAAGGCCAGGCTCTTGGCCCGATCCCCGTGGCCGCCGGCCCAGGCATCGGCCCAGTCCGCAAGTCCATCGAGATGCAGCCCACCCGTCAGGGCGACCCACAGCGTCACGACGATCGCGGCGCGCAGTCCCTCGCCCACCCCATCGAAGAGCGCCGCCCCGATGCCGCAAAGCGCGCCGATCACGAGGCCGGCGAGCGGATACATGACCACCGAATGGCCGGCTGTCGGTCCCCCGTGCGGCAGTCCGCGCGGCACCGGGAGACAGGTGAGAAATCCGAGCGCCACCCAGAAGGCCGTGATCAAGGGGGGGCCGGTGCCACAGCAAGACCGGGGCGCCGGTGTCGTCCGCCTGCACTCGGGCGAGCGAGCCGTAGGGCACATCGATATCAAACAGCCTGCCGACGGGCAGATCCAAAGCCCTCCGCAGGATCACGCGGATAGGCCCAGCATGGCTCACGACCAACCAGTGCTGCCCGCGGGCCTCGCCGATCAGGTCCCCGAAGGCCGCCCACACCCGCTTATCGAAGGCCGCGTAGTCCTCGCCGCCCGGTGCCGGATGGTTCCCCGGGCACGCCCAGAAGGCGAATAGAGCGTCGCCGTGCTCACGAAGCAAATCCGTCCAGGGCCGGCCTTCCCATTCGCCAAACCCGATCTCGCCGAACCGCGGTTCGATGCGCGGCGTGAGCCCAAGGGACGCGCCCAGGGTGCGGGCCGCGGCCAGGCAGCGTCCGAGCGGCGAGCTAACGATCCCGGCCCAACGCCACGGCGCACGCGCCCAGGAATCGACCTGCTGCGCACCGACGGCGCTCTGCGTCGCATCGGCGCGGGCGCCGAGACACAGCCCGCCCTCGACCTCGCCGTGACGCAAGAGGTCGATGACGGTGGCGGGCCGCGTCATCATCACGCGATCAGAGAGGTTGTGAAAAAACCGTCGCGAGCGAAGGGAGGTCGCGTTCCGCCGGAGCGCAGGACCGTTTCGCCGGGAGCGAAACGGAGCGCAAGCCCCGAAGGGGCGAGTCCCAAGGACGGGACGAGCAACCGGAG
>JACCXJ010000343.1 GCA_013697045.1 Gammaproteobacteria bacterium | reverse complement strand
TTGTGAAAAAACCTACTGCGCTCGGGATCTCGCGCTGCGTCCTCGGCGCGCCAAACAGGGCCGCTCCCTGGCCCTGGCTTCCCGGCGGTGCTCGGAATCCTCATGTATTTCAACATACACTCCGATTGCTCGTCCCATCCATGGGACTCACCCCTTCGGGGCTTACGCTCCGTTTCGCTCCCGGCGAAACGGTCCTGCGCTCCGGCGGAACGCGACCTCCCTTCGCTCGCGACGGTTTTTCACAACCTCTCAGGCGCTCTACGCGCCATGTCGGGACAGCGCCCACTGCACGTGCTCGCGCACCAGATCCGAGGGATCGGATGCACGGCTCGCCAGGGCCTGCACCACTGCCCGGCTGGTCGGGGCATTGCCGAGCGCCACGGCGATATTGCGCAACCAGCCCGAATAACCAATCCGGCGGATGGCCGAGCCCTCGGTGCGCTTGCCGAACTCGGTCTCGCTCCAAGAAAACAGGTCGGTGAGGCGTGGCGCGTCGAGGCCGTGGCGGGGGGCAAAATCGCGCTCGCAGCTCAACCGTGCAAAGCGGTTCCAAGGGCAGGCGAGCTGGCAGTCGTCGCAGCCGTAGATGCGATTGCCGACGAGCGGTCGGAGCGCCACGGGGATGGGGCCGCAGAGCTCGATGGTCAGGTAGGAGATGCACAGGCGCGCGTCGACCTGATAGGGGGCGACGATGGCCGCCGTCGGGCACACCGCCATGCAGGCCGTGCAGCGGCCACAATGCTCGCGGCCCTGCGGGGGGTCGACGGGCAGGGGCAGATCGGTGTAGACCTCGCCGAGGAAGAACCACGAGCCGCGATCGCGGCTGATGAGATTCGAGTGCTTGCCTATCCATCCGAGACCGGCGTTCCGGGCCAGGGCCTTCTCGAGGACCGGGGCACTGTCGGCGAAGACGCGATGACCCGACGGTCCGGCGACTTCGTCGATCCGGGATACGAGGCGACGCAACCGGCCCCTCAGGACCTTGTGGTAGTCGCGTCCCAGCGCATAGCGTGACACGTAGCCGAGCCGGGGATCGGCCAGCACCGTGTGCGCGCCCGCCATCGGCGCTTGTAGATAATCCATGCGCACCGCGATCACCCGTACTGTCCCCGGCATCAGCTCGGCCGGGCGGGAGCGCTTCGTGCCATGGCGTTCCATATAGTCCATGGCGCCGTGGAAGCCGCGCTCGAGCCAGTCCCTGAGCCGGGCCTCGTCCTCCGGCAACGACACGCCGGTGATGCCGATCCCCGAAAAGCCCAGCTCCCGGGCCCAGGTCTTGATATCGCTGGCCAGGCGCCGGTAGTCGATCGCGGTCCGCCGCCGCTTCATCTCATCTAGGAACCTCATCTAGCTAGGACCCACGCGCCTCGCGGATGCGCTCGTAGGCGCCACGGATGTCCCGGGTCTTTTCGGTCGCGACCTTGATCATCTCCTCCGGCAGCCCCTGGGCCAGGAGCTTATCGGGGTGGTGCTGGCTCATGAGCCTTTGATAGGCCTTTTTGACCTCGCCATCGCTCGCGCTCTCCGGGACGTTGAGGATGGCATAGGCATCTTCGAGCCCGTAACGCGGCGGGGGGGCGTCGGGCCTGGCCTGTCGGCGATGGCGACCCCCGGCACGCACCATGGCCTCCAGGTGCCGGAACTCGAGGTGCGAGAACCCGAGGCGATCACAGATATGGAGCAGGATGCGCTCCTCCGCGGCGCCAAGGGCCCCGTCGGCGTAGGCTGCCGCGAGCTGGATCTCCAGGAACAGGCGCAACAGGCGCCGCCGGCCGCGGACCTCGTGACGGAGCTGGCCCAGGATCTCCTCGAGCGGAAAGCCCGGCGACTTACCTTCGTTGAAGAGACCCATGGCGGCGCGCGCTTGATCCGGCGACAGGTCCATGCGCGCCATGACCAGGCGCGCGAGACCGATCTCGTCGGGTGAGACCCGCCCGTCGGCCTTGCAGAGATGGCCCATGATGCAGAAGGTCGCCGTGAAGAAGGCGGTCTGGATCTCTTCGCGCGACCCCGGGGCTCTCCGCGAGGGGCCGCCGAATGGCCGGTCCAGACCCCGATCGACGTTGTGCCCGAGCGCCGCCCCGAGCACAGCGCCTAGCGGTCCGCCCAATAGGAAGCCGAAGGCCCCGCCGACGATCTTGCCCCACCACCCCATGAGCAGGGCATTGTATCAGCGGTGGACAACCCTTCTCTTTGCTGCTGAAAACCGCCACCGGTTGATATATCCTCAGGCGTGCGGCCGAACCCGATCACATGACACCGAGCCCCGCGGTATTCGAGACCCAAACGTTCCGCATGCATGTCGCGCTGCGCCCATGATCGAGTTCCTGCTCACCTGGTACCGGCGGTATCTCTCGGACCCGCAGGCCGTCCTGCTCGCGGTGTTTCTGCTGCTCTCGTTCGCGGTCATCTTCTTGATGGGCCAAACGCTGGCCCCGTTGCTGGCCGCGATCGTGATCGGCTATCTCTTGGAGGGGCTGGTCGCCCAGATGGAGAGGATGAAGATCCCGCGGCTGCTCGCGGTGGCCTGCGTGTTTTCACTGTTTCTGGCCGCGGTCGTGTTCCTAGTGCTGGGCCTCATCCCGCTCCTCTACCATCAGGTCGCCGACTATGTGCAGGGTTTACCGGGGCTCATCAACGATGGGCAGCAACTGCTCCTGCGGATGCCGGAGGCCTTTCCGGGGTTCGTATCGACCCAGGACGTCGTGGATCTGACGGTGGTGATCCGGCGCGGCGTGGCCGACTTCGGTCAGAACGTCCTATCCTCGTCGCTCGCATCGATCCCCGCCATCATGACCGCGCTCGCTTATGTCTTCCTGGGATCGCTCTTGGTGTTCTTCTTCCTGAAGGATAAGCGGGTGATCATGGCCTGGGCACGGGGCTTCCTGCCCCGCGACCGCGGTATTCTGGTGCGCGTGTGGCGGGAGATGGACCACCAGATCGGGAACTACGTGCGCGGCAAGTTCATCGAGATCCTGATCGTCGGCTCCGCGACCTACATCTTCTTCGTGTTCCTGGGCCTATCCTACGCGGCGCTGCTCGCGGTGCTGGTGGGGATATCGGTGATCGTACCGTTCGTGGGCGCAGTGGTCGTCACCGTCCCGGTCGCCTTCGCCGGCTACGGCCAGTGGGGTTGGGGCGCCGACTTCGCGTGGTTCATGGGCGGCTATGCGCTGATCCACGTGCTGGATGCCAATCTGCTCGTACCGCTGTTGTTGTCGGAGGCCGTCAATCTCCACCCCGCGGCCATCATCGTCGCGGTCCTGATCTTCGGGGGGTTCTGGGGCTTCTGGGGGGTGTTCTTCGCGATCCCCCTTGCGACACTGGTCAAGGCCCTGCTCAGCGTCTGGCCCAGATCCCCGGCGCCGCCGCTGGACGCGGCGTCGGAGATGGGATAGCGCACCAACGCCGCCCATGCGGCGCGCGATCGCCAGGCGCCCATTGCAATCGGGGGCTTCCACCGCCATCATTAGCGGCTCTACATGGAACGATGAGTCGCCGTCGGGCCGCATGGCTTCCGCCGGCGACGACACCAGGACAACAACAAGACGGCGCCCCTCTTTGTACGAGCGATAGCCCTGAGCGGACTTGATGGACGCGCCCCGGGGGCTCTAGTCGGCGTCCGACGAGAGGCGCGAGCCCCGATCCACCGGCTGATTGAGCGGTGACCCGGCCGGCGCTTCGAGGATGACTACATGCAAAAAACCAATCATAAGGTGGCCCCGGTATCGCGGCGGCTGCGCAAGACCGGGGGGTTCAGGCTGGACATCGACGCGGTCCGCAAGGCCTACCGGCGCTATGCCGGTTTCTACGACGTCTATTTCGGACCGGTCATGCAAAAGGGGCGGCGAGCCGCGATCCGACAGATGGACTGCCGGTCCGGAGAACGCATCCTCGAGGTCGGCGTGGGCACCGGACTGTCGCTCGGCCTCTATCCCCGATCGGTGTGCGTGACCGGGATCGACGTTTCAGCGGAAATGCTCGAGCGGGCGCATGCGCGCAAGCAACGCCTGCGGCTCGACCATGTGGTGGATCTCAGGGAGATGGATGCCGAGCGCATGCAGTTCGAAGACCACGCCTTCGACAAGGTCGCGGCCATCTACGTCGCTTCGGTGGTACCGAACCCGGTGCGCCTGGTCAACGAGATGCGCCGGGTTTGCAAGCCGGGTGGCCAAATGTACTTTCTGAATCACTTCCAGAGCCGCAATCGATTGATCGCGGGCATGGAGCGGGTGCTCGCGCCGCTGTCCAAGCTGCTCGGCTTTCATCCCGACATGTCGCTCGAGGGATTCATCGAGGATACCCGGCTCGACGTGATCGATCAAACCCGTACCAACATGCTCGGTTACTGGACGCTCATCACGGCCCGCAACGATGCGGGCATCGTCGACGCCGCGTCGCTGCCGGCGGAGGAGGTCTCCATCGAGCTCGGGGCCGCGGTCGTGGACCCGGAGATCGAGTACCTGAGGCCCACCCAGCACTGACATCGCCGCCGATCATGGCGCGTACGGCATGCCCCTCCGGGCATGGCTGAAAGCCCTAGGCGCTCCGATCTACCGCCCGAGGAGCATCGCCTGGCGTCGCTCCGCGTATTCCTCGGGCGTGATGAGGCGTTTGTTCTTGAGCTCCTCGAGGGTCGCGAGGCGCCTCTGCAGAAGTGTTGAATCGTCTGCCCCGCCTTGAATGTCGCGGAGCGACTGCCGCATGCGAGCCGCCTCCTCGCGCTCCTGCTGGCGTTCGAGATCGAGCCGGCGGGCCTCGGACCGGGGTTGCTCGACGGCCTTGGGGGGAGGCCCCACACCGCTCTGCCTGCGGCGCAGTGCCGCAAGCGTGGTCGGTATATCGATCTCGATCCAGTCTCCGCGCGTCGTGTCGGCCCCCACGTGGAACGATTGCCCCTCGGTCGGCACGATGCGCCAGTGGTGGGCAATGTCGCCGGCGCGCGTGCCGATGCGCACCGGGTAGAGCCGTTCCCCGGTCTCGGCGTTCCCGTGCCGGTCCGGGGCAGGCCGCCCGGCGGGCTGGTGGAGATCGCCGAAGATGATGTGCAGGCGTTGATCATCATAGAAGACCCGGCCACCGATGGTGACCGGTTCCTGTGCGAAGAAGAAGGCGTTGCGTTCCCCTTCGACGGTAAAGGCGACATCCTGGTCCGGTCGCGCCGCCGCGAGCGCGGTCGCGAGGGCCCGGGCGAGCACGCGGGCTTCGTCCTCCGTAAAGACGGAGATGGGCTCTGCACCCGCCCCGAGAAAGGCCGGCCCACCGAACACCGAGAGGGCGGCGAGGATCGGGCGCAACTCCGCCGGGCTCAGCGCCGCCGGATGGTCGTTGGATGGGACGGGGCGCTCCTGGGCGACGAGGCGAACGGACCGGCCCGGTGACCCCCAGAAGGTCTTGGGCGCTCCGTCGCGCGCATCCCCATCGAGGGGGGCCGCCGCAGCCGGCCGGACTGCCGGCTGCCCCAGGGCGAGCAGCAGCATGGCGAGCGCTCGCACCCCGGCTTGCCGCTGGTGGGGTATCGATTTCATGTCACCTAGGCCGCGTCCAAAGGTAGGGTCGGCGCGTACAGGGTAGCGGAGCCGGCCGGCTCGCTCGACCCATTTTATATAGTCTTCTGGATGCGTTGTGCCCGGGTCATGATGGAGAATCCGCCACGACGTGATTAGAATGACCGGCGTCGCACACTGCCCGGTCTGCCGCCGGTCAGCCCGTGCCGACGTGAGGAGCGACTAAATGGCTGAAGATATTGGGGCTGAATACATTTGGGTGTGGGTCTCGGCCGGGTTTGCCGTGGCGCTCCTGTGCGGGGTCTTCATCGGGCGTTGGTTCTCGACCGGGGTCAAGCGCATCAAGGCCCTCAGGAAGGAGATCGAAGAGATCCAGGCCGATCTCGCCAAGACACGTTCGGATCTCGAGCAAACCCGTATGGTGCTCGAGGAGACCCGCCAAGAGGCCAGCGAATACCGACATAACGTCACCGAACACTTCTCCAAGGCCGCCGACCTTTTCAACAGCCTGACCGTCAACTATCGTGCGGTCTACGAGCACTTGGCGCAGAGCTCCCTGGTCCTGTGTGACGAGAACACGGTCATGTTGAGCGAAGGCGTCCCTGGGGAGCGGCGTCTGGGCGAAGAGCAGAACGGGCCCAGGGCCACGGTGGCGCCTAAGCTGGTTCCCATCCCGACGGTGCCGGAGCCCAAGGTCCTCCACCCCACCGCGCGGGCGGTGTCCCGCCCGGATCCCCCGCCGGGAGGCGGGTCCCGCTAGCCCCATCCGCCGGCGCGTACGGGCACGCGGGTGTCGGAAAGGCGAGCGTTGCCTGCGCCAGGCCTCGCAGGGACACCAACGGGTATCTATGTTCGTGTCTAGCAGCCTGTCGGACTTAGCGCGGAACTTTTCAAGCGCGAGGGGATCGGATCGGTCAGGGTTCCAATGAGCGAGGCGTGCATGAGCCATTTCCGTCCCTGTGATCGTGACACACCCTACCTG
>JACCXJ010000313.1 GCA_013697045.1 Gammaproteobacteria bacterium | reverse complement strand
CAGGTAGGGTGTGTCACGATCACAGGGACGGAAATGGCTCATGCACGCCTCGCTCATTGGAACCCTGACCGATCCGATCCCCTCGCGCTTGAAAAGTTCCGCGCTAAGTCCGACAGGCTGCTAGGGGAGGCCAAAGCGATTAGGTACTTGGTGATGCGATCGGCGGTGCCGAGCTGGCGATCCATGAGGCCCATCGTGATTGAAGTGCTGAGGTGATGTGATGAGCATGAACATTCCCGGCTATACGGTGTTGCACGAGATAGCCCGAGGGGGGATGGGGGTCGTGTACCTGGCCATCCAGAAGACCCTGGATCGGCAGGTGGCGCTCAAGGTCCTGCCGGCGGCATCGGCACGAGATCCCTCCTTCCGCAAGGCCTTTCTCGACGAGGGCAAGGTCGTCGCGAAGCTCACTCACCCGAATATCATCACCCTCTACGACCTCGGCCATACGGCCGATGGCTACTACATCTCGATGGAGCACATCCCCGGGAAAAACCTCAAGGACCGTATCCGCGAAGGGTTGCTGCTGAAGGAGAGCGTGCACGTCATGGTGCAACTTGCGCAGGCCCTCGGGTTATGCACACCGACATGGGGTCGTGCACCGCGATATCAAGCCCACGAATGTGCTGTTCCGGGACGATGGGTCCCTGGTCCTGACCGATTTCGGCGTCGCCAAGCTTCAGGATCAGGGGATCCTCCTGCGCTCCGGCGATACCCTCATCGGCACGCCGGGCTACGTGCCTCCGGAGCGGGTCAAGGGCGAGCCGGAGGATGCACGCAGCGATCTCTACAGCCTGGGCGCCTTGTTCTACGAGATGCTCCTCGGGATACCGCCGTATGCGGGGGAAGATGCACAGGCCACCGCGTTGAAGCACGTACACGAGCCGATCCCCGAGCTCCCGGAGATCCTGGCATTTTTGCAGCCGATCCTGAACCGACTCCTCGCCAAAAACCCCGACGAACGTTTCCCCGACACGCACGAGCTCGTTCAGTCTCTGGAGGCGATCGTGCGCGCACGCTTCGTGGACGACGCCGACCTCCTGCGCAAGCTGGAAGATCAAGCGACCCTGCTGGTCAAACCCACCCAGGGTTTGGCGGATCGGTCCGTCGTACCCCAGGCCTTCGATAGGACCCAGGACCCGGGCCACGGTCGGCCTGTCGTCGCGGCCCGCGCCCGCGGCGCATCGCGCTCCAGGCGCTTGCTGGGGCGGTTGGGTTGGGTCGCGGCGGGCGCGGTGGCCGTCACGGTATGGCATTACGGGCTGGCGCCGAGGGTGTGGTATTCGCTCGATCCCCAGGCCGAGCACGTGCTGCAGCAGTTGCTCGCCTATGAGGGCACCCAACCGGTGGAGTCCTTGCTCGGCCAGATGGGGGCCGAGAGCCCTTACGCCACCTACACCTTCGCCCTCGCGATGCTGCGAGGCCACCCGCGCGTGATCGAGGGCCTGAAGGAAGTGGCGACCCGCTTCGAGAAGCGGGCGCGGCGGGAATGGCGCCGAGGCCACATGGACCAGGCGCTGTTGCTGGTCCGTCAGGGCTTGCACTTCGATCCCCATCACACCGGCCTGGCGACCCTGGAGCGGTTCATGAGAGGCAAGGTCTGGGAAAAGCAGCGCGCGCAGATCATGACCGAGCTCCTCGCCCAGGCCAAGGGGCACATGGAGGAGGCACGTGTCATCGAATCGAAAGGAGACAACGCTTTTGACTACTACAATGCCGTCCTGTTGCTCGATCGGAACAGTCGCGAGGCGCGGGAAGGCCTGACCCGGATCCGCCAACGCCTGACCGAGGATGCAGAGAGCGCTCGGCAGGCCGGCGACCTGGAGCGCAGTCGGGCGCTCATCGACCAGGGACTTCGGGTCGCCCCAAGGGCAGCGGGTTACAGACCCTGAAGGACGCGGTCGCCGAAGATCAGCGCGCATTGGGAGAGAAGCACCGCCGCCTCGTCGCCCAGTGGCTCGAGCGGGCACAGGGACAGTTCCAGTCGGGGCGCCTCACCACCCCGCCCGGGGACAATGCCTTCGAGACCTATCGCATGCTCCTGGCCGTGGTGCCGGGGCAAGCCGAGGCCCTCGCGGGGCTGGAACAGATAGCCGAACGTTGCGTGCAGCTAGCCGAGGCCGCCCAGGAACCGGGCCATGTGGAGGCCAGCCTGGCCCTGATCGACCAGGGGTTGCAGGCGGTCCCGGGCCATGTTCGGCTCGCGGAGCTGCGGACCGCGCTCGGCTCCGGCCAGGCCGAGGCCATCCGGGGGCTATTGGGTAAGGCGGAGCAGCAACTCGTGGCATCGCGCTTGACCGCACCCAAGGGGGACAACGCGCTCGAGACCTATCAGCAGGTCCTGGCCCTGGATCCGGGCAATGCCAGGGGCCATGACGGGCTCGAGACGATCGCGAGACACTACCTCGCCCTGGCCCAGGATCGACAGCGGGCCGGCGATCTACAAGCCGCGCTGGCGTTCGTCGACGACGGACTGAAAGTACAGCCCGAGGACGGGGGATTGATCGCTCGCAAGAAGGCCATCCAGACGACCCTCAGCGGGCAGCGTGTTGCACGTTGACCGGAGGCACTCCTACCATGAAACACCTGTTCGCGCGCATCATCACCTACCTCTTCGCGATACTGGCGTTCTGCATGAGCTCCACCGCTCCCGCCGGACAAGGGCCCGGACAAGAGATAGTGCTCCTCATCGACAATTCCGGCAGCATGAGAAAGAACGATCCGCAGTCGCTGACCAAACAGGCGGTCGCGCAGTTCGTGCAAAGCAGTCCGGCGGGGTCGCGAGTGGCGCTCATCATGTTCGATAAGAAGGTCGAGGTCCTGGCCCCCCTGACCCCGATCAACGAGACCACACGCCTGGACCTCCTCACCCGTCTGGATCGTATCGATTTCAAAGGTCAGCTGACCAACAGCGGCGAAGCGCTCCGCCGGGCCATCGAGATGCTGAAGCAAGCGGGAGCACCAGAGAGGAAGAAAACCGTCGTGTTCATGAGCGATGGCATCATCGACACCGGAAACGCGGCGCGTGACCTGAAAGCGGCCGAAACGATGCGAGGCGAGCTGGCCAGCGCCGCGGCCGAAGCCGACATCCGCATTTTCACGATTGCATTCACCAACAATGCGGACGTACAGCTCATGCAGGACCTGGCGAAGGCCACCGATGGCAGGTACTTCCAGCCCATGCAACCCGGGGATCTGATCGGGGTCTTCGCGGAGATGAGTGAGTTGTTCGTGGCCGAGACCGCGAAACCGGATCTCGAGACCGAAGCCGCAGCTCCGATCACCGAGACGGAACAGGCCGAGACGGAACAGGCACAGGAAGCGCCGTCGAAGGAGGAAGCGCCGGTCCGCGACGAGTCACCAGCCCCGAAGGCGGCGGACGCGGCGATCCCGGACCTGCCCGGCGAGGCATCCTCCCCCGAGGCGCCGGCACTTCCCGAACCGCTCCCGGAGGTGGCGATCAGGGAGGAAACCCCGCCCATGACCGACGCGCCGCTCGGCGCGGCGCCGATCCCGGGCTGGCGAGCGGGCTGGATGCCGGCGATCGCGGCGGGTACCGTCGGCTTTACCCTGCTGCTTTCCGTCGTGAGCGTCGTGCTGCTGTATCGCCTGTACCGTAATCCCAGTGGCGCCGCTACGGGACTCGATCGCCCGGAAGGCGCCCTGCGGAATCCCCATATCCATGCCCCGCGCGTCCTGCTCTACTGTTGGGCATTTGACCAAGGAGTCCACGGAGGCGCCGACGGACGGGGTCTATGACGTCACGGGGGGACCGACGCTCATCGGGCGGGCACCCGGTCCGGGGGGGCTCGTCATCCCGGGCAAGGGCATCAGTCGCGAGCACGCCGTGGTGGAGTATCGCGATTACGCCTACTGGGTGCTCGACCAGGGCAGCGCCAACGGCACGTTCGTCAACAACAAGCGGGTCGAGCGTGTGCAGCGCTTGCACCACGGGGATCGCGTGCGCTTCAACGAGACCGACTTTCTCTTCCTTATGCCGGGCCGCAAGGAAGCCGACGCGACGGTGGTAGTCCCACTCGAACAGCGCGCGGCGCAGGCCGCCGGGTAGGCGGAGGCTGGAGGGGAGGGGAGGCCAGGCTCGAGGCTATGCCGCCCCTCCCTAGCCTCCCGTAGCCTAGCCTCCTACGGCCTAGTCCCCACCTGCCTATTCCTCCGGCGGCGTCGGCGGTGGAGGGGCCTCGCCCGGCGGTGGGATCGCCCCGGGCTGCGCCTGGGGCTGGGGTTGTTGGCCCGGGGGTTGTTGGGCCTGGGGTTGTTGTTGGGCCTGGGGTTGTTGTGGCGGTGGTTGTTGGGGCTGCTGGGGCTGCGTCTGTTGGCGGCGGCGTTCGAGGAGGGCGGCGCGGCGGGCGGCCTGTTTGATCTTGTCCGGCGTCTTGCGCACCAGCGGCATGCGCTCCTCCTTGTCGTTCCTGCCGAATACGACTGCGTCGCCCTCGACCTGTTTGAGGGTCCAGCCCTGGAACTCCTGGCCGCTCGTCACTCGGCTGAGCTTGCCCTCGGCCTGCGCGCGCAGGATCGCGAACTGTTGCTCCGGGCCGATGATGACCGCCGTGAGCGCATACTGAGACAGTTGGCCCTCGTTCTGCGCCGGCGTGTCCGTCGTGCCAGCGTCTTCGGGTGGCGGTTGGCGGGACTTCAAGAACAGGGGCCGCTCGGTGATGACCCGGTAGTGGCTCAATGCGGGCAGGCTGAAGTCTTCTTCCGGGCGCGGGCCTTCTCCGCGCGGGGTCTTGCCCGAAGCGGGCGCGGCCGTTTCGGCGGGCAGCGGCCCCGCGGGTGGGGCCGGCACGAGCTCGACGGCGACGAGCCCCCCGGCGATGAGGCACAGGAGCCCGAGCACCAGCGTCGAGGGGTTCAGATCGGCCGGCATGCGCATCCTGTCACCCCGCTTGCCGTGTCGTGGCCGGCAGGTACCCCTGCAGGGTGAAACGGATATCCAGCTCGTCGGCCTGTGGCCGGCCGGGACGGAACTGGTAGCCGGCCCGACCCCTCAGGTATACCTGGTCGAGGAACAGCCGGGGCAGACCCGATTCCAGGTTGTAGAACACCTTCTGGACGGTCTCCGTCGAGCCCGTCATCTGGACCTTGAGCGACACCGGGGCGCGTTGATCCTCCTCGTCTCCCTTGCCCGGCAGGATCTGGATGCTATTGAGCCGTCCGCCATTGGATTCCACCACCCGCTTGACGTGTTCCTGCATCTCCGCGGCCGCCAGCGAGCGGGTGTTGCCCTTCAGGTACCCGCGCTCCTGGCCGGAGATCTGACGGTCGATCTGCGCGAGTTGCCCTTCGATCTGCTTGAACTTCCCCGCGACCCGCTCATAACGCACCACACGCTCCTCCTCCGTCGCGATGTCCTCGTGATATTCCTGATAGAGGGCGACCACCGGCGAGACCAGGACGAGGTAGAAGAGGCCGAGCAGCACCACCACGAGGCCTACCGCCGCGATCCTCTGGTGTGTGGGCGTGAGACGCCAGTTCATGAGCCCGCCTCCACCTCGGCAGCCAGGTTGAAGCGCTCGCCGCCCGTCACCCGGTTCTGAGTGACCGGGGAGCGGAAAGTGACATTGCCGAACAGCGGCGAAGCCTCGATCAAGCCGATGATGGCCGACGAGGCCGAGGCCTCACCCTGGATCAGTACCTCTTTGCCATTCAACTCGAACTGGTAAAGCCAGGTGTCGTCGGGCAGGAGCCGGGTCAGCTCGGCCAGGACGGCAACGGTCACCGGCGAGGTCTTTTTCTTTTCGGTGAGAAAACGCGAGGTCGTGGTCAGCAGCTCGAACTTATGCTCGAGCTTTTTGACGGCGTCGGCCTTCTTCTTCACCTCCGACGCGCGTGCCTGAAGCCCGGTCAGGGTCTGATGGTCGCGCCATAACGGGATGGCGATCGCGGCTGCCAGCAAGAGACCGCCGAGCGTCGCCAGGATGGCATCCAGGCGCCCGATCCCCGATTCGCGCACGCGCCGCCGCTCGGGTGGCAACAGATTGACCCCGCCGCCGGCGTCTTCGACGTCCAGCGCGTCGGGGACGATGCCGAGCGCCTGCAAGCGCTCCAAATACGGGTCTGCAGCGGCCCGCGGCACGGCCACGATCTCGAGTGCGATGCGCTTTCCGACGTGGTCCCGCTCCAGCACCCGGTAGTCGAAATAGATGCGGTCGGCCTTGAAGGGGGTCTCCTGGTCCATGCGGAAGCCCACGACCTCACGCAGGTTCTCCTCGGCCGCAAGCGGCAGGTTGATCGGCCGGCACAGGGCCAGGGTCAGCGGCAGCCGCAAGGTCAGCTCCGCCTCCGCGCGCCGCTCATGCTCCCAGTTCCGTATCTCGTCGGATGGCACCTCCGGATCGGCGTCCAGTGCGATATGTGCCACCACAGCGTCCCCGTCCTCGCCCGCGTGCAGGCGCACCACCCGGATGTCCGGACCCTCGGCCCGGAGCACCCAGCGCTCGGGGTCGAGGTCCACGAGCCGGCGCATGGATACGGGCAACAGATCCAGCAGCTGGCCCACCCACCAATGAACGAATTGGCGAAGCCACTGGGCGAGGATCTGATACGCCTGTCGGACATCCACCGGCAAACCCTCAGAGGTTGTGAAAAAACCTACTGCGCTCGGGATCTCGCATTCCGGCGGTGCTCGGAATCCTCATGTATTTCAACATACACTCCGGTTGCTCGTCCCATCCATGGGACTCACCCCTTCGGGGCTAAAGCCCCGTTTCGCTCCCGGCGAAACGGTCCTGCGCTCCGGCGGAACGCGACCTCCCTTCGCTCGCGACGGTTTTTTCACAACCTCTCAGAAGAGCTCCCGGCCCTCGCGCCAGGCCAGGACCGTATAGGGACGTTTCGGCTGATTGGTCACGCGGATCGTGGCGCTCACGTGGGCGACGGCACTGGCAACGTTGCTCCGGCGCACGGTGGCCATGGCCTGGATGGTATAGATTTCCCCGTTGCTGGTCGAGAGGAAACGTGGGTCGAGCCCCGGGATCGCCGCACGGGGCGGCTCCTCCGCACCCCCGGGTACTTCGGCCTCGCGTTGTTTGTCCTCCAGGAACTTGTCGAGCGCGCCCTCGGATCCCCCTTCGCCGGTCAGTAGCGCGCGCAGGACGCTGGGCGGGGCGAGCTGCGCGTCCACCCCGGGCAGGTGCGAATGGACGGTAAGGGCCGGGGCCAGGCGCTCGTATAAGCGGCGGCTCATGCCGAGCACCTGCTGCAGCTCCGGCACGGTATTGAAGGGCGCGTCCTTGGCGCCCGCCGCGCGACCCTCGGCCTGGTACTCCGGGTCCTCGGCGCCGTTGGCACCGCGCGCGTCATCCGCATCGCGCCAGTCCTGGATGGCGTCCACGAGCGCGACACGCCGTTCGTCCTCGACGCCGTTGGCCGTGAGGAGGGCCCCGAGCAACTCGCGCGAGCCGCTGTTGAGGTCAATGCGGCCGCCCTCGTCCTGCAGGGCGATGACCACCCGATAGCTCCGAAACGACCAGCGGCGCTCGGTGCCGTCGGCACGCCAGCGGCGGCGCCGATCCGGTTTCAAGACCTCCCAGATCCCACGGAACACCCCGGCCTCGGCCGCGGCGCGCGCCCGAGCGCCGGCGAGAAGCTCCTGGGTCAATGTGGTCTCGGTGCGCATGTCGAGCGCGAACCCGGCGCCGATGACCGTGAGCAGGGCCACGATCCAAAGGACCGCGATGAGGGCCACACCGCGCACCGCTCTCGGACCGAGACGCCGCGCTCTGCACCCCGGGATACGGGTCACCGTCGCAGAGTCCCTACTCACTGGACTCGTCGAGATTATCGCCCGAGGTGCCGGCGTCCAGTTCCTCGTCACTGGGCTCGTCTTCGGTCCCGGGCGCTTGCAGGACCAGCTCCGGGGCATCCTCCTGCACCTCGGCGCGGATCGGGACGATCAGGTCCGGCCAGTGGATGCCGCGGCCCTTGGGGCGGATACGCATACGCAGGAGCTTCGGCAGGCGTTCCGGGTCATCCCAGCGGGTGTAGACCCGCGCGATGCGCCCCCGTTTCCCATAGTAGCTAAACCTGACGCTCTCGAGGCCGGGGACCAGCACGACTTCCTTGCCCGTGTCACCGCTCTCGAACAGATATTGGCGATCGGGCTTGGTGAGGCGGTAACGCAGCACCAGGCGGTCCTGGTCCACCACCAGGGATATCAGATAGGCGCCCTCCACACCCCGGTGCTGGGGTAGGCTCGCCACGAAGCTCAGGCGATCCGGCTCGCCTTCGAAGATCACCTGCTGGTCGCCCTCGTCGGAGAACACCAGCGGATAGACCTGACCCAGCTCGAAGCGCAGGAACCCCATCACCGCTCGCAGCTCGTCGTTGTCCGTGGCGTGGGCCTCCCCAGCATCGGAGGCGCGGGTCGCCATCCTGAGCCCGCTGTAGAGCCCGGTCAGTATGAGGCCGAACAGCGCAATGGCGATGAGCAACTCGACCAGGGTAAAGCCCGCGACCCGTCGCCGCACGCGCTGTCTGCGCCGGCGCGTCATCGCACCGGCTCCGGGGGACCGAGTCGTAGCGAGCTCAGCACCACCCGCCGGGTCTTTTCCCCTTCCGTCCACGCCACTTCCACGCCGATCGACACCAGGGGCACGCGCGGGAGGGGACCGGTCACAGGCCCCGGGTCATAGGGACGGACGACACGCCGATAGCGGTAGCCACCCGTGAGGCTGCCGCCCTCCTCGCCAGGGTCGAGCGGCCAGGTCGAGCCGGCCCCGGCCATCAGCGACTCGGCCCATAAGGTGGCCGCGGAATAGCGCTCGGCCGCCGCACTGCTGCGCAGGCCGGTACCGAAGATGCGCAGCAACACGCCGAGCGCCAGCGCCATGATCGCAAAGGCCACGAGCACCTCGAGCAAAGAAATGCCGCGGGCGTGTCGTGGGGACCTGTGCAAGTGTTCGATTGGGTCCATCTCATCCTGACCTTCTCATGAAGGCGAAGAGACTTCTAGATGTTGGACCCGTCTTGTACAACATTGGTTGTGTAAAGATCTAGGCCAGTGCGACGGCCGGACGCCGCCTGCGGGTCGGGATAACGTGCCGATGCTGACTAACAGATGGCTCATGATTGGCCCGAGGCGGAGGTCAGCCGGGCGGGCGCGGTGGCGGACGGTGGGGATCGAAGGGCGGCGGAGGCGGAAGATGGCGCGCGTGAGGCGGTGGAGGCGGTAGGTGCCTCGCATCGGGCGATGGTGGAAACCATGGTGGCGGGGGCGGTCGATCCCCGGCACGAGGAGGTGGTAGCGGTGGAGGTAAGGGAGGGGCGTATAGAGGCGCTTCTCGCGGCGTCGGCTCGTCTCGCTGCGCGGGCTCCATCGTGCCCTCGGGCGCGGCGTCCCGGTGCTCGCTTGCGGCCGGCTTCCGCACCGCGTAGGGATGGTATGGCGCGTTGCGCCGCACTACAGCACCCTCTGGTACGGGCAACTTCGCTGACTCGGGCGCGTTCGTGGACTGCCGGGCCGATCCGCCGGGGCCCCCGGCAGCCTGAGTCTTGAGCGGCGCTTCGGGCTTTGATCGCGTCAAGAGCGGTAGCGCGACGCTGGCCGCGAGCACGACCACCGCGGCGACGGGCCAGACGCGACCGCGCTTGTTCGTGCTCGGCGTGACCGCATGCTGTGCCGGTCTCCGGGCCGTCGTCGAGTCCCGCGGGGTAGGCAAGATAGCCTGCGGGATACCGCCGAGGGTGGGGCCGGCCGCCGGATGGGGCGGCCGCTCGTCGGTGATCGTCGGCGCCCGCCGCCGCGATCGCGGCGCGGAGCCCGGGTGTCGGGTTCGTACCTCGCGCAAGCGTCGGCGCGTTGCCGACCGGCACGGCCGGATCGAGAGCCCGGCGATCTATCACTCCTGCGCGGCGCTCGTCCGTGATCGTCACGCCCGCCGCCGCGTTCAGGGCCCGGAGCCCGGGGCTCGGTATCGTACCTGCCGCAAGCGTCGGCGCGTTGCCGACCGGCACGGCCGGATCGAGAGCCGCGAGGGCCGCGGACAGGTCCTCGGCGCTCTGGAAGCGGCGGGCCGGATCCTTCTCGAGCAGGCGCAGGACGATCGACTTGATGGCTGGGGGGACGTCCGGGCGCAGTTCCGAAGGCGGCCGCGGGGGCTCGGCCATGTGCTTCACGAGGAGAGAAGGGACGGACGGGTCGTCGAACGGCACGCGCCCGACCAGCATCTCGTAGAAGATGATCCCGAGCGAGTAGAGATCGCTCCGCCCATCGACCGACAGGCCCTGGGCCTGCTCCGGCGACAGGTAACGCGGGGTGCCGAGCACCATGCCGGTCGAGGTAAGCGTGGCCTCATCGGTCTCGACCGCCTTCGCGATCCCGAAGTCCAGGAGCTTGGGGGTCTCCTGTCCCTCGGCGTCGCGGGCTATCATCACGTTGTGGGGCTTGAGATCCCGGTGCACGATGCGGTTTTTGTGGGCGAGTGCC
>JACCXJ010000296.1 GCA_013697045.1 Gammaproteobacteria bacterium | reverse complement strand
GAGCGGACAGACCTCGCCTCCCCCGCTTTGCGGAAAAGGGGGTCTCCACTTAGCTGTAGTATATACTCAACAGGCACCCTCAAGGACATCATCGCCAAGCCCTGACCCCAATATCTTGTAGTCACTGCAGCTAAGTGGAGACCCCCATTTGCGGAATAGGACCATGGCCCCCGACTACAGACACTGCCTGCGGCCCGAATTCACTCAGGGTTTCCTGAAGATCCTGGTCGCGGGCGGCTCGGCGCCGGCGCCGGCGCCCGCCCAAGCATGTCGATGCACCAAGATAAATCACTACGACCCTTTGACAGTCGGCGGCCTTCGGGGATCTCGCGTCGAAAGGCGGGGTGAGCGCTGCGCCCGGACCGCTCGCCCCGCACCCTGTTGCTTCCGTAGAAATCGAGCTAATATAAGACCACATTTCAGGTCTTACGGGTGCGTTATGGAAATGGTCTATGCGGATGCATCGGTCAGTATCACGGAGCTGAAGAAGAACCCCTCGGCGATCATCGAGCAAGCCGAGGGCTTTCCGGTAGCGATCCTCAATCACAACAAGCCTGCCGCCTACCTGGTGCCTGCCGCCGCCTTCGAAGCCTTGCTGGACAAGCTGGAGGACGTGGAGCTGGCCGCCATCGTCAAAGCGCGCGAAGGCCAGGCGGAGGTCGAGGTCTCGCTGGATGACCTATAGGCTGCTCTTCAAGGACGAGGCCCTGAAGGAGTGGCGCAAGCTCGACGGCTCGATCCGGGAACAGTTCCAGAAGAAGCTACGCGAACGCTTGGCCGAGCCGCGGGTGGAGGCGGCGCGGCTCTCCGGGATGCCGAATTGCTACAAGATCAAGCTCAAGAGCCCTGGGTACCGTTTGGTATACCAGGTACGTGATGAGACAGTCACGGTGGTGGTTATCGCGATCGCCAAGCGGGAACGCAATCTGGTCTACAAGATCGCAGTGAAGCGCGTTTAAGAACCGCGGCGATCCGAACAGGGATCCGGGGACAGACCGCAATGGCACTAGGTTTAGTCCGCGTAGCCCGGATTGCAGCAAATGGGGATCCGGGAAAACACGCCAAGAGCGTCGTGGCGTTGTCCGGGACACCGGGGCGACGCGAGAGCCCCTCCCGCGAGGGGCGTTTCTTTTATCGGATGGTCGTCGTAGCCTGGATTCCGCTGCGCTGCACCCAGGCTACGACTAAGGCTCGGCCGCCGCCAAGAGACGCGTGACGCCAGGGCCATCGGGGGGCCGGGCGAGCGGGTGAGCGCGAGGCGACCGATAGTGCCGCACTTTACCCGTTAAAACTAGCCCGGGGCCCGTGCCTCACGGCGCTCTCACCTCGCGCTGCCCTGTGTCGGCGGAAAGGGCTTGAGAGCGTCCTTCCGGCTCGCCATGACCTCCGCAATCACGCGTCGCACCTCGGCCGGCAGAAACGGCTTTTTGATCACGCGGCGGCCACTCTCACCCGCGAGCTCCCGTAGCGCCGGGGGCCAGGGTATCGCCGGTGATGAACACGACCCCGGCGGCGCGTTCGGGCCAGCGCCGCTCGATCTCGCGGTACAGGGCCCGGCCGTCGAGGTCGGGCATGCGCAGATCGGTCAGGATCACGTCGTAGGCCTCGGTGCTCATGCGCTCCAGGGCCTCCCGGCCGGAGGCGGCGGTCGCGATCCGATGGCCGTCGCCCTCCAGGATCTCACACAGCGTGTCGCGCACCTCGGCCTCGTCATCGACGATCAGCACCCGTCCCGCCGCGACCGCGACCGGCAGCGGGACACCCTGAAGCACCGGACCTTCGGAGCACCCCGCCGGCAGCACGATGGTGAACTCGGCCCCGCCCTCGTGCGGGTGCTCGAGCGCGAGCGTACCGCCGTGGGCCTCGATGATCCCGAGGCTCACCGAGAGCCCGACCCCGATACCGACGCCCGCGGGCTTGGTGGTGAAATAGGGCTCGAAGACGCGCGCGCGTACCGCCTGCGGGATCCCAGGACCGTTGTCGGTGACCACGACGTGGATGGCATTGGCGCCGAGGTCGAGGCGGCGATCGCCCGGCGCATGCCCGAAGTGTGCGCGCGGATCGATGCGCTGTGGGCCGATCCGACGCCGGCGCATGACTACGCCCGCATCGACGTGCCTGTCTGGCTCCATCAACACGGCCACCGGTTTTGGAGCGCTCTTTTCCAACACAACCGGCGTCAACAACACGGCCAACGGTGTTAATGCGCTCTTTACCAACACAACCGGCGGCAACAACACGGCCAACGGTGTTGCTGCGCTCGCTTCCAACACAACCGGCGACCAAAACACGGCGAACGGTGTGTCCGCGCTCCTTAGCAACACAACCGGCAGCTTCAATACGGCCAACGGTCTCTCCGCACTCAGAAGCAACACAACCGGTAGCAGCAACACGGCCGACGGTACTAATGCGCTCCTCAACAACACAACCGGCACCCTCAACATCGCATTGGGCGATAGAGCCGGGTTGAACCTCACCACGGGCAATAACAATATCCATATCGGCAACCTTGGTAGTGCTGGCCAGTCCAATCAGATCCGCATCGGGACGCAAGGAACTCAGAAGAACACCTTTATCGCCGGCATCAACGGGGCAACGGTGGCAGGAGGCGTGGGGGTCATCGTCGATTCCAACGGTCGCCTCGGCACGAGAACTTCCTCGGCGCGTTTCAAGGACGAGATCGAACCAATGGACGAGGCGAGCGAAGCGATCCTCGCGCTCAAACCCGTGAGCTTCCGCTACAAGCACGCGCTCGACCCCGAGGGCATCCCGCAGTTTGGCCTCGTCGCTGAGCAAGTGGAAAAGGTAAACCCCAATCTGGTCGCTCGCGACGACCAAGGGAAGGCTTATACCGTGCGCTACGAAGCGGTGAACGCGATGTTGCTGAACGAGTTCATCAAAGAGCACGCCAAGGTGGAGAAACAGGAAGCGACCATCGCGCAGCAGCAGAAGGAAATAAATGCCCTCTTTATAAGTCTTAAAGAGCAGGCATCGCAAATCAAGAAGGTTAGCGACCAGCTAGAAGTGAGCAAACCTGCACTACAACTGGTGGTCAACCATCAGTAAATGTAGAGACTATGCAGGACCGCCTGGGCTACCCTCTGGTGGTTGGAGGCGCTAAGCGAGGGTAGGATGCGGAGACGAAGGGACCGCAACGTTCGAGGCCGTCATCGGTGCGGTCCCTTCGTCCATCTGCGAGCAGCGACATCGGCCTTTGCATAGTTGGCTACAAGACCTAAGTAAAGAGAGAGACATGAGTACACAGCAGACATTAAATACGTTGGCGCAGACCAGCCCTGAGGCGTTGCGGACCACCACTGGACCCTTCACGATGCGTTGGGCTCGCGAGAAGGGCATGCTGATCGCGCGCTGGGTCAAAACCGAGCCGTCCAAGGGTGCGCGACGCGTCGCCTAAGCAACGGTTCCGAACGCGGGCTCAGATCATGCACATAAGAACTCCAATCCCAGCCGTTTCAACAGGGCAGATTGCCAAGCTGCTGGCCCATCGTTACGGTGACGGTACGGTGTATCTTCCGAGCGGCTGGCCGAGACTTTGGCTTACGGCCAGCCAGGCCGGCGGATATGTCAGTTCGGACGGCTATGTGACCCGCAAAGGGCGCGAACTGCTGGCGCGTTGCGAGGCATGAGTGGCCCGTCAACACCTATCGGCGCCAAACCTTTCTAACCGATGCCGATGTGCGCTCGGCCCCGCGGGAAGCAATCGGAACGATCCGTTCGACCCATCCGTTTCTGATCGAGGCGTTGCTGCCCGACCACATGCATGCCCTGTGGACATTGCCTCTCGGAGATGAGGATTTCTCCCACCGCCGGCGCGTCATCAAGCGGAGGGTCACGCAGCGCTGTCAAACCAGACTCAATCGACCTGAATGGATGAACGGGCGCCGCAAAAAGCGGAACCTGAGCACGTTGTGGCAGCATCGAATCCGGGAACATCTCATCCGCGATGAGGCCGACTTCAACCGGCATATCGATTACATCCATTGGAACCCGGTGAAGCATGGATACGTGGCACAGGTGAGCCATTGGCCGTATTCGAGCTTCCATCGGTATGTCAAACAAGGGTGGCTGCCAGCAAGTTCCGGAAGCAACGTCGAATCACTCAACGGCGCTCACTTCGGCGAATGAGTTGGCGCGGACACGCGCCCTACGCTCGCTGACCGCTAGATCCCCGTGATCAGGAAATCCAACGCCGCAACGATGACGTCTCGCTGAGCCGAAAGGCTCGCTACTTGAGGACCGAGCGCTTTCTTCGGAGCTCCCGCGAGCTGCGGCGTCATCATGAGATACCAGCCGGCTTCGATCTCGAAGGTGGGTGTCAGCGTCGTGAGCACCTTCCCCGCGAGCGCGCCGCCCGTGCGTCTCGGCGAGCGCCGCCGCTATGAGCCGGGCGGCGGCATGCTGGCGGCGCGCAGCGGGTTTCCGGTCGTACCCGTGGCGCACAACGCCGGCGTGTTCTGGCCGCGCCGGAGCCTGATCAAATATCCGGGGACCATCAATGTCGTGATCGGTCCCGTGATCGATCCGGCGGGCAAGTCCGCCACCGACATCACGGCCATCGCGGAAGACTGGATGGAGGCCACCTGCGAGCGCCTCGCGGCCTCGCCCGGACGCGCATAGCACACGGTCACCTATCCAGCGGCGCTTGGCGCCAAGAGGGTTCCCTACCCTTCCCCATCGCTCAAGACCCCCTTTTCCAGGTGCCGGATGCGGTGTGCCCGAGAAGCGGCCGACGGGTCGTGGGTGACGATGACGATGGTCTTGCCGATCGCCGTGTTCAGGGTCTCCATCAGGCCCAGGACCTCGCCGGCCGAGCCCCGATCCAGATCGCCGGTCGGCTCGTCGGCGACGATGATGCGCGGATCGGTCACCACCGCCCGGGCGATGGCGACGCGCTGCTGCTCGCCGCCCGAGAGCTCGGCGGGATAATGCCGGCGACGCGGGGTGAGGCCCACCAGCTCCAGCACCAGGTCGACGTGCTCCCGTCGTTCGCGTCCCGAGAGCCCCGTCAAGAGGAGCGGCAGCTCCACGTTCTCGAACGCCGTGAGGACCGGCATGAGGTTATAGAATTGAAACACGAAGCCGACGTTGGCGGCCCGCCACGCCGACAGCGCGGCATCGGACAGGGTCGCGATCTCGGTGCCGGCGACGCGCAGGAGCCCCGCATCGGGCCGGTCGATCCCGGCGATCAGATTGAGCAGCGTGCTCTTGCCCGATCCCGAGGGCCCCATGAGGGCTAGGAACTCGCCCTCTTCCACCACGAGATTGATATCGTCGAGGACCGGAACCGTGGTGCCGCCACGGTGGTAGGACTTCGAGACGTGCGCGACCTCGACGGCGGCCTCGCTCATGGCCCCTGGATCGCGACCTCGGCACCATTGGAAAGCCTCTCAGGCGGGTCGAGGACCACTCGATCCCCGCTCGCGACGCCGCGCACGACCACCACCTGATCACCGAGCCGCGCACCCGTCTCGATCGCGACCTCGGCGACGCGCCCCTCGCGCACTACGAACACGATCGCCTTACCCTCGCGTGAGACGACCGCCTCAACCGGTACCGAGACCATCGCCTGTCGCTCCTCCGGCGTGGGCTCCTGCGACAGAAAGGCGACCTTGGCGCTCATGTCGGGCAGGATGCGCGCATCCAGGTCGATGAATCGGATCTTGACGAGCACCGTGGCCTTGCTCCGGTCCACCCTGGGCACGATGCTCGCCACCGCGCCCTGCAGCCGCGCACCGGGTAAGGCATCGAGCTCCACCTCGCAGGGCTGGCCGATCTCGGTCTTCGCGAGATTGGATTCCGACACATCGGCCTCGACCTCCAGCGAGCCCATGTCCGCGAGCGACACCACCGCGCCCTTGGACTGGGAGGTCGTGGCGAAGGGCGCGACCATGTCCCCCATGTCGGCGTACTTGCTCAGGATCACGCCATCGAAGGGGGCCCGGATCAACGTGTACTCCACCGCCACCTGGGCCTCCAGGTGCGCCGCCTCGGCGGCGGCGACGGCCGCTTGGGCACGCTCCACCCCGGCGGCGGCCTTCTCAAAGCGCGCCACGGCGGCATCGTGGACCTCGGAGGAAACGAAGCGCTTGTCGGCCAGGGTCGTGGAGCGCGTGAGCGCGAGGCGCGCCTCGGTGAGTGCCGCCCGGGCCTCGGCGACCTCGGCGCGTGCCAGCGCCACGTTGGCAAGGGCACGGTCGGCGGCGGCCACGAGGTCGCCGTTCTCCAGGCGCGCGATGACCTGGCCTTTCATGACCCGGCTGCCTTCCTTGATCTCCAAGGTCTCGAGCCGGCCGGTGGCCTTCGAGGCCACATCGGCCTTGCGCTGGGGTACCACATAACCGGTGGCGTTGAAGAGCGTGTAGGCCTGTGCGGGATAGGCAATCACGGCCGTGCCGACCGCCACCGACAGGCGCGGGTCGAGGAGCACGCGCGCGGCCAAGTACACGACCAGCATGGCCGTGATGGCGCCGAGCGCATAGCGACCCCACCGCCGGCGCGTCGCATCACGACTCACCTCCGGCTTCGCGCCGCGCTCGATGCGTAACCGCGCGAGATTATCGTTCATTCGGATCTGGGACCGGGGCGACGTACAGGGGCGCCCCTTGTCCATAGATTCTTACATATCCAATGGCTTACAGAAGCACTTCCGGAAGTCTGGGAGTCCCTTCTCCCGAGGGAGAAGGATAGAACGAAGGGAATCAAATCAAACGCTTCTTCGATGATTTCCCCTCACCTCAACCCTTGTGGGTTGTGATTGGTGGAGTATACCCATCGCGTTCAGGTTTTCGGTATGCCCTGGCAAGGGAGGCAACGATTTTCGATCGCCCACCCCTCAATCCCCTCCCGTTGGGAGGGGAAGAAGTATCGGCTGTTCAATAACTTATTCCCCCTCCCAACGGGAGGGGGCGAGGGGTGGGCGATCAATTCATACCCTTCCTCTATTCCAACACCGATATCCTGTACGCGATGGGTATAGAACACCTTTGTCGCCACGATCTCCACGGGCGTTTCGACCTTCGTCTCGGTCCCTAAGACGGTCTTGATCGCATAGGGTTCGGTGGTGAGGCTCGGGGCCACGATGAAATCCACTTCGTCTCCGTCGAAGATGAGGTTCAGGAAATTGGACTGCTCTACATAGCGCCCGGTGAAGGCCTCGGTATGGTCATTCAAGCGCGGGGACAGGGCGGTCAGGTATTGCACGCGCAGAAAGATGTCGACGTCCCTGCTGCGCCTGTGCCCGTAGCAAAGCATAAGCGCGGTGCCACCGCCAAAGGTCCAATGGGGCGGCGGAAAGTGACCCTCCAGGCTCGCGATGCACGCCATCGCACTCGGCCAGAGGACCTCCCATGGTGCCATCGTAGCGCTCGCAGCGCTTCGGGCGCGGCTCCCGGACGGGAGAGAGGATGCGCAGGCGGCAGCCTTGGCCGTCTCGATCGAGATCCCGCGGGCGGCGAGAAATCGGAGCGCCGCCTCCGGCGGGACCTCGAGGAAAAGGCTATCGAGGATGCAGGAGGCACAGCTGTCCGCCGCGATCAAACTAGCCAGGCGATCACCGTCGATGGGCTCC
>JACCXJ010000272.1 GCA_013697045.1 Gammaproteobacteria bacterium | reverse complement strand
CAGCGATACGGGCTTCGCAACGAACGGATTATCCGAAGCAGTGCGTTATTGAGGCTGTTGTGATTTGGGGACCTCTGTACACCCGGCCTGAGTGCCGTTCCTTCTTTGAAAATGATCGACTCGAGACCGAAATTGACGGTGAACATGCTAATCGACTGGAACATTCAATTGTGGAAAAAGGGAAACGTATGCCAAGCACCATGTCTGGACAACCGCTCACCGAAGTTCACGTGAAGTTGATCGACGCCTATTGGAGAGCCGCCAATTACCTCTCAGTCGGCCAGATCTATTTACTCGATAATCCGTTGCTCAAAGAGCCGTTGAGGCTGGAGCATATCAAGCCGCGACTTTTGGGCCACTGGGGTACCACCCCAGGGTTGAATTTCATCTACGTCCATCTCAATCGTGTGATCAAACAATACGATCTGGACATCATGTACATCTGCGGCCCCGGCCATGGCGGCCCCGCGATGGTCGCCAACGTCTATCTCGAAGGCACCTATAGCGAGGTCTACCCCAATATCAGCCAAGATGCGGAAGGGATGAAAAGGCTGTTCAGACAGTTTTCATTCCCCGGCGGTATCCCCAGCCATGTCGCGCCGGAAACGCCCGGCTCGATCCACGAAGGCGGAGAACTCGGCTACGCAGTGTCGCACGCGTACGGTGCGGCCTTCGACAATCCCGATCTCATTGTGGCCTGCGTCGTCGGCGACGGAGAAGCCGAAACCGGCCCGCTTGCCGCTTCGTGGCATTCGAACAAATTTCTCAATCCCGTGACCGACGGCGCCGTCCTGCCGATTTTGCATTTGAACGGGTACAAGATCGCCAATCCCACGGTGTTCGCGAGAATCAGTCACGACGAACTGAACAGCCTGTTCATCGGCTATGGGTACAAGCCCTATTATGTCGAAGGCTCCGATCCCGACCTCATGCATCCATCGATGGCGGCAACACTGGACACGGCCATTGCAGAGATCAAGGCCATTCAGAAAAACGCTCGCAGCCGGCGCCATGACGGTGAGGGGATGCCCGAGCGTCCGCGGTGGCCGATCATTATTCTGCGTTCTCCCAAGGGCTGGACCGGACCGAAGGAAGTCGACGGCAAGATCACCGAGGGATCCTGGCGCTCACACCAGGTTCCGCTGGCAGAAATGGCCTCGAAGCCGGGACACATCAAATTGCTCGAAGCGTGGATGAAAAGCTACAAGGCGGAAGAACTGTTTGATGGGAACGGCACGCTGAGGCCGGAACTGGCCGGGCTGGCCCCGACCGGCACTCGCAGGATGGGAGCCAATCCACACGCGAACGGTGGCTTGCTGCTCAGAGATCTTCGGTTGCCCGACTTCCGGGGGTATGCCGTCGAAGTTCCGAAGCCCGGAACGATGGTCGCCGAGGCCACTCGGGTATCGGGATGTTTTCTCCGCGATGTGATGAAGCAGAATCTGCGAAGCAAGAACTTTCGCGTCATGGCGCCTGACGAACTCACGTCGAACCGGCTCGGGGCACTCCTTGAGATCACCAACCGCGCTTGGATGGCTGAAACGGAGCCGGGCGACGATTACTTGGCACCCGATGGCCGTGTCATGGAGATTCTCAGCGAGCATACCTGTCAAGGCTGGCTGGAAGGCTATCTGCTCACCGGCCGTCATGGTCTGTTCACGACATACGAGGCATTCGTCCATATCGTCGATTCGATGTTCAACCAGCACGCCAAGTGGCTGAAGGTCGCGTCGCACCTGCCGTGGCGGCGGAAGATCGCCTCGTTGAACTACCTGCTGGCCTCGCACGTCTGGCGCCAGGATCACAACGGCTTCACCCACCAGGATCCCGGTTTCATCGACCACGTCGTGAACAAGAAGGCTGAGGTCGTGCGTGTTTACCTTCCGCCGGATGCAAACTGCCTGCTGTCGGTGATGGACCACTGCCTGCGCAGCCGCCATTACGTCAACGTCGTGATCGCGGGCAAACACCCGGCGCCGCAGTGGCTGACGATGGCCGCCGCCGTCAAGCACTGCACCGAGGGCATCGGTATCTGGCAGTGGGCCAGCAACGACCAGGGCGTTGCAACCGACGTGGTCATGGCCTGCTGTGGCGACGTGCCCACGCTGGAGACGCTCGCCGCCGTCGCCATTATGCGCGAGCATCTGCCCGACCTGAAAATCCGGGCGGTCAACGTCGTGGACCTCATGAAGCTGCAGCCGCAAACCGAGCACCCGCACGGGTTGAGCGACATGGATTTCGACGAGCTCTTCACCAACGACAAGCCGGTCATCTTCGCCTTCCATGCCTACCCGTGGTTGATCCACCGGCTGACCTACCGCCGCACCAACCACGACAACATCCACGTCCGCGGCTACAAGGAAGAAGGCACCATCACCACGCCTTTCGACATGACGGTGCTGAACGATCTGGACCGCTTCCACCTCGTGATGGACACCATCGACCGCCTGCCGCAGACCGGCGACAAGGGCATCTGCCTGAAGCACCAGCTCAGGGACAAGCTGACCGAGCACAAGCAATACATCGACAAGTATGGCGAGGACCTGCCGGAAATCCGGAATTGGAAGTGGAGCAACCCCAAGTGAGTGCGCAAGCGCTCATCGACCACCGCGAGGACGCTGGTAGGCGGCGACAAGGGGCTGCTGGCGATGGATGAAAGTAATCGAACCTGCAACAAACGATTTGCCGGGGTCGGGATTCCACCGGAGTGTGTCTGCCAACGCGTGGTGCCGTTGGTTTGTTCGACAATTTCGCTGCCGGAAGCCACATGACCCAATGAAACAACTCATTGTGTTTGACCTGGATGGCACGCTTGCCGAAAGCAAATCATCTCTCGATGCCGAGATGGCTACACTGCTCAATGCTCTTCTAAGCATTGTGAAGGTGGCCGTTATATCCGGTGGCAACTGGCCGCAATTCGAAAAACAATTGCTTGCCAATCTTTCCCATGGCGAGCACCTGACAAATCTATCGCTCCTCCCGACGTCTGGAACAAAGTTCTACCGATATGAATCAGGCTGGACACGGCTATATTCGGAAGACTTCACCGATGAGCAGAAGGAAAAGATTAGCAGCTCATTGAAGCAGGCGATCGGTTTATCAGACTTTAGGATCGCAGAGACTTGGGGAGAGCAGATTGAAGATCGGGGAAGCCAGATTACGTTCTCGGCATTAGGACAGCAGGCTCCCATTGAAGAAAAGAAAAAATGGGACCCTGATTTCACCAAGCGGAAGAAGATAAAAGCGCTCCTAGATAATCTAATCCCCGAATTTTACGTGCGCTTGGGTGGCACGACATCCGTTGACGTCACCAAGCCTGGCATCGACAAAGCCTACGGGATTAGAAAGCTCCGAGACACCCTTGGCATTGCAATTCAGGAGATGATTTTTATCGGGGATGCCTTGTTCCCTGGTGGGAACGATTATCCGGCCAAAGAAGCAGGCGCTGTGTCTATCCAGGTCAGGGATCCCAATGAAACGAAACGGGTTATTGAAGCCATCGTCGCTTGTTTGAATTGCGTTCGACACACAAAACTTCGTCAGGAGGAGAGTCGATGAATGGCTTTCGATTGCAGCGCTGGGTCAGATGCTGGAGCCGGAACCAGGCAATCCGCTGGAGGCCGAAGGTGTCCTGAATCCGGCTGCCGTTCGTGGCCCCGATGGTAAGCTTTACCTGTTTCCACGGCTCGTCGCGCGGGGCAATTATTCGCGCATCGGCATTGCCCGGGTTCGGTTTAATGAGGCCGGCGACCCGTCCGGAGTCGAGCGGCTCGGCATTGCGCTCGAGCCTGAAGCTGACTACGAGCGCCGATCTGATAGCAGCGGGGGCTGTGAGGATCCGCGTATCACGTTTGTCGAACCGCTTCGGCGCTACGTGATGGCCTACACGGCGCTTTCACCTAGAGGCCCGCGCATCGCCTTGGCCTTATCGGAGGATCTGTTCCGCTGGCAGCGCTTGGGGCTGGCTACCTTCCGGCCGTATGACGGCATTGAGTTCGACGGCGTCGACAATAAGGATGCCAGCGTCTTCCCTGTGGCCGTTCCGGATCCATCGGGACAACCAGCACTGGCGATCCTGCAGAGGCCGCTCTTTCCCGGAACTCGTCCGGAGGAAAAGGCAAGTGGCTCGGCATCCGATGTACTAGATCTCCATCGGGAAAGCATCTGGATTTCCTATTGCTCAACGAGCATGGCGGACTGTGAGCCGCATCATCTCTGCCACTTTGGCTCGCACCACCGGCTAGCTGCTCCGGTGGCGCCATGGGAGCGGCTCAAAATTGGTGGTGGCACTCCGCCTATCCTGACCCGACACGGTTGGCTGGTCGTTTACCACGGTGTAAGCGACACGGCGGAGCCGAGCGCAGAAGGACGCAAGCTGCGCTACTCGGCCGGGGTGATGGTGCTCTCGAAGGAGCATCCGCGCAAGATCCGCTATCGTTCGGCGGAACCGGTGCTGACGCCGGAGTTGCCGCAGGAACGCCGGGGGATCATCGCCAACGTCGTATTTCCCACCGGAATTGACCGGCGTGACGATCTCGGCTCGCCGGATCGCTTCGACGTTTATTACGGCATGGCTGACAACCGGATCGGCGTGGCACGCCTTGACATGTCGAAACACCTGCCCCCAGGGGCACTCGCCGACGGTCGGGACCAGGCGCGGTGAGCCAGCACAAGGCCATTCTGCCGGTCGGATGAGGACCACTCCCATGAGCCGCAAAGGAGCAAACATGTCGAACCCACTGGATCAGCTATGCATCAATACCATCAGGTTCCTGTCGGTGGACGCCGTGCAGAAGGCAAACAGCGGGCACCCGGGGCTGCCGCTCGACGCCGCGCCGATGGCCTACGCGCTATGGACGCGGCTGCTCAAGCACAATCCGCGCAATCCGGACTGGTTCGATCGCGACCGCTTCGTGCTCTCGGCCGGACACGGCTCGATGCTCCTCTACAGCCTGTTGCACCTCACCGGCTACCACCTCCCGCTCGACGAGATCAAACGCTTCCGCCAGTGGGGCAGCAAGGCGCCGGGGCATCCCGAGCGCGGACATACGCCCGGCGTGGAGACCACCACCGGACCGCTCGGGCAGGGCTTCGCCAACGCGGTCGGCATGGCGATCGCGGAGGCGCAGCTGGCGGCGCGCTACAACCGTCCGGAATTTGCGGTGATCGACCACGCAACCTATGTGATTGCCAGCGACGGCGACCTGATGGAGGGCGTCGCCTCCGAGGCGGCCTCGCTGGCGGGGCATCTGCGGCTCGGCAAGCTGATCTGCCTGTACGACGACAACCGCGTCACGCTCGCCGGCGGCACCGACATCGCATTCTCGGAAGATCGCGCGCGCCGTTTCGAAGCCTATGGCTGGCACACCGTGTCGGTCACGGACGGCAACGACCTCGCCGCGATCGACGCCGCACTGCGGACCGCGCGCGCGGAAACGGCGCGGCCCTCGCTGATCCTGGTGCGCACCCACATCGGCTACGGCTCCCCCAACAAGCACGATAGCTTCGAGGCGCACGGTTCGCCGCTGGGCATCGACGAGGTGCGCCTGACCAAGCAGAACCTCGGCTGGCCGACTGAGCCGCCGTTCCTGATTCCGGAACCTGCGCTGGCGCATTTCCGCGAAGCGCTGGCGCGCGGCGCGCGCGACGAGGCGGCGTGGAACGATCGCATGACGGCCTATGCGCGGGCCTACCCCGATGAGGCGCAGGAGCGGCAGCGAAGCCTGCGCGGTGAGTTGCCGCCCGGCTGGGACGCGGACATTCCGGTCTTTCCTGCCGACGCCAAGGGCATTGCCACGCGCGTCGCCTCGGGCAAGGTGATGAATGCGATCGCGCCGCGGCTGCCGGACCTGGTCGGCGGATCGGCGGACCTCGATCCGTCCACGTACACCGCGCTGAAGGGACTCGGCGATTTCAATCCACCGTCCGGCAAGGATGACGATACCCAGGGCTCCGCCGGTGGAGGCTGGAACCACAAGGGTCGCAATCTGCACTTCGGCGTGCGCGAGCACGCGATGGGCGCCATCGTCAACGGCCTCGCCGCGCACGGTGGCTTTGTTCCGTATGGCGCGACCTTTCTGATCTTCTCCGACTACATGCGCCCGCCGATCCGGCTGGCGGCATTGATGGGGTTGCACCTCGTGCACGTATTCACGCACGACAGCATCGCCCTCGGCGAGGACGGCCCCACCCATCAGCCGGTGGAGCAGTTGGCCAATCTGCGCGCGATCCCGAACCTCACCGTGATCCGCCCCGGCGACGCCAACGAAACCGCCGTCGCCTGGCGCGTCGCGCTGGCGACGCGCGATCGTCCGGTGGTGCTGGTGCTGAGCCGGCAGAACCTGCCCACGCTCGATCGAAGCCGCTACGCGCCTGCCGACGGCCTGCGTCGCGGCGCCTATATCCTGCTCGATGCGGCCGACGCAAAGCCGGAGCTGATCCTGATCGCCAGTGGCTCCGAGGTGGGCCTTATCGTCGCCGCGGCCGAACGCCTGCAAGGGCAGGGCGTTGCGGTGCGCTGCGTCTCGATGCCGAGCTGGGAGTTATTTGACGCCCTGACGCAAGCCGAGCGCGACCTGGTGCTTCCGCCGTCGGTGAGCGCGCGCTTGGCGGTCGAAGCGGGTGTGGCGCAGGGCTGGCACCGCTATGTCGGTGCTGCGGGTGACGTGGTAAGCGTGGAGCGATACGGCGCCTCCGCGCCAGCGGAGGTGTTGCTGCGCGAATACGGTTTCAGCGTCGAGGAAGTCTGCCGGCGCGCGCTGGCGCTGAGGGGTTGAGTACGCCCGCCGGCCTCGCCTTGCGCGCGCTCGCAGCGATCCGTGGCTGCGGCTGCGGGACGCTACCTCCCCGGTGGTCGATTGGCCCCGCCACACTGACATCACAAGTCAACCGCTGGCGCTTGTGATCTGGGGAAGACCGCCATAGGATCGAGTGACGCTGCCGGACAGGTTCTCAATGGACGACGTGACGTTTGATCAGGAAGGCGCGAGTGAACGCCCAGGCGCGTGACGTGGATCTTCTTAAGTCCGGCGACCTTGACCGGGCGATCCGGCGTAGTGACCGCTATGTCACGTCTCATAGGTTATGTAGTTAAGGAATGCCGAATATTGGCTCCAGACCGAACTGCAAGCGCCCGCGTTTCCGATCGCGCTTAGGGTGTGCGCGTTTGGCGTTGCCGGCGAGATAATCGATCCCCCGTG
>JACCXJ010000249.1 GCA_013697045.1 Gammaproteobacteria bacterium | reverse complement strand
GTTGCGGCGCGCCTGCAGGACCTCGATCAGAACGTGATGCGGCTCGCCCTGCGCGGCGCGCGCGAGGTGACGATCGACGAGGACACGTGGTTGCGCTGTCTCGATCGGTTGGATCAGTGCCTGCGGGTGCCGGGCCTCCCGGAGTCGGTCGGCGAGTCGCTCCGCGCCCTCCACGAGGCGCTGTGCACGGCCGCCGGCTGGCGGGCGGTGGCGATACTCGGGGCGGCGCCCGAGGGCGTGCACCTGCGCATCGCGGAGGTCCTGCCCGATCCCGGCGCGACGTCTTATCGGATCCGCCATATCCTCGAGCAGGGTTATCTCCGGCCGGACGGCGGCGCGGTGCGGCCGGCCGTCGTGGTCGTCGCCGGCCCTAAACACGACGCCAGGGGAGAGTCGCCCCCCAGTGGGAGCGTCGCCCCGGAATCATCCCGAGTAGACCCACCGATCGGACCACCACCAGGGGGAGATCTATCATGAAACGAGCGGCCTACGGCATCGATCTCGGCACCACCAATAGCTGCATCGCGCGCTTCACGGGCGCCGGTGCGCTCACGGTCATCCCCATCGACGGGGGGCCCACCGTGCCCTCGGTGGTGGCCTTCGACGGACGCGAGTGGCTGTGCGGGCGGCGCGCGGCCAACCACGCCATGCTGGAACCCCACAATGCGGTGCGCTCGATCAAACGCCACATGGGCGAGGAGCACTACCGCGTGCGTCTGGGCGGGGAGGAGCTCTCGCCGGTCCAGGTATCTGCCAAGATCCTGGCTTATCTCAAGGCACAGGCCGAGGCGGCGATCGGGGAGGCGATCCGGGAGGTGGTGATCACGGTCCCTGCCTGGTTCAACGAGCCGCAGCGACGTGCTACGGTGGCGGCGGGGGAGATGGCCGGCCTCACGGTCACCCGCATCATCAACGAGCCGACGGCCGCGGCGCTCGCCTATCGCGCTGACGGCGCCCGGGAAGAGGCCGAGGAGCGCTGGCTCGTCTATGACCTCGGTGGGGGCACCTTCGACTGCTCGATCCTGGCGGTCTCGGGGACCTGCAAGGAGGTCCTGGCCTCGTGCGGGAACACCTTCCTCGGGGGGGACGATTTCGACCATCGCATCGTCTTGCACCTGGTCGACGGGATCCGCGATCGGGACGGGATCGATCCGTCCGCGGATCCGCTCGCCATGGCGCGCCTCAGGCACCTCGCCGAGCAGGCCAAGATCCGGCTCTCTACCGAGGTCGAGGCCCCGATCCACGACCACTTCGAGATCGGCGGTCGGCACCTCGATCTCGTGACCGCGCTCACCCGCGGGGCGTTCAACGCCCTCATCGAGGACTACCTCGAATCGACCCTCGCCAAGGCCCGCCAGGCCCTGGAGGAGGCCCGGATCACGGCCGCGAACATTGAGCGCGTGCTGCTCGTCGGCGGCTCCACCCGCATCCCCAAGGTCCAGGAGCGCGTGGCCCAGGCCCTCGGGATCGAGCCCGAGGCCTATGTGGACGTGGACCTTTCGGTGGCGCTCGGGGCGGGGGCGCAGTCCGCCCTCGATGCCGGCCTCTCCTTTGCGCAGGTGGTCGTCGACATCGCGCCGCACGCGCTCGGGGTAGCGGCCCTGGGGGATGAGGACGAGCGCAGTGCCGCGGCGCTCGTCGCGCGCGGCCTCTTCGACGAGGACGGCCCGGCGGAGGGGGCATGGGACCACCATCCCTTGACCTTCGTGCCCATCATCCGCAAGAACACGCGCCTCCCGGCCCGCTTTGTCGAAGAGTTCTACACCTCCATCGACGAACAGGGGGTGATCGAGGTGGCCGTCTATCAGGGCGAGTCCCGCAACACCCGCGACAACGTCCACGTCGGCGCCTTCTTCGTCCCCTTGCCCCCGATGCCCGCCGGATCCCCGGTCCAGATCGGGTTTGAATATGACCGCAACGGGCTCATCCAGGTCTCGGTGTCCGAGAAGGGCGGCGCCTTGAAGCGTTACACCATGGATCTCAACCGCTCCGCGGCCGGCAACTCCGAGCCCGCGCTACGCCGTCGCCCGCTCACGGTGGACGAAGGGTCCGAGGACGGGGATGGATCGGCCGACGAGGCCGCCGGGGTCCTCAACTTCCTCATCGAGCGCGTCGAGCGGCGGTTGGCCGAGGGTCCCGAAGAGGCCCACCCCGAGGTCCACGAGCTGCTCGCGAGCTACCGACAGCAGTTGGCGGCGGGCGACGACGAGCGGCTCGATGGGCTGGAGGAGGCGCTCTACGCCTGGCTCGACGCCAGCGGCGAGGAGGAGGAACGGCTGAGCGCGGTCTAGTAGTGCATTTCTCGAA
>JACCXJ010000200.1 GCA_013697045.1 Gammaproteobacteria bacterium | reverse complement strand
TTCGCGTGTTGCGAAATACCAGAGGCGCTTCCGACCCGGCCGGCGAGGATTTGGCGGCGCGCTCGATGGCGGCGAGGACGCGGTCGTGGTGTGGGGAGAGATCGCAGACGGGATCGGCGTTCTCCGCATCCCCGGTCAACAGATAGGCCTGGCAGCGGCAGCCTCCGAAGTCCTTGAAACGCTCGGGGCAGGTCCGGCACGGCTCCTTCATCCAGTCGAATCCTCGAAACCGGTTGAAGGCCGGGGATTCGTTCCAGATCCAGGCGATGTCGTGCTCGCGCACGCTCGGGAACTGGATCCCGGGCAGCTCGCGGGCCGCGTGGCAGGGGAGGGCGGTGCCGTCCGGGGCGATGGTGAGGAACACCGCCCCCCAGCCGTTCATGCAGGCCTTGGGGCGGGTCTCGTAGTAGTCGGGGACGACGTAGTAGACCTTCATCCGGCCCTGGTAGCGGGCCTGGTAGTCGTGGGCGATCGACTCGGCCCCTTCGAGCTGAGTGCGGGTCGGCAGGAGACGGTCGCGGTTGTGGAGCGCCCAACCGTAGTACTGGGTGGTCGCGAGCTCCACGTAGTCGGCCTGTAAATCGACCGCGAGCCGCAGCATGTCCTCGATGCGATCGATGTTGTCGCGATGGATCACGAAGCACAGCACCATCGGATAGCCCGACTGCTTGACCGCCCGGGCCATGGCTAGCTTGTGCTCGAAAGCCTCGCAGCCGGCGATGAAGTCGTTCTGCGCCTTTTCGCTCGACTGGAAGCTCAACTGGATATGGTCGAGCCCGGCCTCGCGAAATGCCTGGACGCGCGCCTCGTCCATGCCGAGGCCCGAGGTGATCAGGTTGGTGTAGTAGCCGAGCGCCCGGGCATGGGCGATCAAGGTCTCGAGGTCGCGGCGGACCAGCGGCTCGCCGCCCGAGAAGCCGAGCTGGGTGGCCCCCATCGCCCGGGCCTCCGTCAGCACCCGTCGCCACTCCTCGGTCGTCAGCTCCGTCTTGACCCTCGCGAAATCCACGGGGTTGGAGCAATAGGGGCATTGCAGCGGGCAGGCGTAGGTCAGCTCGGCGAGCAGCCAGAGCGGCTTCGGCCCGAGATCCCGATCGAAACCGTCCTTACCAGCGTACCCAGCCGTTGCCATGTGCCGTCTCCAGGAATCTTTCCACGTCGGCCGCGAGCGCGACGCCCGGGAACTGCCGCTCCAGATCGGCGATGATCTCGCCTAATCGGCGCTTGCCGTCGCAGCGTTTCAGGGTCTCCGCGGCGCTCTGGTTGAGCTTCACCATGCCCTCGGGGTAGAGGATCACATAGACCCCCTGTGCCTCTTCCCACTGCAAACGGAAGCCGGGCGCGATGCTTGGTATGTCTTCACGGTCGAGGGGGGCCGTCATCGTTCAAGGCTCGACATTGTAATAGGGCGGCCGGTGGTCGACATAGGCGAGCCACATGCAGTCGAGCAGGGTCCAGAGCACGTCCAGCTTGAATTGGAGGATCCCCAGGGCCCGCTCCTGCTCGTCGCGGGTGCGGAAATGATCGAGCGTGATCGCGAGCCCATGCTCGACATCGCGGCGCGCCTCGGACAGGCGCTTGCGGAAATAGGCATAGCCTTGCGGCTCGATCCAGGGGTAATGCTTGGGCCACCCGTCCAGGCGCTGTTGGTGGAGGGTGGGTGCGAAGAGCTCGGTCAGCGACGAACAGGCGGCCTCCTGCCAGCTCGCCTGGCGCGCGAAGTTGACGTAGGCGTCCACGGAGAAACGCACGCCCGGCAAGACCCGCGCGAGCGACCAAAGCTCGGGGCGCGCGAGGCCGACCGCCTCGCCGAGCTGCGACCAGGCCTCGATCCCGCCCTCGTCGCCGTCGCTGCCGTCGTGGTCGATGATGCGTTTGATCCACTCCCGGCGCACCGCGCGGTCCGGGCAGTTGGCGAGCACCGCGGCGTCCTTGACGGGGATGCTCACCTGATAGTAAAAGCGGTTCGCGACCCAGCCCTGGATCGCCTCCCGGTCGAGCTTGCCCGTGTTCATCAGGACGTGGAAGGGGTGATGGATGTGATAGAAACGCTCCTTGGCGCGCAGCCGATCCTCGAACTCCGCCCTCGTCCACGCCACCTCGCTCACAGCCGGATCTCCATGCCGTCATAGGCCACCTCGATCCCTTTTTGGTTCAAGAGGTTGCGCTCGGTCGACTCTTCGTCCAGGATGGGGTTGGTGTTGTTGATGTGGATGAGGATCTTGCGCGGCCGCGTCAGGCCCTCGAGCACGGATAGCGTACCGCCCTCCCCCGAGAGCGGCAGGTGGCCCATCTCGCTGGCGCGCCGCTGCGAGATCTTGTGCCGTGCCAGCTCGTCGTTAGTCCAGACCGTGCCGTCCACGAGCAATAGGTCCGCGTCCTCCAGGTAGCGCCGTAGGTGCGGCTCGATGGACCCGAGACCCGGCGCGTAGAAGAGGTTCTTCCGGGTATTGATGTCTTCGACCCGAACCCCGATAGTATCGCCGCGATGCGGGGCATGGCGGTGGGGCGAATACGGCGGGGCCTCGCTCCTGAGCGGGACGGCGGTGAATCGGAGCGCCGTGATCTCGGGGATCGTGAACGGCTCCCCGTCCACGGGCACGGCATGCCATTCGACGCCGCAGTAGTGCTCCAGCACGCGAAACAGTGGATAACCCCCGGTGAGGTCCTGGTACACCATGCTGGTGCAGTAGACCTCGAGCGGGTGGCCGTGCTCGCGCAGCATCATGAGGCCCGTCGTATGGTCGATCTGGGCATCGATGAGGACGATAGCGCGGATCGCGGTGTCGCGCACCGCGCGTCCCGGCTGCAAGTCCGCGAAGGCGCCGAGCTGCGTCCGGATGTCGGGGGAGGCGTTGAACAACACCCAGTCCTCGCCATCCCCGACGGCGATCGACGACTGGGTGCGGGCCTGTGCCCGGATCGCGCCCTGGCGCAGGCCAGCGCAGTTGCGGCAGTTGCAATTCCACTGCGGGAAGCCGCCGCCCGCGGCGGAGCCGAGTACGTGTACGCGCATCGCGGCAGAGAGTCTCTTTGGTCGGGGCCGCGATCCTAGCAAAAACGCCGGGCCGGCGCCCTGTTCAGGTGCCGAACGTTCCGGCGCGGCGTAGCACCGCATGGCGTTCGCCTGATCTCGTGGCGGAGCGGCTCCTGTTCCTGACCGGCAAGCTGGCCGAGCCGGGGCTGTGTCGGATCCTCGGGACGTTGCAAGGCCCCGAGCTCAGCTACGAGGTCCTCAACATCGGGGTCAGCGTGGCGGCGCTCATGAGCGCCGAGATGATCGCGCGCCGGCTCGACGGGCCGCGCGGCGCAGACCGCGTGATCGTCCCGGACCTGTGTGCGGGCGATCTCACGGTGGATGCCGAGGGTAGGCCAAAGCGGAGCCTGATCCCCATCACCGCCCATAAGCTGGGCCCGGCTGCTCAAACGAGTGTTTCGAGATCGACATCGAGCACTCCCCCCAGTGCGGTGGCCCCTTGAAGATCATCGCCGCTATAGAGCATCCCCCCGTGATTACCAAGATCCCCATCTCGGTTTGCCCGCCCGAGCACCGCCCCGAGCAGCGGCCAGGGCCTTCGATCGATTCCAACAGGCCTCATCCCCCACCTACCCCCCTCCCATCCGGCTCAGCCGCTGAACCGACCCTCCCTCTTGGCCCTCGCTCGCCCGAGACGCCAAAACGCCCCGAAACATAGCGCCTCGGGCCCGAGGAAGGGCCCGATCCGAGGCCGCGGACCCGTACACCGCGGACCCGTATGCTTGACCGCTCACGAGCCGAGCAGTACTCTACCTCTTGACGAAAAAGGGCGTTTAAAATCCCTATTCCCAGACCTGACCGAGGAGGGCGGTGACGGTCGCCGTGCCGAGGCTGGGCACCTCCTGCACGAAGGTGAGCCGGACCGCGGCCGAGGTGACGGACGTCTCCGTCTCGCGGGCCGGGATGTACTCGAAGCCGAGACCGGCACCTTCGAGCAGGCCGGTCACCGCGGCGAGGTCAACCGGGAGCAGCGGCGCGCCGGCGAGGACGAGGCCCTGGTCGGTCAATCCAAGCTCGGTGCCGCCGACGGTGATCGTGCCGACCGACAGCGACGTTTCCTTCACGACGCCGGCGTCGGGATCGTAGGTGAGCGAGGCCTGGCTGCGGATCTCGCCGATCCGTACCAGGGTGGAGACGGCGAAGGGCTCGATCTCGGCCGTTGCCCTCGCCACGATCTTGCCGGTGTCGGGGTCCACGGAGACTGAGGCACGGGTGGCGATCGACCCGACCTGGGGGGGCAGGGTGCTGAGCCCGATGCGGGCCTCCCCCGATGACGCGGTCTCGGTGCTCGAGGCCCTGATGGAATACGGGCCGACCTCCTCTGAGCGCTCGGGGTTGATCGGATCGCTCTCGACGAAGAACGGAGGCGTCGGCACGGGCGGGATGGCGCCCGTCGCTGCGCCCAGCCCGGTGATCGTTCCGGGCAGGGTGATGAGGAAGTCCCCGATGTTCGGGGCCGAGGCGAACGCTCGTGAGGTCCCGAGTGAGTCGAGGATGGCCTGGGTGGACGATGGCGTGAGGAAGGCGATCTGGCCCGTGGGCGAGAGCGGCGCCTGGGTGGCCGCCACGATCAAGCCGACGCTGTCGGCCCTGGCCGACAGCGAGTAGCGGCCGGGCGACTGGGCGCTCGCCAGGTCGTGGTGGAGCAGGCCGGCGGCGCCGACGAGGATCGCCAGCGCCGAACAGCCGTGCACGAGGCGGCGCATCAGTGGTCTCCAAGGTAGGCAGAGAGGATGGCGTCATCGCCGAGCTCGTGGGGCTATTCCCGGACCGGCCTCGGCAAAGAGATCAAAGGCGAGGGGCTGGTCGGCTTGACGCGCGGCTTTATGTACGCGGGCGCGGCGCGCGTGATGGCGAGCCTGTGGAAAGTGGACGACCGCGCGACGGCGGAGCTGATGAAGCACTTCTACCAGGGCATGATCAAAGACGGCCTGCGCCCGGCGGCGGCCCTCAGGGCCGCGCAGGTTCAGATGTGGAAGCAGCCGCGGTGGCAGGAGCCGTATTATTGGGCGGCTTTCGTGCTGCAAGGCGAATGGAAATGAGCCATGGAAATGAGCCATGGATGCGGGACAGGCATCTAACTTGCCCCGCCGCCGCGCGGCGCTGACACGCTTGCCATCACCTTTCTCAAAAAAATCCCGCCTCCACTCGAGCAATTCAAATTTTCTCTGAAATGTTTTTCCGAAACCGCCATTAGGACGGCGAAGAGCAATGATGCAACAGCAATCGCAGCACTGCTCCCCGGAGCAATGCGCTCTGGCACAATCTCTGCCGCCCGCGCGGCCATCCCCTGGGATGAAATGGCGGAGACAGAAAGAAATACTTTGCAAAGCGTGAGGCAACACGCAGGAGGTAGAACGATGAAAACGCGAAATTTCTTCGGCTTGGCTCTGATAGCAGGATTAATGCTCTGCACGGCGCTGATGAGCGCACCGACGGCTTACGCACAAACGCTCGGCAGCGGCACTTACCGGGTGGAGGTCAGGAATAGCGGGAGCATTCACCCTTCGGTCTAGCGGTTGCAGGTGTCGGGGAATCAGATCACAGGCACGTCGGAATGGGACTGCTGCCCTGGCCGGCGAGTTGACCCGATGAGAGGTTACATCGAAGGCAACCGCGTCGTGATTCAACGCGACTGCCGTGGGCAGGGCTTCAACGGTCCGTGCCAGCAAGTTTACTACGGCGTGATTGGAAATGGCGTCATCCAGGGATCATTCTCAGGCACGGGGGCCGCCCCCAATAATGTCTGGGCGCTGTATCTGGGGACCTCCCCACCGCCCCCTGCCAGCGGGCTTCAGGGAACCTGGAGGTATAACGCGTCTTGCAGCGCCCCTCCCTACCACGCTGGCTCCTGGAATGGCGTCATGAACTTTAACCTGGGCGCTGATGGCACATACAGCGGCAAAGCGAATGGACAATGGGTCAACACCAGTTCAGCCGCCATGGGGGGCGGTACGCTGCAAGGCAACGAGGTTACGTTTAATTTCGTCCCAACGGGATGGACGTCGTATTACATCTGGAAGGGACGGCTTATCAGCGATGGGCGCGGCGTAAGGATAGAAGGGACGGCATACCATTACGGCAACACCTGCAATTTCATCATGACTCGTTAGCCGTAGGACGGTGCTTCAACGAGCGTTGACATTGCCCTAATTACTTCTTCCAGGGGCTGGTTGCAGTGGCAGCCAGCCCTCTCTTTCTGCCACTGTACTCCTAGACTTACGCTTTAAGTTGGTCCGCTATGACGGGCCACATCGAACTCCATTCTATCGTTGCCCGGATCCCGCTGCGCTGCATCCGGGCTTCTACGAGAGGCTGAGGGATCGGATCTCGCGCCAGGATCTCACGTCGATCCCGGAGCGCGTGTAGGACTGGTCGCCGGCATAGACCAGCATGGCGGCATCGCACTGCGAGTCTGCGTACTTGAGCCACTTCCGGAGGCCAGCGAACAACTCCGCGGTCACGGTGCGGCTGGATTTGATCTCGATCGGCCTCTCTGCGCTGCCTTCTTCGACGATGAGGTCCACCTCGGTGCCCACGTTGTCGCGCCAGAAGTAGAGGTTGGACACGAGGCCCGCGTTGTAACGCCGCTTGAGCCACTCGCTCACCACCAGCGTCTCGAACAGCGCCGCGCGGATCGGGTGGACGGCCAGGTACCCCGCGTCCTGTATCGCCAGCAGGTTGGCGGCGAGGCCCGTGTCGTAAAAGTAGAGCTTGGGTGTCTTGATCACCCGTTTGCCGAGGTTGCGATGGTGGGGCGGTAGTCGGAATACGATATAGCCGGCCTCTAGGACGGAGAGCCACGCTCGGGCCGTGCCCTGCGCGATCCGGCATTCGTTGCCGAGGTTGGAGAGGTTGAGCAACTGCCCCGTGCGTGCGGCGCAGAGCCTCAGGAAGCGCTGGAACAGGTTCAAGTCGTGGACGTTGGCGATCTGCCTGACATCTCGCTCGATATAGCTGAGGACGTAGTTTCCGTACCACTGCGAGGGAGACAGCTTACGGTCGTAGAGCGGCGGATAGAGCCCGCGCAGCAACAAGGTCTCCAGATCTCCCAGCTCGATGGCCGCTGCCCGGAGCTCCGACAGCGGGAAGGGCAGGAGCTGCAGGGCCCCGGCCCGACCCGCCAGGCTCTGGGTCACCCCGGACAGGAGGCCCAACTGCTGTGATCCGGTCAACACGAACAGGCCCATGCGCCTGTCCCGATCGACGAGGGTCTCGAGATAGGAAAATAAGGCCGGGCAGTGCTGGGCCTCGTCGATGATGACGCCGTCCGGGAAGCGGGCGAGAAAACCCTTGGGGTCTTCCACGGCGAAAGCCCGCTCATCGGGGGTTTCCAAAGAGGCATAGGCCTTCTCGGGAAAGGCCGCCTGCACCAGCGTGGTCTTGCCGGACTGGCGCGGACCGGTGACGACGAGGATCGGATAGCCCTCGGCGAGGGAATACAGCGTCGGGAGCGCTGAACGCGGCACCATTCTTACATATTAGCAGTGCCGCTACGGATCTGTAAAATCCGGCGATGATCTGCGGGGATCGCCTGCCGCCTAGAGAGCCCCGTTGAAAAAAATGTCCGGTTCAGCCCGCTGTCTAGTTAGTACATTCGTTCCTGCCGCCGGGGGGACAACCACCCCTCCTTAGCCGGGAGAGGCCCGGTCAGCCCCCTCGCCCTCCGACAAAGGACAGGGGTGAGTGCTCTGCCCCGAGGCACGGGGCAGAGCACTGCTGCGACAGCCCGACGGAGTGACCCCCACGGGGGTGAGTCGTTTGATCCCACACAGTAACCCACATCGTGCCCACCCGGCGATGATCATGAGCGGGATAGGTTTTCGGGCGTGCTCACGGAACGTGGTTTGTAGGAGGAACTCGCCGCAATCCACAACACCACCAAACCACACGGGACGATGAGGCCCATTCCGGAGAATTCGGCGGCTTCAATGCGAGCGCAGCTACAACGAGGGCCGTCAGCGGGTGAGCCCTACAGAGCCTCTGTTACGATTAGTCGTCCGTGGTGTCGCAAACATTCCGTTTGTTTCTCCGAATGTCGCTGCGCTGCGTCCGGGCTACGGCCTGCCCCGCCGGACCCGCCGGATCTCGCTGGGCAACAGGCTCCGGACCTGCCTGCGGACGCGACGGGCCAACACGACCGCTCGCCGGGCCTCTGTCAGGAGCATCTCGCCGGAGCCAGGATATCGCGTTGTTGTGGCGTAATCTGTCAACCTTCCCTGTTCTTCAGCGGTCAGGCGAGTATCCGCCCGGGCTGGCAGCAGTGCGACCAGTTTCTCGATGTCATGGGTTTTCGGGAAGTCGATGCCATGAAAGACCAGCAGGGCTTTCAGGTACTTTTCGACGCATTGCTGAGCATGAAAGCATACGGTATCGGTCGGGCATTCCGCGGCCAGTTTGAGCACATGGGCCGCGTTTGTGAGATCGTTTTCGGCCTTGACCACCCATTCCCGGACAACCGCGAGGACGCGGTCAGGGGCCGGCATAGAGGACCTTACCCTCGCGCTCCGCGGGCCGCTCGATGGTACCCGGGATCTCTTTTCGCCAGGCGAACTCCTCGGGCGTCGTCACGATAATGTCCTTAGCTATGCGGAACTCGTGGAGGGCTAGGCGGATCGCAAGCTGCTTCTCCCGCTTCGAGCCCCTGCAGTCCATGATCACGAGCAGGTCGACATCGCTGTCCGGCCCTGCCTCGCCACGGGCGTGGGATCCGAACAGGATGATCTTCGCCGGCCGGAACTCCCGGACGATGCGTTTGACCATTTTCCGGATCTCGCTCTGCATGGAACGCGCTGCATTTCGCATTCACGTCTCTCCTACCACGGTACGGATCGGGCGATCTTTTTCCGGGAGGCAGACGCCAGGTGGAAAGTCGCGGTACGCGCGATCCGGGACCAGTTGAATCTCGACCATCCGCCCGGCCAGACGTGGGCGCTGCTTCTCGGTTTCCAGATCCCGAGACGCTTCCTCGTAAGCGTACCGCGACGTGAGCAAAGTCGTGTCTGACGGCGGCATTGTTCAAGAGGAACTCGGCTTTGCGTTCTTTGGAATATACCTGACAGCCGGCCGAATCGCAAGGCCGTCAGTGGTTTCAATCAGCACCAGATGCCCTCATCGAGCCCTCGCGTTCCCCGTCAACACATGATTGACATCTCAAAGGGTTTCTTGGGTAATGTCGCCGGGCTTCAGGTCGCGGCGTTTGTGGATGACGGCAAGGATGTCCGATGTGGGTCGGCTGGATCTGGTAGATGATCCGGTAGGAATAGAGCGACACCTCGCGCACGGTCTTATCGTTCAGCTCCGGTACTACGCGGCCGATGCGCGGCAGCGCATCGAGCGTCATACTCTTTTGCACCAGCTCTTGCGTGACCTGCTTGGCGTAATGCTGCGAGTCTTGGGCGATGTAATCGTGGATATGACGTAACTGTCTCCGGGCGTGCGGCGCCCATTTCACCATGACTCGATATCGCGCAACAACTCTTCGGCGGGAATGGTCTTACCTTGTGCTGCGCCCTCCCGGCCGCGGCGGATGTTCTCCAGGACGTAGAGCCGGTACATGATCTCCTCCATCTCCACGTTTTCCGGCAGGCGCTGTATAGCGGCCAGGGCGTCCTGTTTGGCGGTGTGCGTGTGCATGGGTACCGAGTCCTCCCGTTTAGCCGCGTCTCTGTTAGTTGGTGGACAGCCGGTTGGCGCTCTGTTTCAGGGTGCATCACTCCGGCCGGGCCGACCGAATCGCCCGTGAGCTTCGCGTGTTGCGAAATACCAGAGGCGCTTCCGACCCGGCCGGCGAGGATTTGGCGGCGCGCTCGATGGCGGCGAGGACGCGGTCGTGGTGTGGGGAGAGATCGCAGACGGGATCGGCGTTCTCCGC
>JACCXJ010000195.1 GCA_013697045.1 Gammaproteobacteria bacterium | reverse complement strand
TCTGATCCGGGCATCGACTGGAATCCAACCCTCCGTTTCGATCAGTTCCGCAAGGCGCTCCGGTTTTTCCACTTTCATCACCGCGCGGGCTTCGAAGCGTGGGCAATCGAACCGAGTATCGGTGAGTAGGGCATCAACTTGCCTCAGTTCGCGATCGACCATCTGTAAGGAGTCGAAGCAGATCCACCAAGAAGTCGCCTCCGAGACTTTGAACGGGCGCTTGGTGCTGTATATCAGCCTGTCGGCTTGCAGCCGCGGCTGCAGGATGCGCTCTTGGAATTGCCAATACTCGTCCGGCCCTTTTTTAGGCTGGCGTAGGACCCGAAGAAAGCTTGGAGACCGACGCTCATCGAGATGAGCGGCATCGGTTACCCGAAGAATGCACGCGGTCTTCAGTGTGTTGACCTGCCAAGAATTCGGGCACCACCCGGGTGCGCCCAAAGGCTGGCTGAACCTTCCCGCAAGGTCGTCAACGGACCACCAATGGCTATGCGCTACCCGGCCAATGGTCGGTCCGTACGTCTCTCGAATCTCATGGTCTTCAATCAGATAGTAGTGATCGCCTGTATCTTTCTTCGTCCACCATACCACCGGGAGCCGCTCTGCTTGCTGGGCGTGTAAGGCAACGATCACCTCTTCCGTAGCCCTATTTGCGATGTCATCCGGTGCGGTCTCGATCTCGTTTTCTCTGGGTGGCCGTCCCAACCTCGTCCTGAGCAAGGCGGCGACTGTATCCAGCCACACGCTCTCTTTCCGGAGCGAATCTAATCCATGCGGGTAGGACGCTCGCGACATGGCCAGGTCATGGACCAGAAACGCGCCACCGAGCGCGAACGCTTCGGGCGGCGTTAATGGAAAGCATTCCCCCACGATGAGGTCTGCGATCTCCCAAAGCGCGTCCAGATGTGTAATATCGTGTACCGTTCGATCGGGAAGGTCGCGTGCGATCTCGGCCCCCAGCGTAGCCGCGTTTGCTCTGAAACGAAGGAAAGCCTCGCGAAGTCTTCTTCTTGGCTCCTCCCAGGGATCATCGCAACGCTGCGGTGCTAGCGAAATCTTCCATATTCGAGTGTTCTCAAAGGTGAACATAGGACTCGAGTCTCCCTCCGAGCATCAACACCGACCTGACGAGCCACCCGTCCAGGCGCTCGCCAGAATTTTATGACGAAAAATATTAGAACACGTTTTTGCGCCGGGAGGGTCGTTATTATGAATCGGGACGTCGGTCGGCATGGCCTTTCTGGCCCGTATCTACGAGCCCGCCCGCACCGCTTCCCGCAAACCCGTATGCGCCACAGCCCAGCATGGAGTCTCTTGCGACATGTTTTCTTCGGGTAAGCAATGATCCAATCCAACCGCTTGATCCGTCCGCGCCTAACCTATTGTTTTGTAGGGGAACGATTTTGCCTGCTTGCGAACTTCGCCCACAGGCCCCCACCGACCAGGAGAGAACAACCGCCCGGAGAGAGCGAAACCCGGCCTGGAACCGGACGGTAGGCCGATCCGCGAAGTCCGCAGGAACCCCCATGAACCCCCGCAAGCCCGCAGTATACCGCAATAAAAAAGGCCAACGGAGAGCCGTTGGCCTTCATGGAATGGTGGAGGGACCGGAAATCCAACCGGCGTCCGCAAGCTCCCACCCTCCACCTGCATAGTCGTCTCGGCAGATAACCGCCGGCCTTGCGAGCGGAGGGTATCTCCCGCCAGGGCGCCGCGTGCTCCCGAGCCCCCGCCGATGGGTGCAGCCTCGAGGAGGCGCAAGCGGTACTCGCGGCAGGGATGCCCGCCAGCACCTCAAGGAGAGGCCTGCGGTTGGACAACAGCGGCGCCCCGACGGCCACGGCCCCTGGACAAGCACTTAGCAGCGATCTGCATGTTCAAAGCGTAGCACGGGGTCGCCGACCCGAATACCGCGGTTTCACGAGGAGGTCGCCGCGCACCGGCCTACCTAAGCCGCGGCATTTGTCGCCGGCACTTCACGCCCGGTCGTCGCGGACGGAACCACGGCCGAGCCCGTTTCGGATACCGGCGCGCACGCCCCCTTGCCGGTTAGATTGGGCAGACGTTGGCGCCCCGGGTCGGGGCCCGCCGGGTTCGGCAAGTACTCCGCTCGCAGCGCAAGTCCGACGTTGGACGAGCGGGTGACGCTGACGGCACTGGCCCTCGTCGGTGATGGGGTTCCCAGTTGGGGGCTCTGCGCGAGTGCCGGTATCGCCGTTTGCAATGCGGGCGGCCTTATTGAAGAATGCGTCCCATGCGGGGATAAGAACGATGGCGTCCTACCTGTCCACAAAAGCCATCCCAGCTTCCGAACGCCTCATCTTCGCCCTCGACGTCCCGAGCACGGACGACGCGATCGGTCTCGTGGCCACGC
>JACCXJ010000159.1 GCA_013697045.1 Gammaproteobacteria bacterium | reverse complement strand
CCCCCTGCACAGCCAGAGGTCACTCGAGGTACGCCATGCTTGGGTAGACCCGCATGCCGGACATACGAAACCCTCTGGCCAGCGGAGGCGCTCAAGGTAGCGCCTGCATGCAGCATCGTCCGGAAACTAGGCCTGGAACTCCGACCACATGGCCGGGTAGTGTTGGCCCGCTCGGAGATCGATATCGTACGCCATAGCCACAACATGTTGAGTATACTACAGCTAAGTGGAGACCCCCTTATAAAGTCTCCCACGATGTTCGGAACGATTTTTCCAGATCTCTGAGAGAACTAGGGATCTCCCTTCTCCCCGATGTCCACGATTCAGCGTTGCCTCTGGACGTTATCTTCGTCGGAGAATTCGACGAGGGCCTACTCGAGTTAGTCATGGGATTAAGTCAACGGGGATCGAAGCGCGTCCTCACGGTCACGGGGTCCGGCGTGCTCCCAAACAAGCTCGAGGCATGGAGGATCCTGCGCGCTGGAGCTTCGGATGTCTTGATTTGGCAGAACAACGGAAATGCGGCTCAGTCCATTGCGGCTCGACTGAATCGATGGGCCCTAGTGGAATCACTCATGACGGGCCCCTATGTCCGCAACCACCTCATTGGGCAAAGCCCGGCCTGGAAGGCGACGGTACGGCAGGTGGTCGAGATTGCGCACTTGTCGGATGCTTCCCTGCTCATTCTCGGCGAAAGCGGAACGGGCAAGGAACTGGTAGCGCATTTGATCCATGCCCTCGATCCGAGAGAAAACAAAAAGGAGTTGGTTCTGCTGGATTGCGGCACGCTGGCACCGGAACTGGTAGGCAGCGAATTCTTCGGCCACGAGCGGGGAGCTCTCACCGGCGCCGTAAATGCCAGGGATGGCGCCTTCGCCATGGCCGACGGGGGCACTCTCTTTTTGGATGAGATCGGCGAATTGTCCCTGCCTCTGCAACCCCAACTGCTGCGGGTGGTACAAGAGCGCACCTATAAACGGGTAGGTGGCAACGTGTGGAATCGAACCGACTTCCGCCTCGTATGCGCCACCAATCGGGATCTGACCGCATCGGCGGAGCGCGGCGATTTTCGCCCCGATCTGTATTACCGGGTTGCCAACTGGATTTGCCGCTTGCCGCCACTTCGGGAACGTAAAGAAGACGTTCTGCCCCTGACCCATCACTTTCTGAAGGAGTTAAGGCCCGCCGACGCGCCCTACGAGATCGACGAGCCGTGCGCCAGTATCTGACGAGCCGCGACTACCCGGGCAAAGTGCGGGAGCTTAAGCAACTGATCTGCCGTATCTGCTACCGACATGTCGGTGCCGGCCCCATCACTCTTGGCGATATTCCCGAGGACGAACGCCCCACCGATAGTTGTTGGTGCTGTGACCGGCGAACACCCGAATTCGACCGGGCCATTCAATCTGCATTGATGCTGGGGGTCGGGTTGAAAGAAATCAGTCGCGCTGCGACGGAAAGCGCGATCCGCATCGCCATGAACGAAGAGGAAGGCAATCTGCAACGGGCGGCGAGAAAGCTGGGCGTGACCGACCGCGCCCTGCAGTTGCGCCGGGCGAATCAGCAGTTGAACGATTAGTCGCGATATGCGGCAACCTTCTTCAGAAGAAGGGAGACGAACTGCCATGCCAGGGATCACTCGCTTCGACTAGCACCGCGGCGGCACGGACCGGCAAGCCCCCGCCCGGTTTGGCACCTCGACGGACGGCTCGAATCAGCCGCAGAAAGTTTCCGCCGAGTACCAACTGTTCGTCCCACGGTAATAAACCCAAGACACGCACTTTAGCCAGCTCAACGCCGGGGTGCAGCCATGGCCCATCCGAGCCGAATAGGATTTTGGCCGGGCCAGCTCGCTTGACCGCCTGCTCCAGCAAGTCGAACCGACGCACGCCGGCCGTATCCGCGAACAGATTACGATGGCGCACGAGATGATCGATCAGCGCCAATTGGGCCCGCCAGTCGTCGGCGAAGCTGCCGAGATGCGGAATGATGAAATTGACGCCGGGATATTCCTGAGCGAGCAGTTCGCACACGGATACCTCGCCCGCCACATCGTAAAGCACCGGCAAGGCGAAGGCCCGCGCCGTCTCGCAGATCTCGCGGGTGATGCGTGCGTCGTGTCGATGCACCTTGATGCCGACAAAACCGTAGCGCTCGACGGCGACCTTGACCAACTCGTACACGCGTCCCCGGTCGCGTTCGGGATGGACAAATGCGAGGCCGTAGAAGCGATTGGGCCTGCTGGCCACAATGCGCGCCACCTCCGCGTTGGCGCTGGCATAGTCCGAATGAAAAGCGGCGAACAGCACCGTCCTTTGGATACCCGCCTCCGATGCCCGACGCAGGTAGGCTTTCAGTGGCGCCTTGGTATCCGAAGGCCCCGTCAATCCGTCGCCGGTTCCGGCATGGCAGTGACAATCGATGATCATGGGGCACCTCCATCATGAAATTCTGATGAGCCCGCGGCGCGCCGCGATCGGCAAGTCGATCGATTGACCTGCCATTTGCGCCAGGAAATGAATGCTGGTGGCAATGCCCTTGAAGAAATTGGGCAGATGGAATTTTTCGTTGGGCGCATGCCTACCATCATCGGGCAACGCGAATCCCATCAGCACCGTGTGCATCCCCAGAATGTCGCGCAGCAGCGCGATCACCGGGATGGTGCCACCCGACCGCAGGAAAACCGGTGTGGAGCCGAATCCGTAACGATAGGCGGAAACGGCGGCGCGCATGGCCGGATGCCGACGGTCGATCACGGCGGGCCTTGCCGACGACTGTTTGCGGACGAAGGATCGTACGGTCGATGGCGTGCAGTGGTCGACATGGCACCGAAACAAGCGCTCGATCTCCTCCGGCTCCTGATCCGGGACCAAACGGAAATTGAGCTTCACCACAGCGCGGTCGGGAATCACCGCCTTGGGACCGGCGCCTTGATAACCCCCGAGGATGCCGTTGATGGTGAGCGCCGGGCGAATCGTGGTTCTTTCATAAAGTGTGTAGCCCGGCTCGCCCCAGGCATGTTTCGCTCCGGCGTTGCGCACAATCTCGACATCGCTCGGCCCGTAAGCCTTCATGTAAGCCCGCTCACGCGGGGTCCAATCTAGGACCTGGCTATAAAAACCGGGTATCCTCACCCGCCCAGCTCTATCGTGTAACGAGGCAATGATTTCGCAAAGGACCTGCAGCGGGTTGTGGATGACTCCGCCATAGAGACCGGAATGGAGGTCCCGGTCAGCGGCGCGGATTTCCAGTTCGAGACTAAGCGCCCCCCGCATCGATTCGGTGATGGCCGGCCGATTTGGCGCCAGCATGGCATGTCTGACAATACCGCCACATCGGCGGCCAATGCGTGGCGATCACGGCGGAGAAAGGCTGTCAGATTCGGGCTGCCGATTTCTTCCTCGCCTTCGAATAGACACTTGACGTTGACCGGCAGTTCTCCCCCTGTCTGGAGAAACGCCTCCAGCGCCTTCATGTGAGCGAACAGTTGGCCCTTATCGTCAGAGGCGCCCCTACCATACAGGTCATTACCACGCACCATCGGCTCGAACGGCGGCGATTGCCATTCGTCGAGGGGCTCGGCGGGTTGGACATCGTAATGCCCGTAGATCAATACCGTGGGCCGCCCCGGCGTATGACAACACTCGGCATAGACAATGGGGTGACCGCCGGTAGGCACCACCGTTACCCGCTCCATGCCAATCCGACGCGAATGCTCGGCCAGCCATGCCGCACATCCTTTCACATCGTCTGCATGCTCGGGTTGTGCGCTGACACTAGGGAAGCGGATGAAATCCTTCAGTTCCGCCAGAAAAACGGCGCGGTGTGTCCGGCAGTAGGCGATGGCCGGAGCGCTTGGGCCGAGCGATATGCTTGAAAACTCCCTTGGCGCACCCACGGCGGAAAACATGGCGGCTATGGGATGGGGAATTCGCTCGCCCGCAGCTCGTCGGCCAGCACGGTCGCCTTGCGCCCCGCCGACGAAAAGCCGATGCCGGCCCGGAAGGCTTGTGGCTCCGAGGCCGTGGAATGGCGATTGGTCCGCACTTACGTTACACCCGCGGGCCCACCAAGGAGATCAAGCAGGCCACCGGAGTCATAACGATTATGCGCTCCCTTTAGGACAAGAACCCGCGCGGGAGACCTTCCAGCTCGTTCGACGACAGAGCCACCGGCGCGACAAAGCGAACATGGAGATGATTGTCATGATTGGGCCAGGGCTTGACCCCGGTAGCTCTTGGATCGTTGAAGAAGATGTAACGAACCCCGAGTATACCGTTGGCTCGAATGAGGTTTATGAGCTCCTGCGTCAGGGCACGAGAATATTGCGGCGATTGGTACTCAGTTGGCTTCTCACGGCCATCGTTCCGCATTAGCCGAATGTCTACATCGACACCTTTCTGATGTGATTTATGGCCCCGCATTGGTCCACCACCGTGGACGCTGATGTCTCCAATACCGATCCTTGGGCCTTGCGGGTACGCTTTTTGCCGAACGGATGCAATGGCTTGGAGAGCATGAATCGACTCCGGTAGGCCGTACTGTTGCGACGTTGGCTTGTAACTGTAGAACCCAGCACCGGACCGTGGCAGCGGTACGTTTACGTTGGGATTCGCGAGTCCGGTTGCCGGTCTGGGCACCAGCGCACCGCCTGGTGGAGAGCTTGCCCCGGCTGCGATAAACGCTGATTCGGTTTGCGATCCAACGATACCGTCAACCTTCAATCCTCGCTGTTGCTGAAACCTGCGGACAGCGCTGCGGGTCTGCCGCCCGATGACGCCATCTACGGCAAGTCGCAGCCCCAGGATCTGGTTCAAAGACCGCTGCACCCAGCGGACATAGTCGGGGCTTTTTCGAGACACTTCTCCTTGCCATGTTTCAGCGAAATCGGTACTTAACAGCTCTTCAGCGTTATCCAATGCCGAGTTAAGCCCAAACGGTTCCTCCCGGAAGCGAAACTGATATGTCATGGCTCATCTCCTTTCCCGAGTTTCGTTGCTTGGGCAATTCCATTTGTCAATGAGGAATTGTGCCCCCTGAATGCGGTCCTTCAAATAGCGCGCGGGTAACTCATCATGATCCACGGTTGTTTTCACAGCCAATACATTCGGCTTACATTTAACAACGGGTACATTAGGCATGCTCTTCCCTAAAAGTCCCTCGCATAATCGTTGCCCCGGGTTATTGGGACGGTAATAGATGTACAACCGATGCGACCGCGCCCAGTTTGCCCACCCATCAGCACCGCCCATGTTGAAAGGGTCGAACGCCCAACACTCCTGAATCTGCGCTGCGGAGGTGTCACTCCCCATGGCGATCGCTCGCATGACAGACCCACTACCTGAATGACACGCAAGGATGATGTTCCCGATGGAGGGAGTTTTTTGCCCCCCCGCATAGGGACCGTACCGTTTCAGTGCCGCCATCACCTGGTCCAAAAACCTATCAAAGACCGCAGGGCGGATCAGATCTCCGGGCTCATTTTTTGGCCCTAGCGTCGGAGCGACAAGAATCACGTTCTTTTGGCTTTTATTTACTTCTTCCCGCAGCAGAAATTGGGGCAAGCGCCAGTATTCATCAACCGAGTGATGTGGTTTATGAGATCTCCGCTTAAACCCATGCAGATAAACAATGAGGTCGACTGGCGACAGCGGGCAATAATTGTCCGGAACAAAAATCCCTGTCATCGATTTCGCTTTGCCAAGAGGTATATTTAGTGGGATGTCCACATAAAGCGTGTATGCGAGTGGCGTCTTTTCGGGATTGCTGAGGAGGGTAGGAGCTGGTACAGGCGATGGGACAGCGCTCGTTTGTGGCGGTGGCGCTACCTTACCCGAAGACGGGCTTGCCCCTGCGGCCCTGAGCGCACGGTCTGTTTGAGCACCGACAACCCCATCGACCCTCAATCCCTGGCGCTGTTGGAAACTGCGAATCGCGCTGTGGGTCTGCCGGCCGAGGATGCCATCCACAGCAAGGCGCAGATCCAGGATCTGGTTCAAGGACTGCTGAGCCCAGCGAATGTAGGCTGGGCTTCCGCGACTGACTTTACCCTGCCAATTGCCTTCTGATTCGGCATCGAACGACTCGTATACGTCGAATCCCGAATAACCCCCAAACGGCTCTGGTTTAAAAGCAAATGCGTATTTCATGACTGTTTCCCGCCTTTTTTGTCTCCGCCTGAGAGGCGTCGCTCAACGAAAGTGCCCGCGTTGATCGCCGCGAGCATTGACCTGCCAGGACGCATGATTCGCCTCAACCAGGGGCCATCATAACCTCTACACACCTAGGACGCTGATCTCACGCCCTCGGCGAACCCACTGGCCGCTGCGTGCCGATTTAGGGGCTGCGCCGGTCATATCGTTACCTACTGTAGCAATATCGGGAAGGCTTCCGACATGCCTACGTGCGGCGGCAATGAGTGCCGACTTAACGGCCGCTTGCGGATCGACAGAAGGTGAAGCAAGCGCCGCCTTTTGCGCCGCTGTACCTGCAAGTCGCACGAAGCGGCGCGCCATCTCGAATTCCCGTTCCTCCTGATTCAGCTCCGCGAACTCCATTTCCAATGCCTTGCTCAGGGCTCCGCCCAACGCACTCCCGAGTGCGGTACCAACGCCGGGGATAGGAATAAAGGAACCAAGCGCCCCGCCGACTAAGGGCAGCGCTGCTTTGGCCACCCCCTTGAGCACACCTCCTAGCGGCTTGGCGATCTTGCCGACGACCGAGCCCACCTTCTTGAGACCCTTCCACGCGCCCTTGAGTAACTTCCCGAGAAACTGGTCCAGTTCTTCCTCGTTGGAGACGGACAATAGCTCGGCGGCCAGGTCGATTTCCTCGGCTTCGCTGAAGGGACTTTCCAACTCCGTTTCTCCGTAAAGTTCCGGATCTCCAGGAAACTCGAACTGTTCGTATTCGAGCGAATCCGCTCTTCGGCATTTGGAACATTGGCAATTTAGGCTGTGCATGGTGGTCTCCTCAGAATGAGTTTTGTTGCATTTGCTCGACCCGCGGCGCGCCCCACCTTCGAGAAACGCACACCTCTTCATGCGCTATGGAATCGGTGGGTAACGCTTCGCTTTATTCCCCCCGATCCGCGCGACTGCTTATAGGTCCTCCAGCCCTCGACATGTGGGCGTGACTTCGAACTGTGGGAGCACCTACGCGGCGCGGATGCCGAGGTGCACGTGGTCGTAGTGGCCCGACACCCGCCAGAGCAGCTGGAGCCGGTAGCGCCGGTCGCCGACCTGGATGGTGTGCTTGGTGTTCTGCGGGATGCCGTACTTCGTCGCAATCGCCCGGGCCAACTGGTCACCGCGTGAGCCGCTCACCCCGAAGTCGGTGGCGAAGGCCGTGGTGTTGCCGGTGTAGTGATCCGACCCGGTGTTCGAGCCGACCCGGATGGTGGCGTCGTAGTCGCGCTTCTGGCAGGTCACCGGCACGCCCATCGAGGCGGCGATTCCCTTCGCGGCGTCGGCGACTCCCTCGGAGCCACCCCAGCCCTTGCCGTAGCGGATCGAACCGGATCCGCCCGAAGGGCCGCTACTTGGCGTGCCAGACGGCGTGCCGATCACCACGATGCCCAGCTTGCTCAAGGTCTGCGAGCCGACGATCCCGTCGGCAGGTATGCCTCGCGAGCGCTGAAAGGACTTGACGGCTCCCTCGGTCAGCGAACCGAAGATCCCGTCCGCTGCCCCAGGGCTGAACCCGAGCGCCGCGAGCCGGTTCTGCAGCTCCGTCACCGCCGATCCCTTCGAGCCCCGCCGGAGGACCGGCCGGCTGCTGGGAGCGGTCTGCGGCGACGGAGGCAAGCCGGCCGGTGGACGCGGGGTTGAGCTGCCCGGGGACGACCCCCCCCACCACGAGCCGAGCGTGTCCCAGAACGACTCTAGTGACTCCTCCCCTTCCCACTCCGTGTCGGGAGCCGTGGTACCCGCCGCTTGGTCGCCGCCATCCGGCGGCGGCGCGGTCTTGCCGCTTCTTGCCCGCAGCAACGCCTCCCGGGTGTCAGGGCCGACGATACCGTCGACGGGGAGTCCTTCACGCTGCTGGAAGCTGCGAACGGCGCTCCGCGTCGCCGCATCCATGATTCCGTCCACTGGAAGCCGCAGCCCGAGCACATCGTTTAACGCGCTCTGTACCCAGCGCATGTCCTCCGAGCCAGAGGGTGCAGGCTGGCCAGAATAAGGTTCGCTCACGAGACCGTAAGGTACTCCCCACGGCCCTCGCCGCCGAAGGCCGCTTGGTCTGGGCTTTCGTACCGGTGGCTTCTTCGGGCGAGTTGGCGAAGATGGGCTGCGCCCTGGACCTTGTCCGGCCGTGTAAGGAGAACGGAAACCGGATCTCGGTCTGGGAGACGACCGCGCCCCGCCCCTCTCGCTTTCCTCTTCGAACACTTCGCTCTGGAATTCGGGAGCGATTTCGAAAGGTATCGTTTCAAAGCCGAGCTCTTGTTTCATGATTAGCCTCCGCGATTGTTTTGACAGCGGTTGCTGTTATTTCGGACGTTCGATAGTCAGCGCTGTATAGGGTGGAGCACTCGCTTTCCCGCCAAGGAAAGCAAAGGGCGTCATACGGGACGCGAGGTCGGCGACCTGAGACAAGGGCACGACGCGAGATACTTGGGTCGCGGTTCTCCCGATAGTTTGGGCCGCCCGTTGGGCAGTTCGGCCGACATCCTTCGCTACTCCGGCCACGCTGCGTACGAGTCCGCCAAGAAACAGGTCGACTTCCTCTGGTTGATCAAACAGTGGAATCTCTTCGAACCGCGGGTAAGGTACATAGGAGTCGAACGGTTCGGCTTCGAATATGAACTTGGTCGTCATCGGTCTATATCCTCTTTAGGATTTTGGCGCCATTTGCCAACTCATCCAGCGCCTCCACGCAACGATCGATGTCCATCGCGCCATGTCGGGCCGTGATCAGAAAACTCAGGCGCGGGTCTCCGCCTCCACGTACGAAAGGCGCGACCATCTCGACGTGGGAGTGCTCAGGCTGACCCCGTTCCATATCCCTATGTCCACCCCGCGTCCTGCATAGTGGTCGGAACCTTCCCCGTGACGCCCGTAAACCGGTGCCGCCCTAAATGCAAATTGGTATCTCATGGGCCGACTCCATTCCGCCGAATGCAATATTTCGCCAACAACGTCGTTTGCCTTGAACCTGCCCCCGACCTTTCAGTGGGTTTCCCCGTTCTTACCTCAATAACCGACCTCACGTCTGTGCAGATTGGGGTCACGAACTCCAACGCCGATAAACTGAGGGGAAGTTGGGGTTCCTTCGTCACCCCAACCTCCTTGCAGCTCAAGTCAGCCTATCTTGATGACAACGAAGTATTCTTGACTATTCACGAAACCATTCGCGTCGGTCGTTACGGTCTTTTGTCCGACGCTGTCACCCACGTTGCCGCCGAGGGTGGTCAGTTTCCCGGGCTCTATTTTGACGACGATGTCGCAATGATAGCCCGGTGTGCCCGGCCGGACACGTTCCAGGTCAGTCGGCACGTTCTGGTAAGTGGTACAGACCAGATCGCCAAGCTCAGGCGCCGCCTCGTTGAGCCGATAAGCCTTGAAAGGACTGCAGTTGCCTGACATTCGGTTTTGATAGGATGCAGCGATGTAAGTGGAGTGATAACTGTTGTAACTGAAGTCTCTGCCGGCACCCGCTTTGCGCAACACCCAACAAATAAATGCGGCACTCCAGGCGTAGAGCTGATCGGCAAAGTGCGCCGCATCGGAGGGGGTCATGCCAACGCCAGTGAGCCAGTAGTCGACCAGTATGCTGCGCGCCGAATCGTCCCACTCCTTGAGCGTGCCATTCTTCCACCGCAACCGTTCCCCGACAGCCGTAATAACAATGTTTGAGCGGAGCGTGGTGAGCATCACTGCCGGCCAGACCACCGTACAGGCTGGCCGGGGCGGTGCAATTGGCGCCGATGGCCTGGGAATTGGGCTCGGCTGTGCGCCTCCCGTGCCCGGCTGGGCATAGAGCTGTCCCCAGGTCTGCGGACCGACGATGCCGTCGACGCCGAGACCGCGCGCGCGCTGGAACGAGCGCACGGCAGCGTCGGTCAGCGAACCGAAGATGCCGTCGGCCGCACCCGCACTGAAGCCAGCCGCAGCGAGCCGGCGCTGCAGGTCGGTGACCGCCGAGCCGCGCGAGCCTTGGCGCAACGTCGGCATGCTTGGGGGAGATTCGAGGTCCAGCGTCTCGAACTCGTAGACCTCGCCCTGGTCTTGCGTCGGCTCGGGCTGCGGCTCGGCAGGCGGCGCAGCGGCAGCGGCCGGGTGCCGGGCGTCGAGCAAGGCCTTCTCGGTATCGGGCCCCGCGATCCCGCTGGCCGGCAGCCCCCTCTGTTTCTGGAAGCTCCGCACCGCACTCCGTGTTTCCGGACCCATGACACCCGTCACCGGGAGTCGCAAGCCTAAGATTCGGTTAAGCGAGTCCTGTATCCAGCGGACACGCTCCGAACCGGACGGTTCAGGCTCGCCCGGATAGGGCTCGCTCGCGAGGCCGTAGGGCTCGTGGACAACCGCCCTAGGTCCCCTGCGCCGCTTCGGGGGTGGCCGACGTCTTGCCGTCGTGGCTCCACGCGGGCGCAGTCCAGGCCCAGAGCGGGGCCGGGAATACCGGCTTCCGCCTCCGGCGAACGACCGGCGGCGTCCTAATTCGCTTTCCTCTTCGAATAGTTCACTCAGGAATTCGGGAGCGATTTCGAAAGGTATCGTTTCAAAGCCGAGCTCTTGTTTCATGATCCACCTCTTGAATGGCTGTGCCGACATTTTTGTAGCCAATCGGCTGACAAGCCTAGATCGGCTGGCGTCTGCCTTAAGGTCGTTGGGGTTTTGGCGTCATTGGCCAACGCATCCAACATGTCTATACATCGATCAATCTCCATGGCGCTGTGTCGGGCCGTGATCAAAAAGCTCAGACGGGCTTCCGTGTCATTGCGGGGTCGCGACAATACGGCTTGGACACCCCGCTGAGAAAGACGTTGATGCAGCCGTACAGCCGCAGGCCCGACGATTCCGCGTATGGTTCGAACCGGGAACCATCCGCCTATGGAAGACCAGCCAATCAACTCCAATCCTTTTCGGAATTGTCCGACCCGCTGAGCCAGCCATTGCCTCAGCTGATTGCCCTGATCCCGGTTCACAGTCAGCGCACGCTCAGCCGCGTGGATGACGGCGACCGAAGGTGGACTGCAGTGCACCCGCGTATCGCTAAGGGTTGCGAACCGCCGCAGCATGAGCTCACTTCCTGCAAGCGCCGCCATCGGTATGCCGAATCCTTTGGCTAGCGATGCGCCCACCAGAATGTCCGGGCCGAAATGGCCGCTCCAGCGCAACACACCGCCCCCACCGTTACCGTAGGGTGGGTGGGCTCCAGGCTCTTCCCCCAGGATCCCCAGGGCCTGGGTGTCGTCCAGAACCAGCAGCCCGCCGAACCGCCGCACGATGTCCAGGTAGTGGCCAATGGGTGCCGGCCCGCCGCACGCGGGGCAAAAGCCGTCGGCGACAACGACCGGGCGTTTCGTCGAACGCGCCTGCCCCGCAACCTGAGCCAAAAGCGAATCTGGGTCATGATGGCGAAACCTCCGAACAGCGACTCCACACGCCGCTGCCCGCTCCGCACCCCACCGCGCAATCGGATAAGCTCCCTCGTCCAGGTAAAGGCTCACCGGCTGCTTGCCCAGCATCCCGAAAAGGTCCCAAAACAAATGCAGCGTGGCCGGCATCAATACGCCCTGCTCGCAGCCCTGCAGCGCCGACAGCATTTGCGCCACTCGTAAGGCGGCGGGCGGCTCGGATAGCGCCGCCGGACGGCCTAGGGTAAGTTCATAGGTTATGTAGTTAAGGAATGCCGAATATTGGCTCCAGACCGAACTGCAAGCGCCCGCGTTTCCGATCGCGCTTAGGGTGTGCGCGTTTGGCGTTGCCGGCGAGATAATCGATCCCCCGTGC
>JACCXJ010000157.1 GCA_013697045.1 Gammaproteobacteria bacterium | reverse complement strand
TAGGACCGCGGCAGCGCCGATCGCGCTTCGCCCGCGAGGTACAGCCAGGTCTCGACCACGGTGTCGGGGTTGAGGGAGATGCTCTCGATGCCCTCATCGAGCAGCCAGCGGGCGAGGTCGGGATGGTCCGAAGGGCCCTGGCCGCAGATCCCGATGTATTTCCCGGACCTGCGGCAGGCGGCGATGGCGAGGTGCAGAAGGGCCTTGACCGCGCCGTCGCGCTCGTCGAAACGGCCGGCCACGAGCGCCGAATCCCGGTCGATGCCGAGCGTGAGCTGGGTGAGGTCGTTCGAGCCGATCGAGAAGCCATCGAAGTACTCCAGGAAGGCGTCGGCCAGCAGGCAGTTCGATGGCAACTCGCACATCATGATGAGGCGCAGCCCCTCGCGCCCGCGCACCAGGCCGTTGTCCCTGAGGAGCGCAGTCACCTCACGCGCCTCGTCGAGCGTGCGCACGAACGGGACCATGACCTCGACATTGCGGAAACCGAGGCCCTCGCGCACCTGGCGGAGCGCCCGGCACTCGAGATCGAAGCAGTCGCGAAAGGCCGGCGCGATATAGCGCGCCGCCCCGCGGAATCCCAGCATCGGGTTCTCCTCCCTGGGCTCGAAGCGCTCCCCGCCGAGGAGATTGGAATACTCGTTGGACTTGAAATCCGAAAGCCGTACGATGACCGGCTTGCCGGCGAAGGCCGCCGCCAGGGTCGCCACCCCCTCGGCCAGGCGCTCGACGAAGAAGCTCACCGGATCGGCATATCCGGCCGCGCGTTGTCGGATCTCCGCCTGCAAGGCGGGCGGTAAGCTCTCATACTCGAGGAGCGCCTTGGGGTGCACGCCGATCATGCGATTGATGATGAACTCGATGCGGGCGAGCCCCACCCCGTGGTTCGGGAGCGCGGCGAACGCGAAGGCGCGCTCGGGGCTGCCCACGTTCATCATGATCTTGACCGGAAGCTCGGGCATGGCTTCGAGCGCGACCGTGCGGCGCTCGAAGTCGAGCCGGCCCTCGTAGACATAACCGGTCTCGCCCTCGGCACAGGACACCGTCACCTCGGCGCCGTCGGCGATCCGTCGCGTGGCATCCGAGGTTCCGACCACCGCCGGAACCCCCAGCTCGCGGGCCACGATGGCGGCATGGCAGGTGCGGCCGCCACGATTGGTCACGATGGCGGCGGCGCGCTTCATGATCGGTTCCCAGTCCGGATCGGTCATGTCGGTCACGAGCACATCGCCGGGCGTGAGCCTTTCCATGCCCTCGACCCCATCGATCAGGCAGGCCCTGCCGGCGCCGATCCGCTGCCCGATGCTGCGACCGGTCACCAGCACCTGCGAGCGGGTCTTGAGGACATAGCGCTCCAGGTGCTGGGTCGCGGCCCGGCTCTTCACCGTCTCGGGTCGGGCCTGGAGGATATACAGCAGACCATCGGTCCCGTCCTTGGCCCATTCGATGTCCATGGCCTGCCCATAGTGTTGTTCGATAGACAGCGCGTAGCGTGCGAGCGCTTCGGCCTCGGGGTCCGGGAGGGAATAGCGCCCGCGATCCTCGGGGGGCACTGCGACGACCCGCGTAGGCGCGTCGCTCGACTCGCCCAGGACCATCTTTTTCGCCTTGTCGCCGAGGTGGCGCCGGATCACGGCCGGCCGGCCCGCCCGCAGGTTGGGTTTATAGACGCACAGCTCGTCGGGGTTGACCTCCCCCTGGACCAGCAGCTCCCCGAGCCCGTAGGCCGAGGTGATGAGGACCACCTCCGGAAACCCCGATTCCGTGTCGAGCGTGAACAGGACACCGCTCGTCCCCACGTCGCTCCGCACCATGCGCTGCACCCCGGCCGATAGCGCCACGGTCTCATGCGCGAAGCCGTGGTGGGCCCGATAGGCGATCGCCCGGTCGTTATAGAGCGAAGCGAAGACCCGTCTGACGGCCTCGAGCACCGCCTCCACCCCGCGGATGTTCAGGAAGGTCTCCTGCTGGCCGGCGAAGGACGCCTCGGGCAGGTCCTCTGCCGTCGCCGAGGAGCGCACCGCGACGGCCAGTGCGCCCCGCATCCCATCGAGCCCTCGATAGGCCGCCGCGATCGCCTCGCAGAGGCCCGGCGGGAAAGGGGCACGGAGGAGCCATCCACGGATCTCGGCGCCGGCTGCGGTCAGCGCCCGCACATCCTCCACATCGAGCCCGGCGAGGCGCTTGCGAATGCGCCCTTCCAGGTCCTCTTGGCCGAGAAGGTCGCGATAGGCCTCGGCGGTGGTCGCGAATCCGCCGGGTACTCGAACACCGGCCTCGGAGAGATGGGCGATCATCTCGCCGAGCGAGGCGTTCTTGCCACCGACCCGGTGGACATCCCGCATCCCGATCGACTGGAAATCGAGGATATAGGCTGGTGTCATCGTCCCCTCCCGGCATCGCCGCGCCGGTCTTGTGCGCTTCGACCCCGGCCAAGCTTTATGTCTTCTGTAGTATCCGTTGGCCCAGGCATTCCGCAGGCCTCGCTCACCGGCGCTTAACGATCCCACACCGGCGGTAGCCGCCACAGGGCCGCCATTCTACGCCACGGCGCACAAGCGGTCCTGAAAACGGTCCGGCTCGATCCAGCGGCGTATTCCGCGCCTATCCGGCCACCGCTTCCGCGGCTTGGCCGTCGCCCCCTTGTGGATCGTTCAATAACTTATTATTAACGAACGCCTAGCCACGGACAGCGACCCCGAAGGCCAGGAGCCCCGATAGCGCCGCCATCGTCGTCGCTACCTGGCTGCCATACGGAGCGTAGCAACAGAGACAGTCCGAGTTAAGGCACCTTGTTAAGGGCTTCCGGGGCTTGACCTAGACGTCCAGACGTCTTATGCTCTTGGCCATGGAAGACCAATACCCACGATACGCCCCTGGCCGCGTTCGTGACGCCATTATGCAGGTCATGTCTCTGACGTCAAAGCCTCTATCTGTCAATGAGATAGAAAAGCGCGTATGCGGAATCATAGGCCCGGCACCAACTTCGTCGGTTCGATCGTATCTCCGGCTGAATACTCCTGAGCGTTTTGTTCGCGAAGAGCGAGGGCTCTATCGCATCCGTGGACCCGCAGAGGTTGGAATACAACGTACACTATTTCAGACTCAGGAATGGCGAGAACCGATCCGATTCGGAAAAGCTCAACTGATTCATGGGGACTGTTTTGATTGGATTGACCAACAGGACAGCAATAGCCTACACGCGGTTGTAACAGATCCGCCCTACGGACTTCACGAATACACGGCAGAGCAACAGGCGAAATTGCGAAATGGCAAAGGAGGTGTCTGGAGGATTCCGCCCTCATACGATGGCCATACCAGGTCTCCGCTCCCAAGGTTCACTACATTAACAGGCGGCCAACTTGAAGAGCTACGATCATTTTTCTTCGTATGGGCACGCGTCTTGTTACCGAGACTAGTGCCGGGAGCTCATGTCGTAGTCGCCTCAAACCCTCTTGTATCTTATATCGTGTCTAGCGCACTGTCCGATGCAGGGTTTGAACGAAGAGGCGAAATCGTTCGATTGACAATGACCATGCGAGGCGGTGATCGACCTAAGGCAGCCCATGACGAATTTCCCGAGGTGAGTGTCATGCCTCGGTCTATGTGGGAACCCTGGATTGTTTATAGAAAGCTCATCGAAGGGCGAGTCCAAGACAACCTTAGAAAGTGGAAGACCGGTGGATTTCGTCGGTCGTGCGAGGACAAGCCCTTTGGTGATGCCATTGCTTCCGCGCCTACCAGAAAAAGCGAAAAATCCTTGGCCCCTCATCCGAGCTTAAAGCCGCAGGCGTTTCTCAGACAGATCGTTCGTGCTGTTCTCCCCTTGGGAGAAGGGGTGGTCTTAGACCCATTCGCTGGTGCCGGCTCCACTTTAGCAGCCGCAGAGGCTATTGGATACCGGAGCATTGGGATAGAAAAGGATGCACATTTTTTTGATATGGCATGTGAGGCGATTCCGAAGCTCGCAAAGTGCAAGCCGAACGACTAGAGCTTGTATATCCAGTTTTCCTCAATTTCTTAACACCATCCCTATGAAGGGTCGCTGTCCGTGTTCTGCCCGGCGCGAGTTGCTGGCGCAGCCTCGCGCCTCGCTGGAAAAGAAGGGGGCGTGCCGATACGTGCGGCTACTGTTTCGATGGCAAGGCGTTTAGCCTCATTGTCGGGGGGCAATCTTGTTCACAGACGGCTGACCACTCGATCAGCGGTCAGCCGTGAGGGAGGACGGAACGCGAAAGCGTGATCGCGGTTTCGAGTTGCAGCCGCGCTCGCCGCCTCAGCGAGCGCTCTTTAGGATATCCCTGATTTCGGTGAGGAGCTGCTCCTCTTTGGTCGGCTCGGGCGCGGCGGCGGGGGGCGGTGGCGCCTCCCGCTTGAGCCTGTTCAATACCTTGATCATCATAAATATCGCTAGTGCGATGATGGCAAAATCAAACACCGTCTGGAGGGACTCACCATAGCCCACGACCACCGCGGGCTGTTGCCCTTCCGCCGCCTTCAAGGTGACGGCAAGATCTCTGAAATTCACGCCTCCGATGAGCAGACCTATGGGCGGCATGATCACTTTGTCGACCATGACCGAGATGATCTTCCCAAAGGCCGCCCCGATGATGATTCCGACCGCCATGTCAACTACGCTCCCCTTCATCGCAAATTCTTTGAATTCTGAAATGAAGCTCATATGCGCACCCTCCTCTTGGACCGAATGGATCGATACATCACCGAGATCTCATCGCAGACCATCAGTTGTCTGTGCGAACAACGAAAACCCACCATCGTGTCGCAACTCCATCCATATTCTTGATGATTCGCTGTTCTCCTTTGACCACGGTCACAGCCAGCCACATTCATTAGTGCGTTCTTCCGGAACAACAAAGAAATCGCAGACCAGCCGTCGGGAAGCGAGCATCGCGCTGCGCCCTGCTCACCCACGAGCTTGACGAAAAAGTCGCCCGCTTGAGCCCGGACCTGTTTCAATTGGAGCTCGGCGCGTGACCCCCACCCTCGCCCTCTTCCCGGTCTAAGGATAAGGATAGGAAGTTCAATGGGGTTATGCAACAGGTACTGTCGCGTCGGAAGGGCAGGCGGTCATCTGGCGGTCCGGGCGGGGGCGAGAAGAGGGCGGCTGCGCTGGCCCAGGCCGGGTTCCGGGTGGCTGTGGAGGACGCAGACACGGCAGTCCTTCGCTCCGACGCGAGTCCACCGGTGCCCGTCAAGTGGCCTTGATCGGCAGGACGGTGCGGAGTGGGAAGGCGCCTACAAGCTCACCGCTGGTCGACCTCATACTCGGGTCCAGCGCCAATCCCCAGGCCGCTTCAACATCCCCGCCCGGACAAGTATTGAGCGGCATCCAATAGGTAGGCGTCTTCGTCAACCAATACGGCCTTGCAGCCGCCTCGGGTAGCCAGTCGTGGCGCCGGGTTCTAGCGCTGGGGATAGACGCCGTTGATGTGGCGATCAGACGCGGCAAATTGGGTCGCCGGGCCTTTAGGACCTTGTGGAATTGATTGCCCATGAGCCTGTAGGCCAGCGCCCTGACAGTCAAAGCGCGCAAGAACCTGTTCGACCACCGCCAAGGAACACCTCGCGGCCGTGGTCCTTCGAAGATCGGAACGCGCCGGTCCCCCTGCCAGGGCAAGTGGTAAAGCGTGCCTTCGAATTCCAATCGTAGCGGGTGGGATATCCGGGAAGGTTGCGCCCTATCTAGGCAAACGTGAAGACCTGACTCCCTTTGTTCACTGCGCTTGACAATGGCGAATGGTCATTTATGATCCCTTGATGACCATATCGGTGACCGAGTTCAAGGCCAAATGTCTTCATCTGATCCGTCAAGTGGAGGCGCATGGCACGTCTATCGACATCGTCCGCCGGGGACGGGTGGTGGCACGCTTGACGTCTGCCGTTCCGCTGGACGGCAGACCTCGGGGCAAGCCCTGGGAGCGCTTGCGCGGCACCGGTCGCCTTGAAGCCGCGCCTAGCGAATCGATGCTGTCGGACAGCGATTTCGAAGCAGCGCATTGAGCGTGCTGCTGGACACTCACGTCTGGATCTGGTGGCTGATGGGTCAGCCGGAATTACCGTTTGGACAGCGCGTAGCGCTCGATCGGCTGGCCGAGCGGGAATTGCCGTTTCTCTCAGCCATTAGCCTGTGGGAAGCTCACATGTTGAATGCCAAGGGCAGGCTGAAGCTCAATCGGCCCTTCAAGCGCTGGTTGCGCGAAGCCGCGAGCCTTTATACTGAGAACTCTCGCGTTTTCATGACGCGCACGCCGCGACGCAACGGATCGTTCGAATACTGAAGAATCGCCCAGGCCACGAACGTAGCCGAGACCTTTAGTCTTTCCTCGACTACGCTCGGTGACGGCACGTGGATCCGTAGATTGTCCCAATCGAGGGTCATGTGCGGCCTGTAGTTGTTCCCCTCGAACGCGCCAACGCCGCCGGTGACGGGTGCACAGTCCGACTCGGAGAGCGCACCCAACACGCTCGATGAAGCCCAATTATCCTATCGAAACCTTCATTGCCAGGCCGACACTCGATCCATCGAATTCTATTCTCTATATAGAATGGACCATCTAGCACCGCTCGAAACGGTTCGCATGGAAACACGCCACTGACGACCTCTTCAAGTTGTTCCACAGACACATCGACGGCGACGTCAAAGCGGGTTTTGATTGTGACATGAACCGGAAAGTTTGTGGCCAACCCTCGTCGATTAACAGCAACCCAATCACTGACCGCCTCGTCTGGAAAAATAGCAATCGCGTAGCTCATCGCCAGCTCACATTAACAGATATTCGTAGAACCGATCACTCCAGAGACCGCGCCGATCAAGGAAGAACCTCGATAATTCAGACGCAAGCGCATCTGAGTTCGCCTTAAGTACAGCGAACTCGCGTGACTGATAAGTCTTTCGATACTCATCGCCGTGACTGCCTCAGTGTTCGGTTTATGGAGGGCTTTCAACCTGCGCATGGAGACGATCCTATCCGCCTTCTGGAAGAAAGCCGGCAGCGCGCTGGTGATGGGTGCCGGGATCTCCGGGATGCACTACACCGGCATTGCGGCGGCGATTTTCGACCCCAACAGCATCTCCACCGTGAATCCGCAGGATATCAACGACGTGTGGCTGGCCAGCGCAGTCGGCGGCTTTTCGTTGGTATTCCTGGCGGCGACTCTGCTAATTTCGGCGTTCGACGCCTACCGTGCCGAGCGGGCCGTGAAACATGCGGATAGCCTTCGACAAGCGTACTCTGAAATCGAGGCTCGGGTCGCGGAGCGTACTGCCGGGCTTGCCAGAGCAAACCAGTCACTGCTCGAGCAGATCGCCGAGCGCAAGGCCGCGAACGAGCGGACCAGGCGCTATCGCGGCACCTGGTCGAAGTGCAGGAATCCGAACGCAAGGAGCTGTCTCGGGAGCTTCACGACCGCGTGGGTCAGATTCTCACGGCGCTGGTCATCAACCTCGACATCCTGAAGACCCAGCTCTCGGGTGACGATCTTGCGGAGCTTCGCTCCCGGCTGGAGGATTCCATCTCGCTGGTCGGCTCGATCGCGGATGCGAAATGTCATGTCGGAGCTGCGCCCACCGATGCTCGATGAGCACGGACTGCTGCCGGCGCTGCAGTGGTACGCTAAGGAGTTCTCGCAGCGTACCGGCATTGACGCCGTGGTGAGAGGCAAGGAGCCGAAGCAGCGACTGGCGCAGGAGATCGAGATCACGCTGTTTCGTATCGCCCAGGAAGCGCTCAATAATGTGGCCAAACACGCTCGTGCTACGCGGATCGAGATCGATCTCCAGCACTCGGGCGGCGAATGCATCCTATCCGTATCGGATAATGGCATCGGCTTTGATCCTGCCCTGAGCTCGGAGGCAACGTCGAGGCCCGGTCGCGGGATGGTAACGATGAGGGAGCGCGCGCAAGCGGTGGGAGGGCACTTCGAGGTCAAAGCGGTGCCCGGCGGCGGTACGCAAATCTTGGTTCGGGTCCCTTGCTGACATGACAATTCGGATCCTCATCACCGATGATCACTGTGTCGTAGCCGAGGGACTGCGCTACCTCATCCAGGCGCAGGCGGACATGGAGGTTATCGCCTGCGTTCAGGACGGTCGCCAGGCCGTGCGCCGGTCGATGGAGACGAGGCCGGATGTAGTCCTGATGGACAACGCGATGCCGGAACTAAATGGTACCGGGGCCATGCATATCATTTGCGAGCGATGTCCTGAAACGCGCGTAATCATGCTGTCGATGTACTCGGATCCGATCCACGTTTGTCGTGCGCTACAGGCAGGAGCTATGGGTTACGTGGCCAAAAAGTCTATGGCGAAGGAAGTTGTGGATGCCATACGGGCGGTCCATAGTGGCAAGCGCTACCTCAGCAGGCCCTTGGTCGACAGCGTAATCGACCACTTTCTCAGCAACCCTTTGCAAGATCCATTGGAATGCCTGAGCTCTCGCGAGCGGCAGGTACTGCAGATGCTCGCTGAAGGACGTAGCGTCTTCGACATTGCCTGCACGCTTTCGCTTTCACCCAAGACAGTGGAAACCTATCGCGCCCGCATGATGGATAAGCTCGCTATCCAGGATCTCGCCGGCCTCATCAAGTTCGCCATCCAGCAGGGCATCGTCTCCTTCGAGTAGCGGAAACCCGTACAGCGTTTTCAGGGAAATCCTGATACCAGTTGTTGGCCACACCCGACAGCGGTTCATCCCCTCTCGCCGTTATATTCTCCCGAGCGTTCTGGCGACGGGAACGTCACCGGATGGGGGCCGATGAGAGCACGAAAGAGTTCGTGATTGCCGTCGTGGACGGCGAGGCAGCTCTATGTGAGACGCTCTCAAACTTGTTGAGACCGGCTGGGTACGGGGTGCAACTTTCGCTTCGGCGGATGACTTTTTGGCGTCCGAGGGCTGGCACAGCGTGGACTGCCTGATCCTCGATGCGCAGCTTCCGGGTATGAGTGGTCTGGAGCTGCAACGGCATTTGGCGGGAAACGGTTTTCAAGTCCGGGTCATCTTCGTTACGGAAGACAAGGGCGGTCATTTGGCACAAGCGCTTCGCGGCGGCGCATTAGCCTTTTTACGCAAACCATTGGAGGACGAGGACCTTCTTCTGCGTGCGGTACAGTGCGCTTGCACGCGGTAATCGCAGCGACGGCGCGGCATTAATGTGGGCGGGAATCCCCAACTTCCTTCCGCATCTTGTCAAGATACAGTGAGGACCACCCGCCCATACTAGGTTCCTTTTAGTTTAGTGCCCGCCCTCCGGCAGTTCTGACGGCTGTCCGGCAGCTTGCCTTCGGCGCGCGATTCTCCCTCCCGAGTCCCTCCTCGGGCTTCAGGACTAAATCTCTTCTCATTGCCGTAACTTAGCGCACAGCGCCTTCAGCGCTCGTTTGTGGAACGGCGGTTGCCCTTCCGACATTGTGCGCAGGAGACTGCTCCCGTTCAAAGGAGAGAGGCGCATGCGCGCAGCGATCCAACTCAATATTGTGTAGACAGGGTAAAGGCATATGACACAAGCGACAGACAATCCAGCAACGACCCAACCGGGACAGACTCATTCGGTAGCGCAAAGCCAGCCCCCGAGCACCGGGCAACAGGACCAGGGGAAGGGTCTGTCGCGCCGCCAGGACTTTCTGCCCCCATCGCTATGGGCGGAGAGCCCCTTCAGCCTCATCGGGCGGTTCTCTGAGGAGATGGAGCAGCTCTTCGGGGACCTCTTTGCGGACTTCGGGACGGCGCGGCGCCGGCTGGGTTCCCGCGGGGGGCATGCGTTTGGGTTCCCGCAGGCCCAGTGGGTCCCGCCGATTGAGGTCTTAGAGCGAGATGACAAGCTCGTAGTCCGTGCGGAATTGCCCGGCCTGAGCAAGGACGACGTGAAGGTCGAGGTCACGGACGATCTGCTCACGATCGCGGGCGAGCGGCGGGAGGAGCGCGAAGAGACCCGTGAGGGCTACCGCCACAGCGAGCGGCGCTATGGTCGCTTCTCGCGCAGCGTGCCGCTGCCCGAGGGCGTCAGGCCCGAGGACGTGAAGTGCACCTTCCAGAATGGGGTGCTAGAGATAACCATGCCGGCGCCGCAGCGTGTAGAGCGCAGCCGACGCATTGAGATCCAGGGGGCGCCTGACGGGGGAGCCCAGCGTTCTGGCAAGCAGCCCAAGACGGCCTCATAAAGCACATGGCTGTAGACCCATATCGAAAGGAGATAGCAAGATGGCCAATGAGGATCTGATCGGAGGCGGATCGCCTCGTGGTTTGGCTGGATGCGCAGCTCAAGACCGATCTCAAGAACGCCGGCGCCGAGTGGGTGGATCAGGAGGTCGTGGTGGATGGAAATCTCGTCACGAGCCGCAAGCCTGAGGACATCCCGGCATTCAATCGGGAGATGATTGGGCTTTTCAGCAAGGTGCGTACGCAGGCTCGATCCGTAGTGTGAAGCCGCTCTTTAGAGCAACAAACGGGCCCCCCCTGGACAATGCATTGGGGGAGGACCGGGCCAAGCGAAACGCAGAGATCGGCGGGACGCGATTGAGGTTGAAGACCGGAGTGCCGATCGCGGAGTCGTAGCCGCTTCGTCGCCAGCCATTTCTGCTGGAGACCAGCCCTTCCTGGCATTTTTGCTGCGGGCGACGTGCGGTGTGGCTCGACCAAGCGTGTCGCCTCCGCAGTAGGCAAAGGGGCGATGGCAGTGGAATTCGTGCACGAATACCTTGCTTCCAGTTGACGCGTAGTAATCATCTCATAAGCGAGGAGATAACCAATGTCCAGCACATGCGTTCATTTGAATCAGATCCGACCGGTTATACCCAGTGCGAGCGGTTGCGAGGAGTGTCTCGCAATCGGGGACCCCTGGGTGCACCTGCGCCTGTGCCTGACTTGCGGGCATGTCGGCTGCTGCGACACCTCCAAGAACAAACACGCCACCCGGCATTATCACAGGACACAGCATCCGATTGTCCAGTCGTACGAGCCGGGCGAGCGCTGGTGGTGGTGCTACCCCGATGAGTTGTTCATGGAATAGTAAATAGATATAGTAAATAGATTTAGTGAGACGACAATGCGTTACTCACGTTTGGAGCACGACATCGACGAAGCACTGGCTGTCGTGCTGGGCTTTGTGTTCGGCTATGCGCTGACCGTGATGCCCCTGCTGCGGGCAGGCATCGCTTACGGTAGTGCGCTCGCTAGGCGTTGCCTCGGATACGGTCTCGATCACGATCATGGAGATCGTGGATAACGCCATCATGCTCGTCATCCCCGGCGCGATGGACGCCGGGCTAAGCGAAGGGTGACGCTGCTCACCACGGACTTCATCCAGGATGAGCGATCATGCTGATGGCGAACAAGACGGCCCGCGTGAGCGAAGCCAAGGGCTTCCAGAGGATGTTCGCGCCTGGCCGATTGACGCTCGGAGTCTTCTTCCCGATCGAGGCATTCGAAGGCGACGAGCCGGCGATGCGCGGCCAGGAACGCCTGGCCCGGCGGGCCGAAGAGCTGGGCTTCGCCGCGCTCTGGTTTCGGGACGTGCCGCTGCGCGACCCGAGCTTCGGCGACGTCGGGCAGGTCTACGATCCTTGGGTCTATCTCGGTTGGATCGCAGCACACACGCGCACGATCGCGCTCGCCACCGGTTCGATCATTCTCCCCTTGCGCCACCCGCTGCACACCGCCAAGGCGGCGGCTTCGGTCGACCAGCTCTCGGGCGGCCGGCTCGTGCTCGGTGTCGCGTCCGGCGACCGGCCGGTCGAGTTCCCGGCATTCGGCGTCGACTTCGACAGCCGCGATGCCCTCTTCTGCGAGAACCTGCGCGTGATCCGCGAGGTGCTCGCCCAGGAGTTCCCGACGGTCCGATCATCCTATGGCGCGCTGTTCGGGACGGCCGACCTCGTGTCCAAGCCGACCGGGCGGTTGCCGGTCTTGGTCACGGGCAACAGCCGGCAGAGCCTGGAATGGATCGCCGAGCATTCGGACGGCTGGATCGCCTACCCGCGGCCCCTCGCCCAGCAGTCGGAGCTCGCGGCGCGCTGGCATGCCGCCGTGGCGGCTGCAGCGCCGGGTGTGTTCAAACCGTTCGCCCAGTCGTTCTACGTAGATCTGACCGACGACCCGAACCAACCACCGGAGTCGATCCACCTTGGCTTGCGCGGCGGCCGGAACGTCGTTTTCCGCTTCCTCAACGGGCTACGCACGGCCGGCGTCCACCACGTCATCCTCAACTTCAAGTACGGCGCGCGCGACGCGGCCGAGGTTCTCGAAGAGATCGGCCAAGAGATCGTGCCGCAACTCGAGGCCAGCCAACGGGCACGGGCGCCGCATCGCAACGCGGCGTGACCGGGGCGACCCGCAAGGACACGACGCCGAAGAGCGAAGGGAGCCTGCGATGCGGAGCGACCTCGAGATCGCCCGGCAGTGCTACGACGGCATTGAAGGGAGTTCGACAAATGAGCAACACGGGAATAAAAAAGACGACGATGCGTGCCTGGGCAATCAACGCCTACGGCGGCCCAGAGCGGATGCGGCTTGTGGAACTTCCGGTGCCGCCGGAGCCGGGGCCGCGCGACGTGCTGATCCGGATGCACGGCGCCGAGGTGGGTGACTGGGACGCTCTGGTCCGGGAACGCGAATGGCCGATGGAGCGACCGTTCCCGCTTGTTCTCGGATTGGCCGGCGCGGGCACGGTGGCTGCCGTGGGTCGGGAGGTGACCGGCTTCGCCGAGAGCGACTCCGTCTACGCCTACAGCTACCCGCTGTACCACAACGGCGCCTGGGCGGATTACATGCTTGTGCCCGCGTCTTACGTCGCCGGGGCGCTCGCTTCGCTGGAGCTGACGCGGGCGGGCGGAGTGCCAATCGTCGGTTTGACCGCGCATGAGACCCTGACGGATATCCTGGGGGTGCATCAGGGCGACGTGGTGCTGATCACGGCTGCCGCCGGCGGAGTCGGCCACCTGGCCGTGCAGATTGCCACGGGCCTCGGGGCGCACGTCGTCGCGACGGCCAGCCGGCGCAACCACGACTTCGTGCGCGCTCTCGGTGCCGAGACGGTGATCGACTACACGGCGGAGGACGTGGTCGCGGCGATCCGCACCCTGTATCCGGACGGCGTAGACAAGGCGCTGAACGGCGTCGGGGGCGAGACCGCCAACCAGGGGGTGCACACGCTGCGCGATGGCGGGCGGATGGTGGACCTCACCGGCTCGGCATCCGTCGTGCGGCCCGGGGTCCGCGTCGATACCGAATACGTGGTCCGAGCCGATGCCGATCGGCTCGCGGGCGTCGCCCGCATGATCGACGACGGGCGTCTCACGCTGGAGATCCATGAGGTCTTTCCCTTCGAGCGCGCCCCGGACGCCCTCGAGGTGGTCCAAGCCCGCCACACACACGGGGCAAAGTCGTGCTCAAGATCGCGTAGCAACATTGGACAAACGGAGTCAATGGCGCAAACAGATGGCGGTGGGCCGTCCAATGAAAATGGCTATTGCTTTTACACCAAGTCACGAAAGGGCGGGGCCACAACTCAGAGACGTGAGAGCAGACGACTCTATAAAAAAGCGAAAAATAGTGTGACTACCGTGCCCTTCAGCTTGGACTCCCTATAGTTGAGGCATCAGGATAGACGATATGGCAGAAGCAAGGGCTACAGAAACCGCCTCCCGGAGTGATGGCACCGTGACCCGGCGCACCGCGCTCCTTGCCGGTGCGACCGGGCTCGTGGGCGGCCACTGCCTCGAGCTGCTGCTCCAAGACGACACCTGGCAGCAAGTGGTCGTGCTTGGCCGGCGGGAGATCGGAACCACGCACCGCAAGCTGGTGCAGCGGGTGGTCGACTTCGACCGGCTCGCGGAGCTCGGTGACATCCCGAGGGTCGACGATGTCTTCGGCTGTCTGGGCACCACCATGAAGCACGCAGGCTCAGAGGAGGCATTCCGCAGGGTGGACTTCACCTATGTCTATGAGCTCGCGCGGCTCGCCTCCCGGCACGGCGCCGGCCAGTTCCTCCTGGTCAGCGCCCTGGGCGCGGATCCCCAATCGAGGTTCTTCTACAACCGGGTGAAGGGCGAGGTGGAGGAAGCGGTTCGCAAGCTGCCGTTCGATGGCGTGCACATCTTCCGGCCCTCGCTGCTCCTCGGCGAGCGCCGGGAGAGCCGTCCCGGAGAGCGGCTCGCGATCCTCGCGGGACGGGCACTCGGGTTTATGTTCGTCGGCCCGCTAGGCAGGTACCGGCCGATCGCGGCGCGGGCAGTCGCGGCGGCGATGATCCGCGTCGCCAAGGACGCCGCCCGCGGGGTCCACGTGTACGAGTCGGACCGGCTCCGGGCCCTCGCGGGATGAGAACCACCCAGACGCATGGATACTCTCCCGGCGCCGAGGTGTCCGTCAGCGTATTCTCGATAGTCTCGCCCGGCGTGATGCCGGTCGCCCGGCGTCCCGTTGAGGAGAACATCATGTCCGTGTCCACACCATCGCGCAAAACCGTGACTGCGCGGCCAACGCCCACGGAACGGCCAGCGGAGCAGCTATTCCAGCCCATCCGACTGGCGCGCTACAACCTGCCCCACCGGATGGTCATGGCGCCGCTGACCCGCTCGCGCGCCCGCCAGCCGGGCAATGTTCCCTCCGCTCTCAACGCCTGTTATTACGCGCAACGGGCCTCGGCCGCGCTCATCGCTAGCGAAGCAACCCAAGTATCTCAACAGGGACAGGGCTACGCCTGGACCCCCGGTATTCACAGCCCGGAACAGGTCGAGGGCTGGCGAGGGATCACCGACGCGGTGCACCAGGCCGGCGGTCTGATCTTCCTGCAGTTCTGGCACGTCGGGCGCATCTCCCATCCCTTGCTTGCAGCCCGACGGCATGCTCCCCGTCGCGCCCTCGGCCATCAAGCCAGCGGGCCAAGCATTTATCGAGAACGACAAGGGCGAGGGAGAGCTGGTCCCCTTCGTGACCCCGCGGGCCCTGCAGATCGAGGAGATGCCTTACATCGTCCGACAGTACCGTGCGCGGGGCGAAAAATGCGTTGAGCGCTGGCTTCGACGGCGTCGAGATCCACGCCGCCAACGGCTATCTGCTCGACCAGTTCATCAACTCCAGCACCAACCAGCGCGCCGATCGCTATGGCGGCGCCATCGAGAACCGGGCGCGGCTGCTGATAGAAGTGGTCGAGGCGGTCAGCGAGGTCTGGGACACGGACCGCGTCGGCGTAAGACTATCGCCCCTCGGCACCTTCAACGACATAAGCGACGACGATCCGGAAACGACCTTTGGCTACGTCGCGAAGAAGCTCAGCGACTACCGGCTCGCCTACCTGCACCTCGTCAACCCGGCCGTCGCCGCGATCGAGCAAGGAACCGAGCCCGATCCGCGCGCGACTCGGATGCTCGATCTCCTCCGTGAAAAATACCGCGGCACGCTCATCCTGGCCGGTGGCTTCGACCAGGACACTGCCGAGGCCTGGCTCGAGCAGGGCAGGGCGGATCTGATTGCCTTCGGGCGTAAGTTTATAGCCAATCCAGACCTGCCGGAGCGGTTTCGCTCGCGCGCCCCTCAATGCTGACGATCCGTCCACTTACTATGGAGGCGGTGCCAAAGGGTATACCGACTACCCGACCCTCGCCCAGGAACGGGGCGAGCAGCCGAAACCGTGCGTGGATGACCGATGGCGATAAGGCGTCGCGCACAAATAACATGACTAAGTTGTCCTTCGCGTCGGCAGGACCGTGTAGTTCCAGTCGCCATGAAAGTTGTCCGGCTTGAGATTGAGCGAGGCCAGTTGCGCGTCTGTGATCTT
>JACCXJ010000141.1 GCA_013697045.1 Gammaproteobacteria bacterium | reverse complement strand
GCAGGTAGGGTGTGTCACGATCACAGGGACGGAAATGGCTCATGCACGCCTCGCTCATTGGAACCCTGACCGATCCGATCCCCTCGCGCTTGAAAAGTTCCGCGCTAAGTCCGACAGGCTGCTAGGGTCCTGCCGGCGGTGCCCCAGGCGCCCCGACGGCTTGCCCCTCCAAGAAGCGCTTGGCTTCCTCGGTCTGCCGGCGATCCCATTCGCCTATGATGGCCTTCAAGCGCTCGATGGTGGCCTGATCCACGCCGGGGAGCGGGACCTCGGGGCCCTTGACCGGTGCGCCTTTGGGACCCGCGGCGTCGATTGGAGAAGATGGCTCCGAATCGACGCCCTCCGCTGGCGCGTCGGCAGTCGGCGTCGGGGCTTCGGGTTGGGGCGCGAAAGCCTGAGTCCGCAGCATGTCACGCTCGGCATCCGGGACGCGCCGCGCGGTATCGTCGATCAGCCGCCCGCCGTCGAATACGAGGACCCGGGGACCACGCTGGCTGCCACGGTACCAGGCCGGCGGCCGGCCGGACCACTGGGTAGTGCCGGTGCCCGGGTCCACCCACTGGTACATGCGCGCCGAGACCGGTACCGGGACGATCACGAGCCCGGCGAGCATGAAGAGCGATAACGCGCGAGATCTCATTGCTGGAAACACCTGGACCGGGGCGTTGCGACTATCGCACGGGGGTTTTTGCGCCGGCGCCATCGCAAGGGCGGGTATAGCGATGCTTGACGCCCGCCGGGAACCATTCCGGATCGGCCGTGGTCCGCAAATCCACGTTAGGTGTGCGATACGCTGCCGGGACGTAGTTCGCATACTCGCTGTTCAGGCGCATCAGCGCGCGCAGGATGGCGGCCGCTGCGGCGTCCTTTCGCTCCTCGTTCGCCGCCTCTCCCGCCGCCAGCTCGACCACCACCCACAGGGACCGGTTTCGCTCCGGATCCTCGCGCACCTGCATCACGAACTTGCCCGTGACCCACTCCCGGACCTCTGGCTGCTCCAAGCCGACCGTGACGTTCTCGGGGTACACGTTGGCCCCGAAGTACGACAAAACGAAATGCGAGCGCCCGAAGACATAGACGAAGGGTAGCGGCCGCGCGCCGCGCGCGCCGTCTCCTAGAGACGCCCGGGGATCGAAACCATGCCGGGCGAGAAAGCTCAACATCGCCGCGTAATCGATGAGTCCGCCCTCGTCGGCGATGTGATAGCGGATCAATGGGACGCCATTATCCCCGGTGAACAGCAGGGTGCCCTCCGAGACCTCGAAGTAACGGCTCAAGGGGTCGTATTGCACGAGCGTCGGCAGGCGCGCCTCGCCGAACAACGCGCGCGCAGCTTCTGGATGATCGGCGAGGAAACGCCGGATTGAGACCGACAGCGGGGTCTCGTTACCGAGCACCCCCGCGTCGGCCGTACCGTACAAGGACGCCGCGTCCCGGCACAGATCGGTAGAGCCGACCCGCTCCAGGACCAGAGCCCGCCATTCCTCGCTGAAGACCTCCCCGGCGGTACAGATCCTCACGCGATAACGCGCCCATGGCACGCCGCGGGCCCGGCCGGTGTCGATGACATCCTTGAGGAACGGTGGATAGCCGAGCAGGACGACCTGCTCGAAGGCCGCGCCCAGACCCTCGACCACCCGCAGGATCTCGTCCTTGTGGTTGCCGGGCGCGACCACGGTGATGGGGTAACCCTTGGCCGCCAGGTGACGACAGCAAGATACCGTGTACAGCCCTCCCACCCAGGTCCCGAGCGCAAAGCACACCACCGCCAGCGTCGGCCGGAGATCGGCCTCGAAGCTGTCATGAAAGACCTGCTCGAAGCGCGTCGCGATGTCCAACTCATCAGTTAAGAACCTCGGCCAGAAGCTCGGGACGCCGGTCGAGCCCGAGGACACGGCGATGATATCGCAGTGCTCGATGCGAGCACCGCGGCAGCGCGCGGCCAGGGGATAGCGTGCGACGTAATTCGCCTTGGTACAGAGCGGCACATGTGCAAAGTCGGCCGGGGTCCGTATCGAAGCGGGCGCGATCCCGTGCTCGTCCAGGAACGCCCGGTAGGCGGGCACCGAGCCGGCGACGTCTTTGAAGAGGGAGAGCGCCGCCTCGATCGGAGAGCGCGTCAGATGGCGAGCGAGCCTCGTATCGAGCGGTGTATCGAAAAAATCTGCAAGACCCCGGAGCGTCCGCGCCGGCTGGTCGGACATCTGGGCCTCATGAGGCAAGCCCCCCGCCATTTTACATTCCAACTTATTATTCGTGCTACATCTTCTTCGCCGCTGCCAACAAGCACACCCAGCCGGCCAGGAATGCCGCGCCGCCCAAGGGCGTCACGGCGCCGAGCCCACGCCATCCAGTCAGCGCCAGCGCGTACAGGCTGCCGGAGAACACCACCGTACCCGCCAGGAACAACCAGCTTGCGGCGCTCCCGACCGCCGAGGGGGCACGGGCGGTGACACAGGCCACGGCGAGGAGCGCGAGCGCGTGGTACATCTGGTAGCGCACGCCGGTCTCGAAGACCTGAAGGGCATCGGGCGCGAGACGGGCCTTGAGGAAGTGGGCGCCGAACGCGCCCGCGGCAACCGCCACGAAACCCGAGATGGCCGCCAGCGCAACTTGGATCCGGGGGGTCATGGTGCAGGGACGCGATGCCGGTATTCGCTCAGTTTTTTATTATCATACTCTACGGTAGCTCCGCACCCTGCCCTCATCGAGTAACAAGGCTTCCACTACCGCCACCGGTGGCCATCGCTTTCGCCTTGACGGCCCGAGACAGCGCAGACCCGTCCGATGCGCCGCTGCTCAGAGAGCGCGTGTGGCTCGGCGCGGTCGCCGCCGACCGCGGCGCCGGCAGGGGTCGAAACATTTTCTGCTTGCTCGCAACTTTGTCACCCCTCTCTCTTCCTTTGCCAAAAGTAATAATAGGGTGGGTCACTGACCCCCAGCTCTACTTCTTGCTGAAGGTGGCCTTTACCGAGCGATCCGCCGTCATGTTGACCACGCAAGAACGTTTCGTCCCGGCCTGCTGGCAGTCCCCGCCCCAGCCAGTAAAGCGCGACCCGCTCGACGTGGCGCTGAGAGTCACCGAAGTTCGGCCGGCGTAAGAGTCGCTGCAGTCCCTGGGGCAGCTAATACCTGCCGGTCTGCTCGTCACGCTTCCCTGCCCCGTCACCGTGACGCCGAGGCGGTAGAGCTGGTTGGCCTTCACCACTGCCGTGGTGGCGGTCGCGGCGTCATTGGCCGAGTTGGAGTCGGTCGTGGCACTGGAGGCCGTTGCGGTGTTGGTGATGGTCGTGCCGGCAGCCGTGCCCGTATTCACCTTCACCGCCAGTGTGAAACTCGCCGTAGCCCCGGAGGCCAGGCTCGCGGCCCCGCAGTGGACCGCGCCCGTGCCGCCAGCCGCTGGGGTCGTACAGCTCCAGCCGGCCGGCGCGGTGAGCGACTGGAAGGTGGTATCGGCTGGGACCGCATAATTCAGCGCGGCCTTGGCGGCGGCGCTTGGGCCGTTGTTCTTGACGGTGATGGTATAGGTCAGGTTCTGGCCTGCGGTGACGGGGTCAGGCGAGTCCGCTTTCGTGACCGCCAGATCGGCGGCCGGGTTGACCGTAGTGCTGGCGATGGCGGTGTCGTTGGCCGTGCTGGGATCAGCTTCGTTGCCCTGCACACTGACCGTGTTTGTGCCAGTACCAAAATACTTCCTCGCAAGGCCTCTCGCGGCATCGCCGGCAACGAACGCAAGCTGGACGGCCAGCCACACCACGGTAGCGGCGACGAAACCGGTGGCAGCGCGCCGGGTCCACAGGTACTTCTTCTGCACGACCTTGGCGTTGACGTGCACCTGGGTCAAAACCTGGTCGAGCGCGGCCTGCTCCGAGAGGCCCATGAAGGCCCGCACATAATCGGCCGCCTCCATCCGGTGGATGTCGCCAAAATAAAAGAGTGAGCGCTCGGCGACCTCGTGATGCGACAGGCGCGGGCGCAGCGCGACGATCGCCGAGATCAACGAGAACGCGAGCGTCGCCAAGAGCACGGCATAGGCGATCAGGGGGATCAGGGTGCCTTGCTCTTCCGATTTGAGCTGGGACAGCGTCTGCTGCCCGGTCAAGGTGGCGCGGCGACGAAGATCGCGGATCCCGCGAAGAGCGCGCGGATCTTTTCGTCCGTGGCGCGGATCTGGGCGTGCAGGTTATCCAGGATCTGGACGGCGAGCCGCAACGCCTCGGCATGCGACATCGTCCCCATCCGCTGCCCGGGCTCGGTCACGGAACCCGTGTGCTGGGCGGAGTAGCGCCCCGCAGGCGTTTTGCGACTCGACGCCGGTTGCGGGTTCTTGATCGCAGGCGCCGCAGGCTCGAGATAACGCTCGGGGGCGGACTGAAAGCGTTCGAGACAGTCATCGGAGCAGAATAGATACGTGTTGCCGGCGTAGGCCATCCGGAACGCGGTGTCCATTTTGACGCTCATGCCGCAGACGGGATCGGTGGTAACTAGCCGGCCGGCCGCCGCTCCGTCTGGATGGTGGGTCCCGCTGTGGTCGTGATCGGCCATCGTACCTCCCATTTGGAGTTCGTGGTTCTCTAGTCTAGCCCACGCCAGCGCCTAGGGCCCGCCCAGGGGGGAAGCCATCGTTGCGGAAGCCGCTGGGCGCCTCGCGAGCCGCCACTCGCCGGGCGGTCTCGCCCGGAGCGACCTTAGGCGAGGTTCGCGTAACGTACCCCTTGGCGGTGGTCGCCGGCGCCGCGCCGGCCGCCGCGGGGCTATTCCACCCAGCGCGCGATGAAGAGGTTGGTCTCGTGCGATCCCGGGTCGGCGCGGTTGGACGCCCACACGAGCCACCTGCCGTCTGGGCTCATGTGGGGGAAGCCGTCGAATCCCGGTGCCAAGGTGATCCGTTCCGGGTCGCCCCCTCGCTTGTCGACCATCCAGAGATCGAACTCACGTGGATCAGCCGCTCCAGCATTCGAGCTATAGAGAATCCGCTTTCCATCCGAGTGAAACGTCGGGCAGAAATTGGCGGCGCCGTTCTTCGTGAGCTGCCGCGCGCCGGTGCCGTCGGCCTTCATGACGAAGATCTCGAGCCAGCGGGGCCGGATCAGCCCTTTCGCGAGGAGCTTTCGATACTCCTCGAGCTCGGCCCCCCGGGGCCTGCTCGCGCGCCACACGATCTCCGAGCAATCCGGACTGAAGAAGGCGCCCCCGTCGTAACCGGGCGTGTCGGTCATGCGCTTCACCTTTCCCGCGTCGTCCCTCACGTAGAGATCCAGGTCACCGTCCCGGGTCGAGGTGAACACGAACTTCCCTCCGCGGTGGCACCAGGTCGCCTCCGCGTCGTAGCCCGGTGAGCGGACGAGAGGCGTGAGCCCGGATCCGTCCGGCCACGCTTCGTAGATGTCGTAGGAGTCGTAGATCGCCCACACGTAGCCGTGGGAGCGATCGGGCGGGGGTGGACAGCTGTCCCGCGCGGCGTGGGTCGATGAGAAGACGATCCGCTTCCCCTCGGGATAATCGAAATAGCCGCACGTGGTGCGGCCCTTGCCGGTCGAAACCATCTTGACGTCCCCGCTCTCCAAATCGAGCACGTACTCCTGGTCGCATCGTGCCCCGCGTGGTGTGGCCTGGAAGATGAGCTTCCTCCCGTCGGGGTTCCAGTAGGCCTCCGCGTTTTCGCCGCCGAAGGTGAGCTGGCGGAGGTCGCTCAGATGGCGCTCGGTTTCCATGGCATGCTCGAACGGCCGGCCCGCCTTGATCGCGGGATCGGCCGCCGCAAGGCCCGCATGCGGCTCCGCCCCCACGGCGTGCGCAGGGACGCTCCCCGCGCTCGTCTGTCCGGCTCCCGGGGCGCTCTGAACGCCGCGCTCGGCGAGAGTCGCACGCAGCGCGACCCGGCGCCCGTCCCGGATCACGACGACGTCGATCGTCTCGGCGGGCCGGTGATCTTGTAGCGCGTACGTCATGTCGTAGAGGTTCTCGACCCTGGTTCCCGCCATCTCGACGATGCGGTCCTTGCCCCGGATGCCGGCGAGATCCGCCGGTCCGCCCGGACGGACGTCGGCGAGCAGCACGCCTCCTTCGCTCGCTTCCATCGCGCTGTAGTCCGGGATCGTTCCCAAGTAGGCGCCATATCCGCGGCTGTCGCCTCCCATGGTGGGCTCTGCGGAAGCGCGAACGTACTGAGGCCGGGGCGTCGCGGTCGACAGGTCTTGGCCCAGGGAGACCGCGAAGGCGACCACCTTCGCCGCCCCCTCCGGATTCACGGTCGCCGGTTTGTCGTCCGGGCTGTGGTATTGCCCGTGCGCTCCCGTGAAGAGGTGAAGCACCGGGACACGAGCCGCGTAGAAGCTCGTCTGGTCGGACGGGCCGTAACCATCCCCTTTGCTCGTGACGTGGAGGCCCGCCGCGGTCGACGCACGCGCGATGAGATCCTTCCACTGCGGAGCGGTATCGGAGCCCAAGGCGACGAGCCGGTCTTCACGAAGGCGCCCAACCATGTCCAGATTGATCATCGCCGCCACGCGCCCGATCGGGACCGGTGGATGCTGGACGAAGTAGGAGGATCCCGCCAGACCGACCTCTTCTCCGGAAAAGAGCGCGATCAGGATACCACGGCGGTCTTTCGCATCCTGAAGCGAGCGGCTCAGCTCCTCGCCGATCATCATCGCGGCCACGGTCCCGGAAGCGTTATCATCGGCGCCGTTGTGAATCGCGTGCTCGTTCGGGCGCATCGAATGGTCCCCACCGTAGCCCAAGTGGTCGTAATGCGCACCGACCACGACGTACTCGTTCTTGAGCGCGCCCCGGCCGGGGATCAAGCCCGCCAGATTTTCAGTCTTGGCGTAGATCGCTCGGAGCGCGACCCTTCCGGAAACCCGGATCCCGGTCGAGGCGTTGGAACGCGGCTTCAAGTCCCGATCTACGTCGTCCTGGAACCGCTTCAAGTCGATGCCCGCCGCATGGAGCCAGCCCTGCGCCACCGACGTTTTCACCTGGATCACGGGGATCCCGGCCGGGCTTTCGGGGCCGTCGTTTCGAAGCACGGGGATCCTGTCTTTGCCCTCGTCCTGAAGCGGACCCGTGACGAATACGATCGCGGCAGCGCCGCGTTCGCGCGCCCTGTGCACCTTGTACCGGAGCGCCGACCAGCGGCTCGGCTTCTTCCCGTCGAATCGGGACGAGCTGTCCTTTTCCTGCGGCTCGTAGCGCAGCATGAGCGCCACTTTTCCATGCAGATCGGCTCCGTCTAATTCGCTGAACGCGAGCGGCGGCGCGTCGATCCCGTAGCCCAGAAAGGCGATCTCTCCCGAGAAAGCGCCGGCGCTCGAGAACCCGAGTGGCACCCAGGCGGGATCGGGCACGCCCTCGAGGTGATTCCCCGAAAGCGGAACGACGCCCGTCTTGATATCGAAGGGCTGGCGATAGCTGTTCTCGAACGCCGGCTTCAAGCCGCGCGAGCGAAGCTCCCGCTTCCAGTTCGCCGCACGGAGTATTCCGGCCGTCGTGAGCCCTCGGCCCTCCATGCTGTCGGCCGCGAGCACTTCGACCCCGGCGCGGAACTCGTCGGCGAGACGCGCCGAACGCGATGGGGCGGGAGACGCGGCGGCGGAGGACGCGCAGGACAGGGCCAGCGCGATCGCGCAAAACGAGCGCCCGTGCGGGGCGTTCCTGGGTTCTCGCTGTGCGACGCGCCGGTGTCGGATCATGACGAGCATCCTACCAGCTTCACTCGCGTGTGGAAAAGGCCGGCATGGAAGGCTAGACTGCCGGCGCCGACCCACGCGCCCTCGGCCGGGGCAAGAACCTCGAATGGAGAAACTACGATGAGAACGGCTCTCGCGATTCCGTTTCTGCTGGTGATCGCCGCGGACATCCTGTCGACCGTTGGGTGCGTGACGCCGGCTGGGCGGCACGCGGGATACGATCCGGCCACGATGGACCCCCCGTCGATCGATCGCAGCTATCCACCCAGCCTCGAGCCCGTGGCGATCACCAGTCATGGCGCCAGGCTGAACGGTATCATCTATGTGGCCCAGGGATCCGGCCCGCATCCAACGGCGATCTTGTTACACGGTTATCCCGGCAACGAGCGAAACTTGGATCTGGCCCACGCCATGCGCCGCGCGGGTTGGACCGTCGTATTTTTTCACTATCGGGGTTCCTGGGGCAGCGGCGGAACGTTTTCCATCGCCAACGCGTTGGATGACGTGCAAGAGGTCGTCGCCTTCTTGAAGCGTCCCGAATCACTAAGGACTTATCGAGTAGATCCTGAGGAGTTTGCCCTCATCGGTCACAGCATGGGCGGCTACCTGTCCCTGGAAGCCGCGGCCGCCAACCCGTCCATCCGCTGCGCCGCATCGCTCGCGGGGGCGAATATCGGCGTCTTCGGGGAGGAGGCTAAGCACGATCCAAAGATCGCCTCCCAGTTGGCATCGTATATCGATGATGCCGGCGCCATCGTTGGGGTGGACGGGAAAGCCGCCGTGTCCCGATGGATACAGCATGCCGCGGAGTATGACCTACTCCGACTGGTCCCGAAGCTTACCGGTAGATCCGTGCTTTTGGTCGGTGCCGACCGCGATACGATCGTGCCCAGCAAGCTGCACCATGAACCCCTGGTACGGGCCTTCATCGACGGCCATCATAATGACCTCACGGTCGAGACGTTCGACACCGATCATGTCTTTTCGAGCCATCGCATCACCCTCGCTCGGACCGTCATCGCCTGGTTAAACAGCCGCTGCAAACCTGCCATGCTCGTGCACTAAAGTACTGTGCGAGAAGGACAGGTGCTACGTAGCCCGCGTATATATGCACTCCACCCCGGTTTGCAAGGAAAGAAGCGATGATGGCTTTAAGGAACACTGCAGGCATACATCCGGCCTGGAAGAGCATCGAGTAGCTTTGGCCATGATGGGAGGTGCGCGTTCGGGTTCTGATATCCTGGCGGTCTTGATTGACCGCGACGCTGAGCGGCATCGCAGAATGCCGGTCTGACCTTTTGTGCCTCATGCGAACTTCGCACGCCCGGGTTAGGCATGTTACATCGGTCTCGGACAGGGTTCGTCCGAGCGATGGTTAGGGCGATGTCTCCAGGCTGATCTACCATACGCGAATGGGTATGGAACGGCGCAAGTTTAGAACCAAGGCCGAGGCGCGACAGGCGGTGTGGGATGCCCTGGTCGAGGCGCGGGTGGCGCGCTTCCCCTTCCCGACCCACGGACGCATCCCGAACTTCGAAGGGGCTCGTGAGGCGGCCGAGCACCTGCTCGCGCACCCGCTGTTCCATAAAGTCCGCTGCGTCAAGGTCAACCCTGATAGCCCCCAGAAGCCCGTCCGTGAGGCCCTGCTGCGGTGCGGCGTCATGGTGCTCGTCCCGACCCCGAGGCTCAAAGGGGGGTTCCGCACGTTCGACCCGGCCAAGATCCCGGCGGACAAGATCTCAGAAGCCGCAAGCCTGGGCGCCGGCGCGCGCTGGGGAGAGGAGGTGCCCCTTGAAGCCCTTCCGCCGGTGGACCTCATCGTCACGGGCTCTGTAGTCGTGACTCGCGATGGCCACCGCTGCGGAAAGGGGCACGGTTACGGGGACCTGGAATACGCGATCCTGAGAGAGCTCGGGCAGCCACCCATACCCGTCGTGACGACCGTCCACGCCATGCAAGTGGTTGACCTCTTCCCGGCGGACCCGCATGATCTCCCGGTCGCGGTCATCGCCACGCCCGACGGATGCTTCGAGGTCCCTTTACCTCCGGAGGCCCCCAGCGGGATCGACTGGGATCGGCTCTCCCCGGATGCCATGGAAGCGATGCCGATCCTCAAGTCGTTACGGGACCTTCGAATGCCCACCCGCCCCAAAAGGTCATGAAAGGTTGTTCAGTTAAAGAGAGGAGACGCCTATGAAACTCTATTTTGCGGCGGGTGCCTGCTCAATGGCCCCGCATATTGTGTTGCGTGAAGCGGCCTACACTTTCGATCTGGAAGGTGTGGATCTAGCCAAGAAGCAGACCGCGAGCGGCGAGGACTATACGAGAATCAACCCCTAGGGCTATGTGCCTGCCCTCAGGCTCGACAATGGGGAGGTCCTGACGGAGGTGGCGGTTGTACTCCAATACCTCGCAGATCAGAAGCCAGAGTCTGGGTTGGCGCCCAAAACGGGGACGATGGAGCGCTACCGCTTAATGGAGTGGTTGAACTTCGTGTCCTCGGAGCTCCACAAGCAGTTCGCCCCACTCTTCAACCCCAAGATCACGCCGGAATGGAGAGCAAATCAGTTAGATCTGCTCGGTCGGCGGTTCGACTATCTGACTGAGCGACTCAACGGTAAGTCTTACCTGATGGGCGACCAGTTTACGGTGGTCGATGCCTACCTCTTTACCGTGCTTAACTGGAGCGCTTTGCTTAAGGTCGATCTTGGGAAGTGGCCAAGACTCAAGGACTACATCACCGCGTGGCGGCTCGCCCAGCGGTGCAGGAGGCGATGAGTGCAGAGGGGCTGCGCAAGTAGCGGAAAGCAATGAAAAATGAAGTGGCTGCTGTGGTGGGGGTCGGCCCGGGGCTGGGCGCGGCGCTGGTCAAGCGTTTTGCCAAAGAAGGATTTACTACGATCGCGGTTGCCAGGCGGGCCTCAAGCTTGACCAGTCTGCGAGGCGGCGATGCCCCGGTGATCTTGTACGATTGCGATGCGACCGTGCCCGAGCAAGTGGAACGACTCTACCAGAAGATTCAATCGGACTATGGCCCGTTGTGCATCACCGTGTTCAATGCAGGTGCTTTTGAACGCCGTGAGGTTGTGGAGACCGATCCGGCGGATTTCGAACGCTGTTGGCGGATCGGCTGTTTTGCTGGGTTCCTGGTAGGGAGCGCCGCCGCGCGGGTGATGCTCAAGCAAGGGCACGGCACGATCCTTTTTACCGGTGCAACCGCGTCCCTGCGGGGCAGTGCCGGTTTCGTGAACCTGGCTGCCCCCAAATTCGCCCTGCGCGCCCTCGCCCAAAGCATGGCGCGCGAGCTCGGTCCTCACGGGATCCATGTGGCGCACGTGATCATCGATGGTCAGATCCGCTCTGAACGCTACCAACATTTGCTGGCGGAGCGGGGTGACGATTCCCTGATTGAACCGGACGCGATAGCCGATGCCTATCTGGCGCTACACCGGCAACAGCGCAGTGCTTGGACGCTGGAGCTCGATCTACGGCCTTGGGTCGAGAAGTTTTGAGCCGGCCTTCAATAATACAGACATCCGGAACGGCCGTTGGTGAGTCGACGTGAGTTCCTGCGGCGAAGCGCCGTCGTCGGGGCGGCGGCTGCCGGCGGTGCCATGCTCGCCGGAGGGCCGTTCCAGGGCCTCGTCACTCGCCAGGTTCTCGCGGGCGGCGGCGGTCGACCCACCCAGGCCAAAAAGGGCGAGGGCGGGTACGGGGACCTGCGTCCTATCACCCGCACCGACAACGCCACGAACGACACGCTCACGCTGCTCCTCCCTGAGGGCTTCGACTTCGTCCACTTTGGCCTGGCCGGCACCCCCATGAGCGACGGGCACCTCACGCCACTCGGACACGACGCCATGGCCGCTTTCCCCGGTCCGGACGGCACCACACGCCTCGTCCGCAACCACGAGGACCGCAACGTCGCCCTCCTGTCCACTCCCTCGGGCAGCGCGGCCAAGCGCTACGACCAGCGAGCAGGAGGTGGCACGTCCACCTTGCAGGTGCGGACGCTCCCTGACGGGCGCCGGGTACTCGAGAAGGACTTCATGAGCCTCAGCGGCACCATAGTGAACTGCGCCGGTGGTGCGACTCCGTGGGGGTCGTGGCTTACCTGCGAGGAGACCACCGAGGGACGCGTGGTGGGCGCGCGGCTGGAGAATCACGGCTACGTGTTCGAGGTGCCGTCAATGCTCGACGGAGAAGTCGACCCTGTCCCGCTCAAGGAAATGGGTCGCATGGTGCACGAGGCCGCCGCGGTCGATCCTCGGACGGGGATCGTTTACCTAACCGAGGACCGCAGAAGCGCCGGGCTGTACCGCTTTGTCCCGAAGCAGCCCGGCCACCTCGCCCAAGGTGGGCGGCTGGAGATGCTCGCGGTGAGGCGCCAGCCACAGTATGACACCGGCACCGGCCAGCAGCGGTCCCAACCGCTCCCCGTAGAGTGGGTCCATGTGGAGGATCCGGATCCCTCCACCGCGGAGCTCAACCCGGGCGCGGTGTTCAGCCAAGGGTACTCCAAGGGTGGCGCTCGCTTCGCGCGGCTTGAGGGCTGCTGGTGGGACGGCAACTCCCTTTACTTCTGCTCCACGAGCGGCGGCGACGCCAGCGAGGGTCAGATCTGGGCGTACGAGGCGGCAGGGAGTTCCGGCGGCCAGCTAGTGCTGGTCTACGAGTCGCCCGGCGCCGAGGTCATGAGCTTCCCGGACAACATCACGGTCTCACCTCGCGGCGCACTCGTCGTCTGCGAGGACCCGCTCGCCAACGACTTTCACCGGCTGATCGGTGTCACACATGACACCCGAACCTTCGAGCTCTGCCAAACGGAGCAGGGCGTTGAGTGGGCCGGCGCGACGTTCGCCCCGGACGGCAGGACTCTGTTCGCCAACCTGCAAGGCAGCACAGTCGGCAATGTCGGCCTGCGGGGCACATTCGAGCCGGGGCGGACCGTCGCGATCTGGGGTCCATGGGAACTGGGCGCGCTGTAGCGCTCGACAGTTCCCCGTCGAGGAAAAGCTCGTGTCGGAGCCTCCAAAGACAGGCGTGCGCCGGTCAAGCAATGAGGCGTGCGGACGGTCGCCGGGCTCCGCGCATCCGCGAGTCGGATCCTGAAAGCCTTCGAGCTTGTGAAGGTGTGGAAGGAGGGCAAGATCGGACCCTCGCAGGTGCGGCCGAACGACTGGGACTCGTTGGCCGCGGGCTTATTGTCTCCTATTACCTCGAGCTCAAGGTCACGATCCACGACACGGCGGTGCGCGTCGATAGCGTGAACCGCCTCTCAGGCTCGAACGTGGATACGAAAGCGAGTTCGAACGCCAGCGCGAACGTCATCGCCTACAAGGCCGTGAACCAGGGGGGGGAGGTTCTGCCGCCAGAACCTCCACTGTCTCGAGGTTGGTGTCTATCGCGATTTGCCCAGGGCGACAGGCGTGGCGGCCATCACGGCCGTCGGACGCACACCGCATGGGAGTAAAGCGGGACACACCCAGATACCGCGAGTGAGCCGACGCGGCGAGTGGGGCGTTCAGACGGCGCCTTTTCCCTGCGGCTACTGACATACAATCGCTAGTCGAGGAACGAGGCATCGTTGATCCCGAACGCACGGCTCGCGGCTGAACCTACGTTGCCATCCCAACGTGCGGATGGTGAGGTTCCTTTGATATGATCCCCTTATCGGTGGGCATCGCGAGGGGGAGCCATATCCCCTGTCACGGTCATGAACAAGGCCCTTGCCGTGACACTCGCCTGAAAGCGGAGGAGAACCATGGAAAGAATAGAGATCGATCTCGACACGCAGACGATCGAGCGCGCCAGAAGGCTGGCGGAGGTTCGTCATTGTACGGTGGAGCAGTTGCTCAAAGAGATGATCGAGAACCTCGGATCGACCGCGATTGAACAGGATGTCTTCCTCGGAATGTTTGCCGAGGAGCCTGAAGTGATCGATCGGATGCTCGAGATGGCCATGCAGGCGCGAGAGCAGCATCCTCTGAGACAAAGCGGTGGATAGGGCGCTGCTTGATACCGACATCTTCTCCGAGATCTTGAAGGGGCGTAATCGAAACGTCGTTGCCAAGGCCACCCAGTATCGCAGCGCCTACGGTCATTACACTATCTCCGTCATCACCGTCCTCGAGATCGTCAAGGGTTTCCACAAGCTCCAACGCGAAGACCGGGTCCAGCAATTTCTGGACGGGTTGCCCGGCATCGAGCTGTTGACCCTGGACCAGCGAAGCGCGGCGCTCGCGGGGCGGATCTATGCGGATCTGGAACGCGTCGGGCAACCGATCGGCCGTGCCGATCCCATGATCGCCGCCATCGCGCTGGGGCACGGCCTGACGTTGGTCACCGGCAACCTCGCTCATTACCAGCGGATCCCAGCCCTGGGCTACGGTATAAATCTGGACAACTGGCGCGCGTAGCCAGACTGACACCTTCGCGCCACTCGGCACCCTTCCGAGTCCCCCCTCCTCGTTTCGCTGGTCGCCCGAGATCGGCCGGGTCCAGATCATTCCTGACCCTGTGATCGCCGAAAGCGATCACGACCTGGTGCCGGGAAAATCCTCGCAAACGGATTTAGGGTTTCCCCTTGTCCGGCGCGCTCGAGACACGTAAACCTCCGCAGCAACGCTGAACTGCGATGAGGCGATCCCCATGCGAGGGCACCTTGCGCTGGTGCTTCTAGGCAGCCTGATCTCGCGCACCGTCTTGGGCGGCGATCTCGAACCTGTGCGCGTCGGGCGCTACTCCGCGATCGTACCCGGGCAGGATTGGTCGGCGGTGGCACTGCGCCCACCCTCGAAGCCCTGGAAGCGGTCACAGCACCGGGCACCCTCATCACCCGCCAGGTCATCGAAAGCATCCAGGCCCGGCCGGCCTCGGAGCAGGCGCTTTTCATCGGCAAGATCGCGGGGCAGGTCGCCCTGGAACGTACCGTCGAGCGTGCCCTTCTCGCACGCAGGATGCTCGTCACGGGGATGCGCGATCCGCATGTCGCGGCCACCCCGGCAGCCCGGCAACTGCAACCCTTCCTCGCCGAGCTCGATCGCGAGATCGACAACCTCCTCTTCGAGACCCGGGTGCGCAAGGAAATCAGCTCGCGGACGGCCGAGTTGCTCCTCGAGGACGAGGGATCGAGGCGGGCCGATTCGCGCGGGCTCGTACCGACGCAGGACCCGAAGCGGCTCGATGAAGGCAGCGTGCGGCCGTGAGCCGGGGCCGCTGGAAGCGCGCCGTGCTCGGTCTCGCGATGCTCGGGGGATCCGTCGTGATCACGCTTGGGACGGGGCTTGGGATGCTCTTCTGGACTCGGTCCGAAACGCCCGGCGATTCCAGCCAGAAGCTCGCCGCGGCAGGGCCGTGGCTGTTCGCGTGGCGGTGTCTCCTCTTCGGGGCGCTCATCGGCTTCTGGCCGACCTTCTGCCGGTCCGTGGCGCGCTGGCGGGAGCTCACAAACGATCAGCTTGGGCGCATCCGACAACCCCGCTGGACCGTGGCGACCTGGCTCGTCGCCCTCGAGCTCCTGCTCGGCCAGAACGTCGCCGGGCGATTCATCAATCTCTGGGTGTCTCGATCGTGACCGTCGAGTCCTTCTTCGAGCTCTATGCCGCCATCTTCGGCTGGCAGCAGTACAACCAGCTCTGGGACATCCTGACGGGCACGGGGCTCGCCTACCTGCCGTTCCTCATCATCCTGCTCCTCAACATCATCGGGCCCATCACGAGCCAGGAGACCCGCGATGCGGCGACGACCTCGGTCAAGCGCATGGAGGTCGATCTCTTCATCGCCTTCACCGTGGTCGTGCTCGCCGCGGCCCCGGCGATAGACTTGAATGCCTCGGTGCTCACCTACAAGAAACCCTGCGACACGATCTCTGGGCCTGCGGGGACGTTCGCGCCGGGGAGCACGAGGACCACCTTCGATGCGGTCTTCTCCGAGGTGATCGCCACCTCGGCGCAGGTCCCCGTGTGGTGGTGGGGGATCATGGCGATCTCCTCTGGCATCAACCGCGAGGCGATCGCACATATCGGCTGTCCGCCGGACCTCTCGGGTTTCCAGATGGAGATCGCCCGCACCCGCATCCAGGACCCGCAGCTCCTCAACGAGGTGAACAAGTTCGTGCGCTATTGCTACCGGCCGGCGCGGGCGAGGTTCGAGCGGGAGCAGCCCGATGTGGCGGCGATCCTCACGGAGCAAGGCCCCGAGGATCTGGAGTGGATCGGATCTCACGCACTCCTGGACACCACGGGGTACTACGACAACCCCCATTTCCGGCCCCGCGAGGGGATCCGCGGCTGGCCGCTCGACCGGACCCGCGACACGGAATACCCCGATCCGCTGCCGCCGGACCTCGATCCCGCGCACATCGGCCGGCCCGTCTGCAACGACTGGCGGACCAACCCCGAGCGGGGCCTCCGGGGCAAGCTCCTTGGCGTCATCGAGCCGGGGGTGCTGGGCACCGGGCTCTCGTTGCGCTCGGAGTTTGTGATCTTCGAAGGATCGTTGACCGAGGAGAAGGTCGAGGACGCGCTGCTCAAAAGTACCTTGGGCGGGTGGCAACAAGATCTCACCCTCTTGCGGTTTCCCGCGGCCCGCCTCTGGCCCGATCCCGCGGTCCGCCCGGACACTTGCCACGGCACGATCGAGCCTCTGGCCGGCACCGAAGTTGCCGCAGCCCCAGAAACGCCCCCGGCGGCCTTTCAAAATAGCATGGATCAACGACCCTCTCGGGCGGCCCCCGCACCGCTCTCAGTAGGGCCTCCGGAACCGCCAGAACCCGCCGTCGGATCCCCCGACCCGCCGGCAGCGGTTGGCCGGGGGCCGTTACCCCCCGCAGCGGTCCCCGAAGCGGGGGCGTCTGCGGAGCCCATCGATCTGGGGCAAGCGTTCCTCGCCTGGCTCAAGCAGGGCATCGTGAGCGGGGACCTCGCGATCAATACCGTCAACGCGCGCGTGCACCGCGTGCGAGAAGGTATGCTGATCGTGAGCCCCGGCATTTTCCGGGACTATGCCAACGCCGCGCAAGCGCCCTGGGCCAATGTCCAGAAGCGCTTCCAGAAGCTCCGCCTCCACCGCAAGACGCCTGAGGGCTTCAACATCTGGACCTACACGGTCGTCGGCGAACGCCGTACCCGCGAGCTCAAGGGCCTCCTGGTGGAGGACCCAGAAAAGGCGCTGAAACCCGGTGTCACGCTACCTCCGCCGAACCCCCATGTCGTGCTGGCGGACGGGAAGAAAGGGTGAAGGCAAACGGCGGGGGGAAAGACTTCCCAAGGGGGATGAAGGGGAATGGTTCTCCAACGGCAAAGGCCTTATCCATGAAAGGGCTTTTCCGGAACTGCCCATACTTCTCCAGGTACTGGTTCTGCACCGTAGCGTAACTTTGCAATTGGGGCAGCGCGGGGTGCGGCAAATTGTCGCAGCTATTGGGCGACTTGCGACAGCATGCGCTCACGCCGTCGTGATGCCTGATGGCCTACCACCATCGACCGCATTGCACCTTGCCGCCCAGCCTCGTTACGTCCACGCACCTGCGACAATTTGTCGCAGGTCCAAAAACTCACACCGCTGGTATACTTTTCGGCCAAAGGAAGGCCCCAGGGTGGCTGCCGCCAGCGAACCCGGAAGCGCCCGACGATACCGGACGTTCGCCGCTATCGCTTGTGGGCCCTGTCGTTCAAGCGGGGCGTCACGAGTAGGCAAGGTCGGTTGACGCGTCGTTTGTCGCGACCGCTGGTCCTCTGGTGATTCTATAAACGAGATAACGATTCCGGAGGGTACTATGCCAGGAACCTTAGAGCATCGGTGGGCGCTAGCGGGGATCTCGCTCTTTGCATATAGCGTCGCGTTTGCGGCCGCGCCGCTCGATACCGCTATCCAGACCCACGTCGAGACCCAAGAGCAAGGGGCGCGCTCGCAAGATCAAGTGGAAAAGCTCGACGACGGCACGCAGGCCCTCGTCATCGAGTATCGCAACGGCTTGCGCGAGATCGAGGCGCTCAAGACCTACCACCAGCAACTCGGGCGCGAGGTGAAAAGCCAGGAGACCGAGCGGGTGTCGGTCGACAAGCAGCTGGCAGACATCGAGGTGACGCAGAGAGACATCCTGCCGTTGATGCTGCGCATGCTGGAGGCAGTCGTTCAATTCGTGACCCTCGATACGCCCTTCTTGGAGCAGGAGAGGACCAAGCGGCTGGACGATCTCAAGGCCATGATGGACCGGTCGGACATGACGCTCGCCGAAAAGTATCGCCGGCTCATGGAAGCTTACCAGATCGAGACGGAATACGGTCGCACGATCGAAGCCTATCGAGGCGATCTCAAGTCCGGCGACAAGTCGCGCGCGGTCGATTTCCTGCGTTTCGGGCGGGTGGGCTTGTACTACCTCACCTTGGATCGGCGCGGAGGGAACACCTGGACGATGTGGGCTAATACCTCCGCGATGTTCTCTGAGGTAGGTCCAGTTCATCCTGTACCTCCCGGCGAGACGACCTTCGAGCACGATCTGCATCCGCGATTCGACCGGGAAACCCTCTCCCAGATCCTGCTGGAGCTCTGCCAGCGGGTGAGCGGAGATCTCGTACGCCAGCGCTACCTCGCCAAGACGGTCGGCATTAAACTGCGGTACGCCGACTTTCACACCCTGACCCGAGACATCACGCTCGAGGCGCCGACAGCCGATGTGGAAACGATCCGGAGCGCGGCGCGCGCGTGCCTCAGACGTGTCCCGCTCGATCGCCGCCTGCGCTTGCTGGGGGTACGAGTTACCTCGCTCACGCGCTCAGGGGGCGATAAGGACACGACGGACCCTGTTTCCGTCCCTGATGACCACACGGCCCGGGAGAGCTTGCGGCTTCTTGATTGAGAAACGTCGCGGCCCAAAGAGGTGGGAACCGACGAATGAGCAGAATCTGTGGGTGAACTGCGGTGCTGGTAAGGCGCAAAGTGTATGATAGAAGACGATTTCCAGCGCATGATAGGTGCGGAAACTCGGAGGCTTTTCTGGTGGTCAGTTTTGCCTTGGTGTTGAAACCCTCGACAACACCGCTGGAGAGCCTGGCCTTTGGATGGACTTTCCGTAGCGATGCGCATCGGCGTTGATCTGGGCGGCACCAAGATCGAAGGCATCGTCATGGACGAGCGCTCGCGTCTCGTCGTGCGCGAGCGCGTGGCGACGCCACAGCGCGATTACCGGGCGACCCTGGAGGCGATCGCGGGGGTAGTGCGACGCCTCGAGGCGGCCGTCGGGTGTCAGAACCTACCCGTGGGTGTCGGCCATCCGGGCGCCATCTCGCCGTCCACCGGCCTCCTCAAGAACTCCAATTCCACCTGTCTCAACGGCCGGCCCTTCCAGCAGGACCTCGAGGCCGTGCTGGGGCACGAGGTCTACCTAGCCAACGATGCCGACTGCCTCGCCGTGTCGGAGGCACGGGACGGCGTGGCGGCGGGTACCGCGAACGTCTTCGCCGTGATCCTCGGCACGGGTGTCGGCGGTGGCATCGCCATCGACGGGCGGCTGCTCCGCGGACCCAATGCCATCGCCGGCGAGTGGGGTCATAACCCACTGCCGTGGATCCGGCCCGAATGGCATGAGCTCCCAGGCGCCGAGTGCTGGTGCGGACGCTATGGCTGCATCGAGACCTGGCTGTCTGGCGTCGGCCTCGCGCGCGATCACGAGCACCTGACCGCGGAGCGCCTTTCCGGCGAAGCCGTCGTGCAGCGCGCCGAGGCCGGCGAGGAGCGCGCCGCTGCGACGCTGTCCCGCTACGAGGACCGCCTCGCACGTGCGCTGGCGCACGTGATCAACCTGCTCGATCCGGATGTGATTGTGCTGGGCGGCGGCGTGTCCAGGGTGGAGCGCCTGTACCGCACGGTGCCGGCGTTGTGGGATCGATGGGTGTTCTCGGATCGAGTTGTCACCAAGCTCCTGCCGGCATTACACGGGGACTCCAGCGGCGTGCGGGGCGCCGCGTTTCTGTGTTCCGGGATCCAGCCGCGGCGCTAACTAACGGTCGAGGCACGGATGGAGCCGCCGCGGGGTGGCTGGTCCCTCTGGCGCAGGAAATGGCGTCGGGACCCCGCTGGCTCATGCCGTCCTCCGAATTGGCGACCCCGGCAGATCCTCACGCTTGCCCTGGGCGCATCCGATTGCCCCTTGAAGTCAAGCGCGGCGGGCAGAATGAGCTGCCGACGACGGTCGACAACTTGAGGCCTTAGCTTCGACGAAGCAAAGGAGATTTTTTCCAGACCGGGCGAGGCGCTGACCATCCCTGACCAGCGCAAGGACTACGGTGAAGACCGCTTTATCAACATTGGCCCTATCGGTGATGACCTGCTTGTGGTAGTCGTCCATACGAACCGGGCCGGTGTGATCCGCATCATCTCGGCTCGCAAGGCCAACGGGAGAGAAGCAAGAAGGTACCATGACTATTTCAAAACGAAGGCTTAAGGAGATCAAAGCGATCCCGGATGAGGATATCGACTATTCCGATATCCCCGAGCTGGGGGACAATTTTTTCCGGCAGGCCGAAGTCTGGATGCCGCCGGAGAAACCCAAGGCGCAGCTCACCGTTCGGTTCGATGCCGATACTGTTTACTGGTTCAGAAAGCAAGGCCGCGGCTACCAGACCCGTATGAACGCCGTCTTGCGGGCTTATATGGAATCCCGACGCGACCACGAGCCCAGCAAACCGTAGAGCATGAGCCGATGGACCTTGCCGGAACGTTGGGTCGCTCGTTATGCCGCTCGCAGGAGGGACCCTCATGCCTCGTACCAACGAAGCACGGTGGTTGCGACGGTCCAAGCCCACGGCGGACGATACCCACTCCGGTGAGAGTGTTCATGTCGACGAGGACTTTAATCGTCATGCGACGACCGGTGGCTCTTCGCGTTCCTCCAAGCGCCAGGCCGCATAAGCTAAAGCCGCGTCAATGTCCTCGGCCTCCAGATAAGGATAAGCTTCCAATATGCGCTCGCGCGACTCACCTGTCGCGACACCGAGAATCATGCCGGCGGTCACCCGAAGCCCACGAATACACGGCTTACCGCCCATGACCGCCGGATCGTGAGTAACGCGATCGAAGTGCATAAACGCCTCCACAGTAGGTAGGTTGAGACGACGAAGGATCCTCCACATGACCCACGCCCGAAGCGTTGGCGTTCGTTCCGCACGCCAACCGACACAGCCTCGCATTACCCCGGAACCGCAAGCGTGCGGCGGACGGCCGGGCCACCGTTATTGAGCGGTTTTGTCGTGCTCTGCCAGTTCCTGTTCTATCTCTGCTTCTATTTCCTCCAATGGAATTCGCTTCGTGCCGGCTGACCGTTCTTCAAGGAACCGTTGAAACGCCTGACTCCCCCGCAAAGTCTCGACCTCCCGCTCGAAGTCGTCCGCTTCGGCCAAGCAAAACTCCTTGCCTTCCGGGGTCAGGAGCAACACCGGCTCTTTGCTCGCCAGCTTGATGAGGACGTCTAAGTCAAGTGCTTCTTTTCCCAACTCAATCGTTCTCATAGCGGTACCTCTTTGCCTCGGACCCAGAGAACATTGTGCTCTTTTGTGCCCGACGGACACAATCCCGACCGTCCGCGCCGTTTCGTCTACTTCATAAAAGATCCTATGTTTACCCACGCGTAGTTCCCAAGACGCAATCGGATTCTCGCGCAACGGCTTGCGGTTCTTGGTCTCCGCGTTGGGTTGGTGCGCTAGTTGCTCTCGAATCTCTAAAACGATGAGCTTGCGCTCGAAGGCAGTATAGTCGATGTAGGGTGGGTTAGGCGCGCCGTTTGCGCCGTAACCCACCGAGCCCAGCACGAGGAACATCCAGCGCAGATCTCATGCGCGGCCTGCCGGAAGGCGGGTTACGCGATACAGCCGCTAACCCGCCCTCATAAGTTATGTAGTTAAGGAATGCCGAATATTGGCTCCAGACCGAACTGCAAGCGCCCGCGTTTCCGATCGCGCTTAGGGTGTGCGCGTTTGGCGTTGCCGGCGAGATAATCGATCCCCCGTGC
>JACCXJ010000135.1 GCA_013697045.1 Gammaproteobacteria bacterium | reverse complement strand
ATCGCGGGCGATGAGCGGGTCCCAGTAGGAGCCCCAGATGACCTTGATGACGTTCCAGCCCGCGCCGCGGAACACGGCTTCCAGCTCCTGGATGATCTTGCCGTTGCCGCGCACCGGGCCGTCCAGGCGCTGGAGGTTGCAGTTGACGACGAAGATGAGGTTGTCGAGCCGCTCGCGCGCCGCCAGGCTGATGGCGCCCAGGGACTCGGGCTCGTCGGTCTCGCCGTCGCCGACGAAGGCCCATACCTTGCGCCCGGCCGTGGCCAGGAGCCCGCGATCGTCGAGGTAGCGCATGAAGCGCGCCTGATAGATCGCCATGATGGGCGTGAGCCCCATCGACACCGTGGGGAACTGCCAGAAATCGGGCATGAGCCAGGGGTGGGGATAAGACGACAGCCCGGGCCCGAGCGCCTCCTGGCGGAAGCGCCTGAGATCATCCTCCTCGATACGTCCCTCGATGAAGGCACGGGCGTAGATCCCCGGCGCCGAGTGGCCCTGGATGAACACGAGATCGCCCCCGTGCCCCTCACTGGGGGCATGGAAAAAGTGGTTGAATCCGACATCGTAGAGCGTCGCGCTGGAGGCAAAGCTCGCGATGTGTCCGCCGAGCCCGGCGTGCTCGCGGTTGGCCTGGATCACCATCGCCATCGCGTTCCAGCGGATGATGGAGCGGATGCGCCATTCGATGGCCGGGTCCCCCGGCGAGCGTTGTTCCTTGGAAACGGGGATGGTGTTGAGATAGGCGGTGTTCGCGGAATAGGGGAGGTAGGCCCCGCTGCGCCTCGCCTTGTCGATGAGTCCCTCGAGGAGGAAGTGGGCGCGCTCGGTGCCCTCGCGCTCGATCACGGCCTCGAGCGACTCGATCCACTCTTTGGTTTCTTCCGGGTCTTGCTCGGCCCACTCTGCCATACGGACTCTCCGCCTCGATATCATGGGGCCTCGATATCATAGGGCCTCGATATAATAGCCCCGCCCCTCGTGCCCAGGCATTATAGATGATGGTAGCCTTCTTTCGGCCGGTCCCTGTCGAGCTCTCACGGAAGCCATGCGGTGACGCGGGTCGGCCCCGAGCAGGGACGGTTTGAGGTGACCCTGCGTGGCGCCTGGCTGTGGGTGTTCCCGGCGCCGGCACTGCTGTGCGGGTGCAGCCAGGAACCGCCGGACTATTGGCAGGGTTACGTCGAGGGAGACTATATCTACGTGTCCCCGGCCGCTTCAGGCACGTTGTTGGAGCGAAACGTGATCCGTGGCGACCGGGTACACCGTGGAGCGCCGTTGTTCCGGCTGGAACAGGAACGCGAGATCGCGATCCGGGACGAGGCTCGGGCGCGACTACAGGGCGCCCTGGCCAGTCTCGCGGACCTGACCAAGGGCAAGCGATCGGAAGAGCTGGACATTATCGGCGCCCAGTTGGCCCAGGCGCAGGCAACGCTCGCCCTGTTGCGGATCCAGTTGCAGCGACAACAAGCGCTGTTCGCGAAGAAAACCGTGCCGAGGGCGTCCCTCGATGAGGCGCGAGCCACGTTTAAGCGCGACCAAGCACGGGTGAGCGAGCTTCGAGCACAGTTGGCAACCGCCCGCCTATCGGCCCGCAGCGACGCGATCCGGGCGGCACGGGCGGAGATGGAAGCGGCGCGTGCAGCCCTGGCCCAGACGGCGTGGGATATCGCTCAGAAGACCCGACGGGCTTCCGAAGATGCCCTGGTCGCAGACACCTTTTTCGAACCGGGCGAGTGGGTACCGGCGGGCCGGCCCGTGGTCTCGTTATTACCCCCTGGAAATCTCAAGGTACGCTTTTATGTCCCGGAGGAAGCATTGAGCACCCTGGGCGTCGGCGAGCCACTGGAGCTGCGTTGCGACCACTGTCCCGCGGATCTACGAGTCGAAGTCAGCTACATCTCGCCCGAAGCGGAATACACGCCACCGGTGATCTACAGTCGCGAGACGCGCGACAAACTCGTGTATCGCATCGAGGCCAAACCGACTTTCTCCGAGGCGTATCGACTCCACCCCGGTCAACCCATCGAGGTATGGCGAAGGAGCGGATAGAGCTATGGACATGCCGGAGCTCGTCATCGACGTGCACGAGTTGAGCAAACGTTTCGGCGATCTGATCGCTGTCGATGCCTTGGAGCTACAGGTAGAGCGCGGCGAGATCTACGGATTCCTGGGCCCCAACGGAAGCGGCAAGACCACGGCGATCCGCATGTTATGCGGGTTGCTGAAACCGACCTCCGGGCGTGGCACCTGCCTCGGGTATGACCTACTCACCGAATTCGACGAGATCAAGCGCCACGTCGGCTATATGACGCAGCGATTCAGCCTGTATGAGGACCTGAGCGTGCGCGAGAACCTGGACTTCGTCGCACGCATGTATGGGGTACCGGGCCGCAAACAGGTCGTCGATGAAAGCCTCGAACGGCTCGGCCTCAGCGAACGTCAAAGACAGCTGGCCGGAAGCCTCTCCGGCGGCTGGAAGCAGCGGCTGGCACTCGCTGCCTGCCTGTTACATCAACCCCGACTCCTGTTGCTCGACGAACCCACCGCCGGGGTCGATCCCAAGGCCCGGCGCGATTTCTGGGACCAGATCCATCGACTCGCCGCAGAGGGGGTCACGGTGCTCGTGAGCACGCATTATATGGACGAGGCGGAACGCTGTCACAGGCTCGCTTATATCTTTTTCGGGAGGCTCCTGGTGCATGGCACGGCACGACAGGTGATTTCACAGGCAGACCTCACCACCTACGCCGTGGCGGGGGAGGATCTCATGGGGTTATCGGCGCGGCTCAACGGCTTGGCCGGAGTGGAACAGGTGACGGCCTTCGGCGATACCTTGCATGTGAGCGGCACCGACGCCGCCGCGCTCGACCGCGCACTCGCCCCGTTTAGGGAGGGCTATGAGTGGAACAGGATCGAGCCGGGCTTGGAAGATGTGTTCATCCACCTGATGGAACGACGGCGAGATCCCCGCCTCAACGGCGAAGCTCACCTGACGCTTCGGGGCTGGCGACGATAGGAGCCAGCGGACAAGCCGTCAGGTGGAGCGCTATGCGATACTGCCTACAACCCTAAATGTGAAACGACAGTTTCTAACGGCACACCCTCTCGACCCTTAGATTCTTCCTTCGCTTCTCTGAGGTCTCGAAGCCGGTAATCTCGCTCTCTGACGTCGATTTCGAGCAAGACAGGAAACTGCGGATCCAACAAGCGATGCGCAAACGGATTCTCCGGACCTCGTGCAGTGAATGATTGAGACCAGCCGTCTGTTTCCGCCCTGCCTTCACATCGATCACCAAGGTCATTA
>JACCXJ010000104.1 GCA_013697045.1 Gammaproteobacteria bacterium | reverse complement strand
CGCGGAAGCGGTCCTTGCGATGCTTGGCGAGCATCAGGTTCAGCAAGACTTGATATTGATCGAGGCCCGTCGGCAAGGTGGGGATCGGGGCGCGCTTGTGCTGCACGATCACATCGACCGCCGAGTCGGCGTAAAAGGGCTTCGTCCCCGTCAGCATCTCGTAGAAGATCACCCCGAGGCTGTAGAGGTCGGCACGGCCGTCGATCGACCCGGTCTCGGCCTGTTCGGGGGCCATGTAGTTGGGGCTCCCCAGGAAGATCCCGGTCTGCGTCAGATCGTTATCGCCGGCCGTCTGTTTGGCGATGCCGAAATCGCTGAGCAGCGGCGTGCCGTCCTTTCGGAACAGGATGTTGGCGGGCTTGACGTCGCGGTGGATGATGCCTTTCTTGTGGGCGGCGCTGAGCGCACCACCGACCTTGATTAGGATGTCCAGCGCGTCGTACGGCGTCAGGACCCCGCTCATGCGCTTCCGCAGATCGCCCCCTTCGACGTACTCCATGGCGAGATACACGGCATCTCCGGCCGTGTCGATGTCGAAGACCGTGATGATGTTGGGGTGGTTCAGGGAGGCGATGATGCGCCCTTCCTTCTTGAAGCGCTCGACCTCCTGGGGATTGGCGCTGCGCGTGGTGTGCAGGACCTTGAGCACGACGGGACGCCCGAGCGATTCCTGGATCGCCAGATACGCGGTCGCCATCCCGCCTTCTCCGATCGGTTTGCGAATGCTGTAGCCTTTGATCTGCATGGCGGCGATTATATCGGTCAAGCGGCCTCTAGTTTGCTAGGGAGACGTGGGCACTCCGGGATGAAGGCCCTTGATAGCGTACGCCTTGTAAGCGTACCGTAGGCACGACGACATCGGAGGTATCGGGGACATGGGAAACCTGAACATGAAATATGCCATGGATCGCCGAGCCACCCAGGGGCTTGTGGCGAAGCTCCTGACGGAGCGCGATCAGGTCTTGGCGCGCATGTGCCGGTTCTCGGGCGTCCCGCCCTTCGACCACGATGCGGTGCTCGTGACCGAGTTCTGTGAGCTCTTGACCGACTACGTCGCCGCCGCGCATTTCGGGCTTTATGAGCGCGAGAGGCGCCGTCTCGTACGGGAGCTGGCGGCCGCCCTCTGCCCCGACATCGCCGCTACGACGGAGCTCGCCCTCGAATTCAGTGACAAGTATTGTGCGGGCCGAGCGCACGGCGGCTATGTGGATCTGCACGGCGACCTCGCGCGCCTCGGCGAGGTCCTGGCGAGGCGCATCAAGATGGAAGACCGTGTGATCGGCGCCCTGGGGTCGGTGCCGACCGTCCAGGGTTGAGCCCCGAATGGGGGCGGCGGGTCTCCACGCGTTACCCCATGGAGCATGGACCTACGCGAGCGTGATCGGGCGGTCCTGTGGCACCCCTGCACGCAGATGCAGGACCACGAACGGCTGCCTCCCATCGCCATCCGCCGTGCCCATGGCGTGTGGCTGGAAGACGAGCACGGGCGCCGTTACCTCGACGCCATCAGCTCGTGGTGGGTGAACCTCTTCGGCCATGCCCATCCCACCATCAGCGCCGCGGTGTGCCGGCAGGCGCAAGACCTTGAGCACGTCCTGCTCGCTGGGTTCACCCACGAGCCGGCGGTCGCGCTCGCCGAGCGACTGATCGAGATGAGCCCGGCCGAACCAGAGAATAAAAAACGCCTCACACGTTGTTTCTACGCCGATAACGGTTCGACCGCCGTCGAAGTGGCGCTCAAGATGAGCTTCCATTACTGGCGGAATCGGGGGGATACCCGCAAGACCCGCTTCATCGCCCTCGAAAATGCCTACCACGGCGAGACCCTAGGGGCGCTGGCGGTGTCCGACCTCCCGCTGTACCGCGAAAGCTATGGCCCGCTGCTCATGGATGTCATCCGCGCGCCCTCGCCCGATTGCTACCATCGCAAGCCGGGCGAGGGCTGGGGCGCTTACAGTGCGCGCCGGTTCGAGCCCTTGGCGCGTCTCCTGGAACGCCATGCGGACGAGGTGTGCGCGGTCATCATCGAGCCGCTGGTGCAGTGCGCGGGCGGGATGCGCATGTACCACCCGGTTTACTTGGAACGCCTGCGCGCGGCCTGCGATGCGGTTGGGGTCCATCTCATCGCCGACGAGGTGGCGGTGGGTTTCGGCCGCACCGGATCGATGTTCGCGTGCGAACAGGCCGCTGTCAGCCCGGATTTCCTGTGCCTGTCGAAGGGGCTCACGGGCGGTTATTTGGCGCTTGGCGCGGTCCTGACCACCGATGAGGTCTACGGCGCGTTCTACGGTGATTTCGCAAGCCGGATCGCGTTCCTGCACTCGCATAGTTATACGGGCAATCCGCTCGCCTGCCGCGCGGCGCTCGCCACGCTCGGCCTCTTCGACGAGCGACCGGTCCTGGAGCATAACCGTCTCTTGGCCCGGACGATGGCCACGGCCACGGCGCACCTACATGACCACCCGCACGTGGCCGAGGTGCGGCAGACGGGTATGATCGTGGCCATCGAGCTGGTGAAGGACAAGGTGCATCGAGTCCCTTACCCCTGGCAGGAGCGCCGCGGGCGCATCGTCTATGTCCATGGCCTGTCGCGCGGTGTGCTGTTGCGGCCACTCGGGGATGTCATCTATTTCATGCCCCCCTATGTGATCACCGAGGACGAGATCCGGCTCATGGCGGAGGTCGCCACCGAGGGCATTGAGCGCGCCACCGCCGAATAGGTTCATTCACAAACCCTGACATGCGCGTAACCCGCGTATTCGTGCCGGAGCGGCTCGTCGAAGGGACGGGCATCGATCTCCGCGGCGAGGCGGTGGCCCATCTCGGTCGCGTGCTGCGCCTCGGGCCGGGTGCCGATCTCATGCTCTTCAACGGCGAGGGCGGTGAGTGGCAGGCCACCATCGAGGTGCTGGAGCGGGGGAGGGTGGGCGTGCGCGTCGGCAGCCATCGACCCGCCGACCGCGAGTCGCCGCTGGATCTGACCCTGGCCCAGGGGATCTCGCGCGGCGAGCGCATGGATTACACCCTCCAGAAGGCCGTGGAGCTCGGCGTCTCGCGCATCGTCCCGATCACGACTCAGCGCTCCGTGATGCGCCTTTCGGCCGAGCGTGGCGAGCGTCGCGCCGAGCACTGGGCCAAGGTCGTGCAGGCGGCCTGCGAGCAGTCGGGCCGCACGCGGGTACCCCGGCTCCTGCCGGTCGCGACCATGGACGAGTGGCTGGCCGGTGTCGTGCCCGGGCTCAAGCTGCTCCTCATTCGCAGAGAGGGCGCGTGCCGGCTTTCCGATCTCGCCCCCGATCCTTCCATCACCTTGTTGATCGGTCCCGAAGGGGGCTTTGCCGCGGAGGAGGCGAGTGCCGCCGAGCGGGCCGGGTACCGAGCGCTACGGATCGGCCCGCGGGTCCTGCGTACCGAGACCGCGGCGGTCGCGGCCCTGAGCGCCCTGCAGGCGCTGTGGGGCGATCTCGGTTAGGCGCTTCGCGGACGGCGGGCGCGCCTATCGCGTGCTCGGAGGGCATGGGCCTCACCGGCCGGACGCCTCCCAGAGGACCAGTGGCGAGGCCCCACCCCTTTCCCTCCCCCGCTTCGCAGGGGAGGGAGCCATCGATCTCCCTCCCCTGCCCGTGCTTTTTGCGGACGGGGGAGGGTTGGGGTGGGGGCGGCGCTTTCGGTGATCTTCGGCTGATCGTGTCGCGGGACATGGCGAGAACCCAGTGCCAGGTATGGTGAGGGCGGCGTCACGTTCCTGTGTTCTGGATGCCGGCAATCCATGCCGGCATGACGGGACAGGTTCGCATCCCGTCTCTGCTGGCCGCAGGCGCGCTCACACGAACCCAATAAAACCATCGATCGTGCGGACGAGGGCCGTGACACCAAGGATATCGCCGGCTGGAACATGGTCGGTCGGAACCGGCTTCATCCTGTTCCGACAAGCCGAAGCATCCCGCGACGTTGCCGGATCGCGCAATGCCATGCGAATTATCGAAGGTATTCGCCCCTCACCCAGACGTCGGAACCCGACAAGACGGTTCCGACCTACCCGGGCTGAAACGCATCTTGGCCCGTGGGAGCAAGGGCCAAGCAGCCCATGGCATTCTCATCCAGCGGGCTATATCATGTATAGCACCTATATAGGAGTATCTATCATGGCTCGGCTCAAGATCAATCTTGCCCCGGAATCCCAGGACAATCTGCTACGCTTTGCTAGACGATAATCGTGGTCTGTCCCCAAACAAATATTCCCGGCTCGGCCTGGATTTGCTCGTTGAGTTCATGCCGCGTGGAGGTCCTCTGGCTGCTTGATCAGGCTCTCGGCCGGGATGCCGAGCCCTCTGTGCAGTTTCCAGGTCATTTTCAGGGTCAGTGGCCGCTTATGGTTAAGAACTTCGTAGACCCGGTTCAGTCGCCCGATCATTGGCTCAAGGTCCTTCGCGGTGAGACCCATCTGTTCCATGCGGAACTTGATCGCTTCAACCGGATCGTGAACCGCATGTCACGGTTTGATGACAGAGGGCAGGCACGTGCCTACTCTCTACTCTACCCTTTACCTTTACTGCTTCGGTGAAAGAACCTATACCGGCAAAAACCGCGCCTATCAGGCTCAATCGTCAGAAACGCGTAGCGGCCAGGTACACCATCCACAGATACATGAAAAACCAAATCGCGCGCAATGCCGCTTCGCGGGCTGTTGGATCGCTCGTGCAGACACCCCAGGTAAGCTCTCCCAAGGAAATAAGATCTCGCAAATAAGGAAACACCGAACACGGGAGCTTCGCAAACATCCACCAGAAGAGAAGTATGCCGATACCAAGGATGACGGCGACAAGGGTAGGGAAGATTATAAACGAGGCGCCCCCGACTATGCGCCAGAAGGCGCTCTGAGTCTTGCTGAAAAGACGCGAATCTGTCGGCTGTGGTGGATCTCCCGTCACGATGAACTTAGCGATATCGTCCCAGTGCGCCTCCTCATGTCCGGCGCCGTGGCCACCAACAATGTATTTCACATTGTCAACTTACCCCCCGTCAGACGCCGGATCAAAACCATCGTGTCCAGCACTGCCGAGCTCGAAACGTCGCCACGGTTGCACGCCCTTCGGAAAAAGCGCGACAACCCAATCACGCGTCGCTACGTAGTTCAGCAGCTTAACGCGCGGCGCATCGGGGTTCCGCTGAATGAAACTGGGCCACCAGTCGCGGCGCACAACACTTCCAGCGAACACAACACGCTCGAACCGTGCGGCGGGGTAGTCAAGCAATGCTTTCGCGGCAAGATAGGTCCCATTTGAGTGCCCGACATAATGGAATTTGGCCTTCGGGTATCGTGCCCGCGCTTCGGCGTAGCGATCCATCATCCATTCTACTTTCCGTTGCCGAACCGTGTCAAAGATGAACGGCGCCATGGCGAAGTAGCCGTAGCTTTCGGTCCATGATGCGAACTTTTGCCCATTCTTCTCCCCAAGCTCTTTGATGCGGCGGGCCATCTTCTGCGTCCAGAACCCCTTGTCGCGAATTCCGTGGATGACGAACACCACGTGAGTAACGTCCGGATCAGGCGGCGGCGGGAGGTTGTCTGCCATGTGTTCGCGCGGAATGCTTATGGTTTTGTGGGCGAGTATAGCGGGGTCCTCTTTTAGCGCGAGCAGGAACTTGCGGCGCCGTTCGGCTCGCGCTCGCTTGGTTTGGGTTGTTCCAGCTTTCGCCATGTCGATTACGTTGTGATGAGTTGAGTGCTTCACCTCGATGTAAAAGTACGATGGGCGAACCATTACGCCGGACTGTTCCTTGAACAGGTCGACCGAGTAATCGACAGTGTCGTCTGGCGAAACCAGATCGTCACCGGTGCCGAGCAATTGGACAACCACAATATCGGGTCGCTCAGGCTGCTGCCCGGGTGACCGGTACTCCGGATTCATCAAGGCGAGCCATTGCAATCGCGTGTGGACCAGGAACGGCGCACCTTTACGGATCTCGAATAAGGTCGGCTTGCCCCGCAGGACCGTTTCACCGAGCAACTGCATGGCGCTCCACTTGACCGTCGTCGTCCAGTCCATCGCCGAGGACACCGACCAGCCACGGTTTATGCCAGCAAGCAGGACAATGCGTTTGATCAACTTCGCCCAGGTGCGCGGCATTTTGAAGTGCCTGAACTCCAGCTCGAATGGGGCTGGTCGTTCGCCGTTCGTCGAGCTTTGCTCCCCATAGGCGATGATCGCAATCTTCCGGGCGAGCGCCGCGCTGAAGCTGTACCCCACAAGCGTGATGTCTTTGTAACCGGAGCCAGACTGTTTCCGTTCGGCAACGAGCTCATCGATGATCTTGATTTGGTCGGCTACGATGGTCGCGGCTCGCTGGCAGCTGAGCCTCCATTTTCCAAAGGGAAAGACTGGCGCGTAGATATCTGCGCCCGGCCAATCCTCTCGAATCGTCTCGCGCACGGCGGCCATACGTTCGGCGCCTCCACTGTATCCGTGCAAGACCACTACGAGTTCATCACGCCGGCCTTTGCCTCGATCAAGGTCTTTCATGTTGAGCCTCTTGCAAGCGCAGCCTCAGTTTTCCAAGTTTTCCTGAACCTTGACAAGGGGGTGAGAGCAGATTTTCTCGTAAAATCCAATAAGCAAAATAATGGGTGGCGACGGCAGGGCAGCACGACCTGCTCTTCGTGGGGTCGCACCATCGGCCAGAGAGAATGCTATCTATGCTAATCCCTTTGTTCAAGATCATAAGCGTCCTGTAATTCTTTGAACGAACGGCATGGTACTGCTGGGCTCATGAGCTGTCAAAGATGCGAGTCGTCGGCCTGGAGTCGGGGACTTTTTGGGGCCCTTCATCGTCCCGAGGCGGTATGTTTGCGGGCGTTTGGCGTCTCGGGCGAGCGGGGAGCTAAGGGGGAGGGTCGGCGGGCTGAACCGGATCGAATCGTGTGTCGGTTTGAGATCAGGCTATTTGGAGTCAATCGTAAGCCCGCGCCGGTGCCCGGGCTGGTACTTGCGCTGATGGCGGTGCTGCCGGCGAGCTGCTCGTCGGCTTTGTGTCGGCCGATGGGCCCGCGGCGGGCGGCGGGCAAACGGTCCGACGAAGAAATTCGATCCGTATCCCGCCTGCGCGGGCGCTCCATCGTGGCGTCGGAAGCAGCCGGCTCTCGGTAGGGGCATTGGGGACCACCACCTTGTAGGCAGCTCACCAACGGATAGACGCTTTCCGCCCTGTTCCTGCCGGTTGCCGCACCGCGACTCGCAACGGCAGGCTCGCGCCCAGCCACTGGCAACCACCCCCAAGACCCACCCTTGAGCCCCCGCCAACCACGGGGCGCCCCGAGTAACCGCCCCCGGCGCCGGATCCCTTTCAGACCGCCACATCGCCGCCCGGCCCGTCCGACCTAGTGCCGAGGCAGGGTTCCCTCCAACCCTCCAACCCTCCATCATCCGAAGAGGAACCTCCAATGGCCCAGAATATCGTCTCGCTGAACTTCACCGACGCCGAACTGACGACCATAGACGAAGGACTCGCCCTCCTGGAGCAAAAGCTCGTCCCGCTCATCGGCCTTTCGCCCGACGTGCGGCGGGGACTCGTGAACCGGGATTACATGGATGTAATGCTTTGGGGAGGTACAGGATGAAGATGGGCGACAAGTCCGAGGCCTTCTGCCGGGAGACGCTCATGGTGCTGGCCCAGAACACCCACCTCCTCCCGCCGAGCTTCGATCTCGCCGAGGCGCAGAACGATCTCTCCCACCTCGACAAGATCCGACCGCGCGCCGCGCGCTTACGCCGCTTGCTGGAAAAGGCCGACGATGGCGAGACGGCGCTCGGCAGCGATGTGATGAGCGCCTCGTTGGAAGGCTATGCCTTGCTCAAGGTGTCCGGCAAAGGCGCCGGCCTGGATGCGCTCCGGCAGGGCATGTCCGCCCGCTTCACCCGCAGGGCCAGGATCAAGGCCCTGCCCGCCGCCGCCTAGCGGGCGTAGAACCGGAGAGACCGGCCACGCCGCCGCTCCGGCACCGCTCGAAAAGACGCAGTCGTCCCTGATCGAGTTGCCAGTACCTGGAATCCCGCTACCCCTCCCCCATCATCGCCAGCGAAGTCGGCTTCCACGCCGAGCTCGACGCCCGTCTGCCCATCCGCATCGACCCGCTCGAGCACGACGACTGGGGCTGGTTCACGTTCGCCGAGGCGTATGAACGCATCCGCTGGACGGACGATCGTGAGGCGATCGCGCGCTTGGCAACGCGGAGCGCTGGCGTCCTCGCCGGCTGAGCAAGCGGCGTCCCGCCGCTGGGGCCGGAGCGAGACCTCCCCGCTCGGCCGGCGAGACGCCGGCGCTCCTACAAATCGCGCTTCACGAAGAACTCGATCTCATCGACCGCCAGCTTCGCCTTCGCTGGATCGAATGCCGGTCCCACCGGTTCGTCCACCGCTTCGAAGACGACGTCCACGTCGAAGGCTCCCGTTCCTTTGAGATCGAGCTCGCGTAGCGCGTCGGTGGCGTCGAAGACCCGCACATTCTGGCCCTGCGCGCGGTGTGTGTCGCTGCCGGTCGGCTCGTCGGAGAAGAAGCTCATCGTGCCGACGAAGGCCCGTTTCGCGGGGTTGCCGGCGCGCTCCAGATAGACGCGGAAGCTCGTCGCGGGATGCGATTCGAAGTGGACGCCGCGCAGCACGAGCTCGGTCGCCACCGGAAGCTGCACCTGCTCCTCCAGCGCGAACTGCCGCGGGTGCGACAGCGATGCCGTAGCCGGCAGCGTGACGCGCTTCTTCGCTACGGCAGCGTCGATGGCCAGGCCCTTCGCCTCGCCGATCAGGACCGGCCGCCGCAACGCCGCTCGTGCCTGCGCGACCGTTCTTGCCGAGCGCGCGGCGACCACGGCCTCCGGCGCCGGCTGTTTCCGCGCGCAGTTCGAGGGCTGCTGATAGACGTAGTCGATGAGGCTTCCGTCGAAGAGGTTCTTGACCAGCTTCGTGACCAAATTGCCGTTCGTGTCGACGAAGGAGAACGGCTGATTCATGATCGAGCTCGGGTTCGAGTGGCCGCTGATGCTCAGCCAGCAGTCCCACAAACGGTCGATGTTCGCGTGATGGACCCAGAAGATCGGATCGTTGGACGAGAACGGCACCGCCCCCATCACCGTGGCCCTGCAGCTCATGACGGCACAGTGTGCATAGCCGTGCGGCGACAGCTCGATCGTCCTCTGGTAGCCGTTGACCGTGTCGCCGTTCTGCGTGGTGTTGAGCAGATTCGGGTTGTCGAGCGCCAGATCGATATTCGTGTCCTCCCGTTCAGCTTCCTCGTCCCCGCCTCCCATCCCGGAAGACGGCGGCTGTCGAAGAGCGGGTTGTCGACCGTCTCCTCGTTCGCATTCGTGTAGGTCGGCGAGCGGAACTCCTCCGGCATGCCGAGGTTCGAAGGATCGTTGTAGTCCCAGTACGGCAGCCGCAGCGAGGTATCGCCAGCGGCGTCCTGCAGCACGCGCTCGAAGTAAAAGAGGGCCAGGCGATGCCAGGCGAAGAAATAGTCGGTGCCGTGCTGGCACTGGTCCCACACCGTTTTCGCGACGTCGTCAGGCGGATCGGTGTTTTCGACGCCAACGAAGTACGGGTCGTAGGCGGGATCGGTGAGGTTGTTGGCTGCCCTCCACTCGGCGACCGTCCGCGATTTCGCGGTCTTGCCGAAGTAACCGTGGATCGAGGCCCAGTAGACCCAACTTGTGCGGAATGGCGCCGACTTCGGATCGAGCGCGTTGCGCGACTTCATGGTAGCGACGGCGTTGCGGAAGCTCTGTACGCGCTGCGGGTCCTCCCGGAACTCCTGCCAGCTCAGCCGCGTCGCGGTCTGCGCGAGCGCGGAACAGGTCACGAACAACAGGGCCATCTTTAAGATCAGTCTCATCGTTCTCTCCTCGCTCAGGAGGGACGCGGGAACGTCCAATCCCTACCCCGGAGAGGGATGCTATGTTGTCGGTTGAGCTGTCAAGCACAGGGGTCCTCGGCCTGGAATCGGGGCATTTTCGGGCCCTTCGTCGGCCCGAGGCGCTATGTTTCGGAGCGCCTTGGCGTCTCGGGCGGGCGTTCCGTGCACATCCAACGCCCGTTGCGAATCGATGCTTTCGTCATACTCCCCGATCCCCTCCATTGCATCTGGACGTTAGCACCGAACGAATGCGGATTTCTCGACACGCTGGCGCTTGATCCAATCGTCTTTCTCCCGCGCCATCGCGCCGGGGGAGCCGTTATCATCCCGAAGGCGGACGGCGCCCCACATCTGCTGGGCGAACGGGGCATTTGACGACCGCCAATCCTGGCGGTCGCCCTACGGGCGCTTCGCGTCCAAATTCGTTCCGGACGAATTTGTGGCAACGGCGATTCTGGGAGCACGCGATCCGGGATCAAAGGGATTTCTATGCGCACCTCGACTACATTCACTTCAATCCCGTCAAACATGGGTGTCGCGGGTCGCCGATTGGCCGCATTCGAGCTTCCATCGATACGTGCGCTCGGGGTGGTACCCACTGGAATGGATGGCCCCGGCGGACGTCCGTGAATGGGCCTTGGAGTGACGGCCCGGATCCCGAACGGCGGATTACGCGATGAAACCGCTAACCCGCCCTACGGGAACTTCGACCTGGGCTATACTTGGCTCCGAGATAAACCCTTGTTGATCCTTTGCGTGCGTGGCGAGCCTTTCGTGGGAGGGTGGCCCATGGC
>JACCXJ010000075.1 GCA_013697045.1 Gammaproteobacteria bacterium | reverse complement strand
CGCAGTCACGGCCCATGCTCCCACCGCCTTCGCCCCCGCCGCCTTTCCGCATGGGCCGCGCCTGCTCCGCCTGTCGCTGAGCTTGGCGTCGTTGGGCAGACTGGATTGGCCTGAGTGATTCTGATTTGCCACTCCCATTTGAGTTCATCATCGATGGTCCGCCCGTCTCCCAGCAGGCACGCAGAACAAAGCGCGTCCTTCAGTGGAAACAAGAAGTGCGACGTGCTGCCCAACAAGTCTGGCCTGCGGGCGAGCTGCCCGTTACTGAGCCAGTAATGATTGCCATTACCTACTTTTACGGCGGCGCCTCGATGGACGTAGACAACATTCCGAAGCCGGTGTTGGATGCGTTGAAAGGACTTGTTTACATGGATGACGAGCAACTAACCGATATCACGTGCAGGAAGCGGGACCTTAACGCTAGCTTGCGAGTGACGAACTCTTCGAGTGTGCTAGCTGAAGGACTTGGCCGAAACAACGAGTTTCTCTACGTTGTGGTCAAACGATCACTGGATCAGGAGGTAATCGATTGATGGAAACGCCAGAAATCGCGGAACAGCAACGCGCGCGGGCTGTTGCAGAGGATTACCGGAGGCGGGGGTATGACGTGGTAGAGGAGCCTTCCCCAGAGAGTCTGCCCGATTTCTTGGCTGGTTACCAGCCAGACTTGATTGCTCGCCGCGGCAAAGAAACGGTTGTGGTGGAGGTGAAGTCCAGGAAATCGCTAGCGGACGAGCCGCAGGTCCGAGAATTGGCGCGTTTGCTTCAGGGGAAAGAGCACTGGAGCTTCGAACTGGTGGTTGTACCGGAGGAAAAACCGGTAGCGCCTGAGGGGGCACAACCTTTCACAAGAGAGGATGTGCTTCGGGGACTAGAAGAAGCCGAGCGTTTGGTAGAGCTTGGGTTCTCAGAAGCCGCTATGCTGCGGGCGTGGGCAACAGCCGAGGCCGCGCTGCGGATAATTGCCGAGGAGGAAGGAGTAAAGCTCGAGCGCTACGCGCCATCGTATATGCTCAAGCGGGCGGTCTCTGATGGAATTATCTCTCGAGAAGAATACGCCTTCTTCATAACGGCGATGGAACATAGAAACGCGCTAGTCCATGGTTTCTCCGCTGCTAGCTTCGACACCAACTTGGTGCGGAAGCTAATTGCTGTCATCAAACAGATGATCGGACACGCAACCGCAGCGCAGTCTGCCTAACCAGTAAGGATTGAGACGACCTGAAAGGTTGTTTCAATCCGTTGTTCAAGAAGCGCGGGGGGGGCGCGAGACACTATGCGGCGCACCTACGCGCCTTCCGCAGCGAGTAGGGCGGATCGGTGCGAGCGGAACTCTTGCTGCACACCGGCACGGCGCTCGAGTCGTTGAGCCCCGATGTGCTCGCCGCCCCTTGGTGGCGGGTGTGCTGAGAGCGTTTGAAAAAATCTGCTGCGCTCGCGACGACTTTCGAAACACGCCTCTGGCGTGCCTCAGAGTTTGTGAAAAAACCGTCGCGAGCGAAGGGAGGTCGCGTCCGCCGGAGCGCAGGACCGTTTCGCCGGGAGCGAAACGGAGCGTAAGCCCCGAAGGGGTGAGTCCCATGGATGGGACGAGCAACCGGAGTGTATGTTGAAATACATGAGGATTCCGAGCACCGCCGGAATGCGAGATCCCGAGCGCAGTAGGTTTTTTCACAACCTCTCTGATGGACGGTGGATCCCCGCCAAGCGCGGCTTCCTCTTCCCAGTGCGGGCTCTCCGTGGTGTTCCGGGGGAAATACCTCGAGGCACTCCGGTGGGAGGCAGGACAGCTCGACTGCGCCGCGGAGAGACGATACCGCTATGGCCGAGCGCCCATGGTGCCAGCACCCTCACTCGTCCGTTGACTGGCGGTGGCGATGCAGTAGAATTCCTGCTCGTCCATGCGGGTGTAGTTCAATGGTAGAACGTCAGCTTCCCAAGCTGAGAACGTGGGTTCGATTCCCATCACCCGCTCCACTCCCCTAGCTAGCCCGGCTTGCACAACCCCGCATCCGAAGTGGCATCCGCTGGCTTCACGCATCCCGGCTTACCGGGCTAGCCCGCACCGGCGGCGGGCCGGCGCACGCCGTCCGTCGCTTCAGCGATACCGGGTCGGATCGGGGATGCCGGCGGCGGCGAAGCCCTCGCTGCGGAAGCGGCAGGCGTCGCAACGCCCGCAGGCGCGGCCGGTGTCGTCGGCCTGATAGCAGGAGACGGTGAGCCCATAGTCGACGCCTAGGCGCGCGCCCGCCTGGATGATCTCCGATTTGGAGAGGGCGATGAGGGGGGTGTGGATGCGAAGCCGTGCGCCTTCGACGCCCGCTTTGGTCGCCAGCCGGGCCAGTGCCTCGAAGGCCCGGATGAACTCCGGCCGGCAATCGGGATAGCCGGAGTAATCCAGGGCATTGACGCCGATGAAGAGGTCGCGGGCCTCGATGACCTCCGCGTAGGCGAGCGCCAGGCCGAGCAGCACGGTGTTGCGCGCCGGCACATAGGTCACGGGGATACCCTCGCCCGGGGCTTCGGGGACGGCGATGGCGGGATCGGTCAGGGCCGAGCCGCCGATGCGGTCCAGATCGAGACGCAAGAGCTTGTAGTCCTCGACGCCGAACGCATCGGCGACGGCGCGCGCCGAAGCGAGCTCCGCACGGTGGCGCTGGCCGTAATCGACTGTGAGCCCATGGCAGAGGTAACCCTCGGCGCGGGCGATGGCGAGGGTGGTGGTCGAGTCCAGCCCCCCCGAGAGCAGCACCACCGCGCGCTCAGCGTCCCGGGACATCGCCCCACAGGACCTTGTGCAGTTGGATCTGGAAACGCACGGCGAGGCCGTCGGCCAGCACCCAGTCCGCCAGGAGCGCCGGGTCAAGTTGGCCATGGCTCGGTGAGAACAGGACCTCACAGGGGAGGGCGAGGGCCCGGAGCCTGGCCCGCGCCCATTCATAGTCGTTCCGATCGCAGATCACGAACTTGACCTCGTCCCGCTCGTTGAGATAGCGCAGGTTGTCGTAGAGATTGCGGTGTGCCTCGCCCGAGCCGGGTGTCTTGAGGTCCACGACCTTCATGACCCGCGCATCCACCCCGGAGATGTCCAGGGCCCCGCCGGTCTCGAGGGAGACGCGGTAGCCGGCATCGCAGAGGCGCGTGAGGAGGGCGAGGCACGCGGGCTGGGCCAGGGGCTCGCCGCCCGTGACGGTGACATAGCGGGTCGCGTATCGCCCGACTGCCATGAGGATTTCTTCGAGCGAAATGCGCCGGCCGCCGTGAAAGGCGTAGGCGGTGTCGCAATACCGGCAGCGCAGCGGACAGCCGGTGAGGCGCACGAACACCGTGGGCAGGCCGACCCGCCGCGTCTCGCCCTGCAAAGAGCGGAACACCTCGGTGATGCGCAGCGCCTCGCGGAGAAAAGGGGTCAGACCCGATTTATTTCTTGCAACCTCGGACATGACCTGCACGCGAGAAAATAAATCGGGTCTGACCCCTTTTCTCCCGCCCTCGGGGGCCTTACTAATGCTCGAGGCGCATGCGCTGCAGGCGTTCGTCGGCGAGCCGGGCGGCGGTGGTGCCGGGATAGCGCAGCTTGAGGTCCTCGAGGGTGGCCTTGGCCTCCGGGATCTTGCCGAGCTCGTGATAGCTGTAACCGACCTTGAGGAGGGCGTGGGTCAGCTTCTGGCTCTCGGGATAGCTCCCCACGAGCTTGTTGTATTCCGAGATGGCGGGCTCATAGCGGTGCGTGACGTAATAGGCCTCCGCGAGCCAGTACTGGGCATTGTCGGCGTGCGGGCTACCGGGAAAACGGGTGAGAAAGTCGCCGAACGCCGTGATCGACTTGTCGTACTGGCCGATCTTCAGGAGATCGAAGGCGGACTGGTAGCTGGCGTCCTCCGAGGGTGGCTGCGCGCCTGCGACGGTGAGCGGCGCCGACCCAGGGACCGGGGCGCCGCCGATATCCGGTTTAGCACCACGGGCGGACGCATCGGCCGGCTGAGAGGCGCCGGGCTCGGCCCCTGGCGCGGGCACGTTCGCGACGGTGGGCGTGGCCGGGGCGGTGGGAGCCACTGCCGCCGGGGCTGGCGCGCCGTCGGTCGTGGAGGTACGGGCCGTACCGCGCTCGAGGGCTTCGAGGCGCGCCTCCATACCCTTATACAGCTGCTCTTGCCGCGCGCTCTGCCTGTCCGTGCCATGCCGCTGCACCTCCATCTCGCCACGCAGGTGCCTGATCTCGCGGTTCAGCTTTTCGACTTCACCCAGGAGATCCAGAAGACCGCGGTTATCGAGGAGGCGCTCGACGCGCGCCAGGCGACCCTCGACGGATCCGGCGCGCGGCACATCGTCCTGACCCGCTACCAAACCCGGCAGCACCAGGCAGAGGGCCAGGAGACCCCGGGGCCCCCGTCCTCGCGGGAGCGAGGGCCCGTGCTCAGTACACGATCTCGACGCGGCGGTTCTGCTCATAGGCTTGCTCATCGTGTCCGTCCGCGGCCGGCCTCTCCTCGCCGAAGCTCACGGTCCGGGCCTGTCCCTCCGAGCCGCCGAGCAACGTCAATTGCCTGCGCACCGCCAGCGCGCGCCGCTCGCCCAGGGCCAGGTTGTATTCGCGCGTGCCGCGCTCGTCGGCATGGCCCTCCAGGGTGATGACGGTCTCGGGGTGGCTCGCGAGGTAGGCGGCCTGCGCCTCGATGACGGGGCGGTACTCGCCCTTCACCTCGTCGCTGTCGTACTCGAAGTAGATCACGCGCCTTTGACCCGGTTTACCGGCGTCCGAGCCCGGGGGCGCCGTGCCACGGAACTGGCCCGGCCGGTCGCCGGCGGCCCGCGCCCGCGCGTCCATGGCCTCCATCTCGGCGGGCGAGATGCCCTGGTCCTCGGCCGGGGCCGCGCCTTCTTCCTTGCCCGTGCCGTCGACCGTTTCGCAGCCCGGCAATATAAGGATTCCAATCAGGATGGGTAGAACGAAGCTCCGGATGTTCTCCACGGTGTCTCCTCCAGGTTGGTCGTTGCAATCTATTCTCGCGCGCCGGCGGGGCCAATGCCATCGGTCCCAATGCCATCGATCAATCTCGAAACGGCCCCCAGGCCGGCTCGCGTACCTCCCCGCCGCCGGCCGCCAGCTGTTGCCGGATGCGACCGTCCACCGAGATCGCCGCGAGCTCGGTCCCACCCGCCCCGACCGTCGCATAGATGATCATCCCGCCGTTGGGCGCGAAGCTCGGCGACTCGTCGAGCCGCGTCTCTGTCAGGACATTCAGGCGCTCGGCGGCGACATCGAGCGTGGCGATGTGATAGCCGCGGTCGTCGCCGTGCACCAAGGCCAAGAGCTTCCCGTCCGCCGAGTAGCGCGGGCGGGCATTGTAAACCCCCTCGTGGGTGAGCCGCCGCGGTGTGCCGCCCGAGGCGCTGATCTCATAAACCTGCGGACCACCGCCACGGTCCGAGGTGAAGGCGATGCGGTTGCCGTCGGGGGACCAGGCGGGCTCGGTATCGATACCCGGGTCATGGGTGAGGCGCCGGAGCGCACGGCTACCCAGGTCCATGACATAGACCTCGGGGTTGCCGTCCTTCGACAGGGTCAGGGCCAGGCGGGTTCCGTCCGGCGAAAAGGCCGGCGCGCTGTTGATACCCGGCTCCGCGGCCAGGGCCTCGCGCCCGCCGCTGTGCACCTCCTGCAGGTAGATCGCCGAGCCGAAGCCCTCGAAGGAGACATAGGCGAGACGCCGCCCGTCGGGCGACCAGGCCGGCGACATCAAGGGCTGCGGCGAGGTCAGGAGGGTGCGCGGGTTCTCCCCGTCGGCGTCGGCGACCTCCAGTTTATAGATCTTCTTGCCCGCTGCGGCGCGCGACACCGCCACATAGGCGATGCGGGTCGCGAACGCCCCGCGCGTACCGGTCAGCTCCTGGAAGATGAGATCGGCGATCTGATGGGCGACGAGCCTGAGCTGAGCCGTGTCCGCCGGGACGCGATAGGCGACGGTCTGGCTGCCCTTGTAGACGTCCAAGAGCCAGAACTGGATCTCGTGCTCGGCCTCGGTGCCGGGTCCGATCCGGCCGATCACGAGGTTCTCCATGCCGAGCCTGCGCCAGTCGGCGAAACTCACCGCTCCCGGCTCCGCCGGCCGGCCGGGCATGTCCGCGCGCGCCATGGGCTTAAAACGCCCGCTGCTCTCGAGGTCGGCGGCGATGACCCGGGCCATGTCCACCGGCAGGGCCGGACTCGTGTCGCCCCCGAACGGGACCACGGCGATGGGCAGCGTGCCCTCCACCCCCTTGGTGATCTTGATGGTCAGCACGGCTCGCGCTTCGGGCAGCCAGCACAGCACCAAGAACACGAGCGGCCAGAGGCGATGGGGTCGTTTCATGGGGGGACCTACGCCTGGGGGTCGAAGATGAACTCGATCTCGCGCATCTGCTGGAAGAGCCGTGGGTCGTCGGGCACGGGCAGCGGCGAGGCCTTGCGCACGGCGATCTCCGCCTGTCGATCGAAGAGCACGTTGCCGCTCGATCGTACCACCTTGGCATCGACGACGTCGCCCCCCGGGACCATCTTGACCAGGAGCGTGCACTTGAGACCTCTTTGCGGAATGGTGAAGGCCTTCTCGATCTGCCTCGTGATGAGGCTCATGAAACGATCGATCTCGCTTTGATCGCGCGCGGCTTGTTCTTCGGCCTCGATTTGTTCCGCTAGCTCACGCGCGCGTCGCTCTTCCTCTTGACGTTTTTTCTCGGCCTCGGCCTTGGCTTTCGCCTCGGCCTTGGCTTCGGTTTCCTTGCGCTTCTTCTCCGCCTCGGCCTTGGCTTCCGCTTCTTTGCGCTTCTTCTCCTCTGCCGCCTTGGTCTCGGCGCGCTGCTTCTCCTCTTCCAGGCGCTGTTTCTCGAGCGCGATCCGGCGTTCCTCTTCTTGCTGGCGCTTGGACTCTTCTTGTTTGCGCTTCGTTTCGGTCGCCTCCAGCTCTTTCTGTTCCGCGGCCTTGGCCTTTTCCACGGCATACTTTTCCTTCGTGACCTCGGCGAGGCGCCGTTCTTCGGCCTGCCGTTTGGCCTTGGCGGCGCTGAGCTCGCTCTCCGCGGTCCGGTGCCGCGCCAGCTCCTGATCGCGCTTACGCCGTTCGGCCTGCTCCAGTCGCTCGACCTCGGCCTTGACCTTTTCCTCATCGACCGTCACGGCCTGCACCACCTCGGTCCCCTGGGGCTGACCCGCCGGGGGCGGTGTGAAGTGCAGGCTCACGATGAGGAGCCCGATCGCGAGCACGTGGACGCCAATGGCCAGCACGAGCGATCGAAACGAACGGAGCCGGTTGACGCGCATCGCGGCGCTATTTCTTCCCGGGATCGTCAATCTTGGGCGGTACGGTCATGAGACCGACGCCCTTGACGCCAGCGTTTTGCAGGAGCGCCATGAGCTCCAGGACGCGTTGGTAGGAGACGCCGCGATCGCCGTTGACCAGGACCGGGACGCCGGGCCGGTAGCGCAGCACCGCACCGACGCGCGTCACGAGCGTCTCGGGGGCGACCGGCGCATCCCGGTCCTCACCGAAATCCAGGTAGAAACTACCCTTGGCGTCCACGGATACGATGAGCGGCTCCATATCGCTCGGCGGCACCGGCTGCGAGGCGACCTCAGGGAGGTCGACCTTGACCCCCTGGGTGATGAGCGGTGCCGTGACCATGAAGATGATGAGCAAGACCAGCATCACATCGATGTACGGTACGACGTTGATGTCCGAGATCAGCCGCCGGCGTTTTTGCCGCCGCGACCCGATGGCGCCGCGGTGGGCCATCAGCTATGGGCCTGCCGGTGCAAGATGGAATAGAACTCCTCGAGGAAGATGTCATAGCGGCTGAACAGATAGTCGATCTCACTCGAGTAGCTGTTGTAGCCGACCACCGCCGGGATGGCGGCGAAGAGCCCCATGGCGGTCGCGACCAGGGCCTCGGAGATCCCCGGGGCGACCATCGCGAGGGTCGCCTGATGGACGTTCCCGAGCGCCTGAAAGGCGTTCATGATCCCCCACACCGTCCCGAAGAGCCCGATGTAGGGGCTGACCGAGCCGACCGTGGCTAGCAAAGGCAGGGACTGCTCCAGGTCCTCGATCTCGCGGTTCAGGGCCACGCGCATCGAGCGTTGCGCGCCCTCCAGGATCGCCATGGGCTCGATCTCCTCCTGCTGGCGCAGGCGCGCGAACTCCTTGATCCCGGCCTCGAAGATGCGCTCCAGCCCGGCCGGCTCGTGGCCGCGCTGGGTGATGCGGTTATAGAGATCGGTCAGATCGCCGGCCGACCAGAAGCTCTCCTCGAACTTGTCCGCATCGCGGCGCGCCCTGCGGATCAATGCGCGCTTGGTGAAGATCACGGTCCATGACCACAGCGAAGCCAGGAGCAGGAGCAGCATCACCAGCTTGACGAGCAGGCTGGCCCCGAGCACCAGGCTGGTCATCGAAAGGTCAACTGCCATGGCGTAGCGCCGAGAGCAAGGACGGTTTACTCGCCGCCGAACAGGTCGAGGCTCCGGGCTGGCGGGGCGTAGCCGAAATGCGTGAAGGCAGCGCGGGTGGCGGTGCGCCCGCGCGGGGTGCGCATCACGAAGCCCTGCTGGATGAGGAACGGCTCGATGACATCCTCGATCGTACCGCGTTCCTCGCCGATGGCGGCCGCCAGGCTGTCGATGCCGACCGGTCCGCCGTCGAACTTCTCGATGAGGGTGACGAGCAGCTTCTGGTCCATGAGGTCGAAGCCGTGGTGATCGACCTTGAGCAGATCGAGGGCCTTCTGGGCGAGCACCTCGCTGATCCGCCCGTCGCCTCGCATCTCGGCGTAGTCCCGCGCCCGCCTCAGGAGGCGGTTGGCGATGCGCGGCGTGCCCCGCGAGCGCCGGGCGAGCTCATGGGCCCCCGCGGCCTCGGTCTCGACGCCGAGGAGTCGCGCCGAGCGCGTGACGATCTGGGTGAGGTCGGCGACGTCGTAGTATTCGAGCCGTTCGACGATCCCGAAGCGGTCGCGGAGCGGCGAGGTCAGGAGCCCGGCCCGGGTCGTGGCCCCCACCAGCGTGAAGGGCTGCAGGTCGAGCTTGATGGCGCGCGCCGCCGGGCCCTCGCCGATCATGATGTCGAGCTGGAAATCCTCCAGCGCGGGATAGAGGATCTCCTCGACCACCGGGCTCAGGCGGTGGATCTCGTCGATGAACAAGACAGCGCGGCGTTCCAGGTTGGTGAGGATCGCGGCGAGATCGGCGGGGCGCTCCAGGACCGGTCCGGAGGTCTGGCGCAGGCTCGCCCCCAGCTCGTTGGCGATGATGTGGGCGAGTGTGGTCTTGCCGAGCCCCGGGGGACCGAAGATGAGCACGTGGTCGAGCGCCTCGTGGCGCTTGCGGGCCGCGCCGATGAAGACCTCGAGCTGCTCCCGCACCGGACGCTGGCCGACGTACTCCGAGAGCCGGCGCGGGCGCAAACCCTCCTCGGCGCCGGCATCCTCCGGCGTCGGTTCCGGCAGGACGACGCGGTCGAGCTTGGGCATGAGCTCGTGGTCTCTCGTGAGTGGGATCGGTGGTTTGCGCGGCCAGTGTAACGCCAGCCGCCGGGTCCGGCCACCCATTGCACCTGCGTCAATCCGAGCTTCAATGCTTATCGGTTGTTTTTGGCCAAGAGGGCCTGGAAGCTCTCATAGACGTTTCTCCTTCGTCCTACGTAATAAACTTCCACGCAGGCATCGCGATCATTGATCTGGTAAAGGACGCGATAGCCCTTGACCCGATAGGAACGGAAGCCTGAGAGATCCGCATGAAGCGCGTGTCCCCGAAACGGGTCGGCGAGGAGATCCGCGATCGCGCGGCGTATCCGACGCTTGATCTCCGGGTGCAGCCGCAGAATGAGCGAGGCAGCCTCGGGCGTATAACGGACCTTCAAGCCGGGTCTTTCCCGAATACCTCGTCCTCATCGGTCACCCACCGGCCCCCCTCGCCTTCGGCGATCGAGCGGCGCAGTGACCGCAGCGCCTGCCGATCCGCGAGCACCTCGATGGTCTCCAAGAGACCCGCGTAGTGATCGGGACTCAACAGCACCGCCACCGGAACACCGCCGCGCGTGATAGTCAGGACCTCATCCTTCTCATCGATCTCCCGGATCAGGTGCAGAAGCCGGTTCTTCGCCTCCGTCACCGGGAGAAACTGGCTCGCCGTCTTCATGATTGCCGCTAAGAAATGGCCGTAAGTATGGTCATCTTAGTAGCCATACATCGCCACGTCAAACGACTCCCATTGTCCGTCTAATACCGGAGCACGACATCGGCGGGGAATTCCCCGATCACGGCCTCATCCGGCGCGAAGGCCTCGACCGCCTTGCCGTTGACGGTGACGCCCTTGATGGCCGTCGGCAAGGGAGACCGAATGACGATCTTGCCGGGAGGCACGACCACATCTCCCGACATCCGGATGCCGATCTCCCCCGGGCCCCGCATCCGTGCGGTGTAATTCAGCGTCCCATAATAGGTGGGCAGCCTCCGCACCGCCACGCCCTCATCGCTCGCTACCCATTCATCCGTCAAGCCCGCGCCGATCACGAGGGCCTGGTCGGATTCGCGCTCGAAGACAAAGAGATCTCGGACCGAACGGATGTACTCGCCTCCGACCCAGGTGTGGGGCATGTCTCCGATGAATCGCGGGGCATCGCGGTCGCGCCAGACGACCTCGGCCCAGTGGTTCCAAGCCGCGGGACGCTGGCCTTCCATGAAGAAATTCAAGAGCTGATGGCCCCGCTCCTTCTGGCCCATGCGCAGGAGCGCGCCTACGATGCGCCATTCGTAGGGCGTATAGTTCTCCCAGGCCCCGCCATTCTTCCTCTGGTGGAAGAACTCATAGTACCGCTCGAAGGTACGCAGAAGCGCGGGCTCGGGCAGCTCGCGGAGATCTCCCAAGGGATCGATGCTGATGGATGTGGATGCGACATCGAAGTCCCCGAGCTCCACCGCGCCCGGGATGTAATCGATCTTATGCAGGGCCATGCTCTCGTTGATCGAGGCGTAGAGGTGATCTCGAAAGGCATCGCGGGAGGCCGCGATGGCCTTGGCGTAGGGTTCCTCGCCCAGGACCGCCGCGAGGCTCGCGGCGTCTTTGAGCCCCCGAAGGACGAAGAAATTGTCCCAGTAGGAGTGCACGGGCCGCGCGGAATAGCCCTCGTGGCTGATGGACTCCGGGACCAGGCCATAGTACGCGCGCTTCTCATCGGCACGGTAAGGCTCGGTGATCCGTTGGCTGCGCAGGTATTCGATGTAATCGACGGCCTTCACGACGCGCGGCCACAGCTCGATGACGAAGCCCACGTCGCGCGTGTACCGGTAGTACTCCATGATGAGATAGATCCACTCCCCGTTGCTGTCGTTCTCGGCTACCGGATCGGCGCCGCCCACATCGACGCAGCAGGGGACCCTGCCGTCGCCGAACTGATATTGGGCGTACCAGCGGATGAAATCTCGTGCTTCGTCCGCGTGGCCCATGCGCAACAGCGCCGCCGAGATGAGCGCCCCGTCGCGGATCCAGGCGCGCTCATAGGTGCGCGAGCCGGGCTGGATCCGGGGACCGTCCTGGTTGATCAGGATATAGGCCAGCGTGGAACGCAAGGAGTCGGTGATCTTCCGGGCCGCCTCCGGCAAGCGAAACTCGGCCCGGTTTAGAATCGCCTCCCATTCCGTACGCACCGCAGCACGGGTGTCCTCCCACAAGGTGTGCGCGTCGCCCTCGGGCAAGTTGACCGAGAGCGCCGGCGAGTCCCGGTGGAAGGGCACGGCGAGGAACACCTCGGTCCCGGTACCCGGGCGCAGCTCGAAGCGATACTCCAAGGCCCCCGAGGCATACCCAAGCTCGTCGGTCACCGAGGTCTTTCCCGGCAAAGCGCCGGTCCTGAGATATTCGGTGATGGTGCCTTGGGCAAAGCTCGCGGCCCCGAAACGGTCCGGCTTGACGAGGGGGAAGACCGCCCGGTCGTTATTGACCGAGACCGTGCCGCCATCGTAGGCGAGATTCCCGATCCGGCTCACGCCTCCCTCGAGGTTGAGGTCCTGCCAGGGGGGGAGCACTTGGAAGGGGCGGAGCGCCAGGAACAAGCTGCCGTGTCGCTCGACCTGCGAGTCGTTGTGCAGCGCATACCGGAGATAGAGGCTCGATGCCCCGGCCTTGCCGGCCGCGAGCGCCGTGACCTGGAGCTTGAGGCCACCATAGTTCCACCCCACCGAGGGGATCGGCAAATACTCGCCCTCCAGCTCTTGGTGCAGCTCCGCGTCGTTCCACGTGACGAGCTTGCCGCCCTCGTACAAGAAAGGCTCGATCGAAAAACCTTTCCGGTCTACCTCGACCATGCCCTCCTCGTTGACAAGCGCCTCCTTCTCGTCCGCCGGCACCCCCGTGACGGTCCAGTAGGACTGCTGGCCACCCAGGTATTTGGGATAACTGCCCCTGTCTGCGTCGGCCGCGACCGCGGCGAAGAAATGGTTCGGCGAGAGGGAGAAGTCATAAGGCTTGATGGCGATGTCCTTGATCCCGTAACCCTGGTCCCGGCTGCTTTGGGAAAGCCACAGCCTGAGGTAGCGGGACTCGGCATCGGGGAGCGCGACATAATCACGCCCGCCGTTGCCTTCCTCGACGCCATAGATCCTTTGCCAGCCTTCCCCGTCATCGGAGATCTGGACCTCATAAGCCACCCCATGGTCCTGCGGGTCCCAGTCGATGACGAGCCCACCGTATTCCCGCGGTTCCCCGAAGTCGAAGAGGAGCCACTGGTCCTCGGCCACGGCCCCGCTCCGCCAGGCGGTGGCCTGGTCGTTGTCGAGCATCCATTCGGCCTCGTGACCCGGAGCGGTCGTCGAGGCGCGCACCACCGGCGCTCGCGGCGGATCCCCCTGGGGCTCGCGTTCCTCGATGACGAGGTCATCGATCCAGATCGAGCCCTTGCCTCCGCTGCCGGTCGTGATCGCCAACTCGATGGCGGAGATGTCCTTGGGCTCACCGCCGTTCGCCGGACCCCAGGCGAACCGAATATGGCGCTTCTTGATCACCTTCTTCTGCCAATCGGTGGGCAAGACGAGATCCCTTTGCTTCAACCACCACACGTTCAGTCCGGAGCGATCGACGAGCTTGAACTCGAGGTGGTTGACCGGGGCCTCGGCGCGGATCTGAAAGCTGAACTGGTAGTTGGCCGGGAGCGGCATCGCGACCTCGCGGCGGGCGATCGTATGGCCGCCGCGCCCGTGGAAATCGAAATCGAGGCGCATGGCCATCCCCGAGTGGCCCTTGTCCTGTGCGATATCGAGCTCGACGCCTTCTGAGCTGGTCGCCTTCCATTGGCCGGGCTGCTCGAAATCGTCGACCATGGCCGCGAGCGCGGCCTCGATCGGAACGCCGATCAGGGTGAGTAAGAGCGCGGCCGCGACTATCCACGCGCGCGCGCGTCCAGCTATTGCAATCATGTTCTACTCCTCAGTCTTTGTTGCTGCCGAGCATTCCGTCGATGTGAGCCCTGCAGCGCCGCGTAGAAAACGATGACGGGTACGGTCAAGACAGGTCCTGCCACATGAGCGCGATGTCACCGCGCGAGGCCGAGCCGCGAGAACGGCGTCCGGTATTGATCGAAGCTCGGCTCGCTCGGGAGCCATCGCGCCGGATCCGCTCGCCTCCCCGCACGCATGAAGGAGGCCATCCCAAGGCGCGACAAGATCCCGGCGCTTACGATGATGCCGGACAGCACGAAGGACGGCCGCGGAGTAGCCCATGTTTGTGCGCTATCCGGTCGAGGAGCTCAGCATCGTACAGCAGTACGGCGAGATCGGATCGGCGCGGCCAACACCGCGCTCAGCACCAGCAACCCCACCTGCACGGCTCCCCAGATCAAAGTCTAGGGCATCTTCCACTGCTGATATATCCAAGTCTCCGTGAGCGCCTCTTTGCCGGACTTGAGGTAGGCGCGCAAATCGATCGGCGTCTCCACCCCGCCGAGCTCAAGGTAAAAGGCAAGGCGCCAAGTTGCCGTGAAGGGATCCTTCTCGACCGTGACGTCCTTGCCGATTCGTCCTGCCGAGCTGGAGACTTCCGCTTCGACCGGGGCATGCGGCCCCAGCGCACGCAGTTTGTCGCCATCGAACTCGACGATGAACTTCCGCTTGACGTCGATCGGCTCTCCGTACTCGCTCCTGCCAGTACGGGTCGAGGCGACCAGACCGGACCCCCCATCGAGTGCATGATCCAATAAAAAGTGCAGGCGATAAGCAAAGGTCCAGTCCTGGCCCGCCTGCGCGCGGCGTTCCGGCACCCAGAACGCAACGATGTTGTCGTGCCAATGGACTTCGGTCGGCAGCTCGATCAGATAGACCGAGCCCGGGCCCCAGCCGCCGACCGGCTCGACCCAAGCGCTGGGGCGCAAGTGGTAAAGTGCCCAGCGGTCCTGGTAATGATCGTAATCGCGGTCCCGCTGCATGAGACCGAAGCCAGCGACATCGTCCGCTTTAAACACGCTCACGGCCGTGCGCGGGGGGTTGATCAATGGCCGCCAGACCTTCTCCCCGTTGCGCGCATGGATGAGCAGACCGTCCGAGTCGTGCGTTTCCGGTCGAACGCCGTCCTGGAAGCGATCGCTGTTCTCACCGTAGTCGAACATGCTGGTCAAGGGCGCGATCCCCAGGCGCTCGACACCCTGTCGCATGAACAGCCGGCATTTGACGTCCATGCTGACCTCGATCCCCGGGTGAATCACAAACTGGTAGGCCCCGGTCACGCTCGGGCCGTCCAACAGGGCGAACACTGTGAGGGAGGTACTGTCCGGGCGCGGCTTCTCGATCCAGAACTCCCTGAATACCGGGAACTCCTCGGCCTTGGCGAGGCCGCTGTCCACGGCCAGTCCGCGGGCCGAAAGCCCATACTGGTGCATGCCTCTCTCGCGGAAGCGGCGCACCACCTCATGAGGCTCGCCGAAGCCTTGGGCCCTGAAATAGCTCGCGCCCAAAAAGGCCACGAACTCCTCGTATACGCCATCTTGGAGCACCGGATACAACAGGCGAAAGCCGGCGAATCCTGTGTCGGGCGAGAGGCCCTTCGGAACCCGGTTCTTTCCGTAGTCGAACAGGTCGACGGAGAAAGGCAGGCGTTGCGCCTTGCCCTCCTCAAGAACGTTGATGAAAACGCGATCCTTGAAGCGGAAACCTCGGTGAAACAACTGCAGTTGGAAAGGTAGACCCTCGCGACGCCACAGGCTCCGGTTGATATCGTGGTTGATGTCCCGATACTCCATGTAACCCGCGATATGTTCCAGGTCCTTTCCAGGCACTCCCCGATCCGGGGCGAACGCTGCTTGGGCCAGTGACCGGGCGGTTCGTTCCAGCGTCGCGAAATCGAAGCCAGTTGCGGGTGTGGTCGGCGCGCCGTCGGCCGCCTGCGCGCCGGGTGCGAGGCAAGCGGTGCTCACATATAGGAGCATGGCGAACCGGCTGATAGGAGGTACGGTCATCTCTGGCATGGTTTGGTCGCTGCGATCGCAAGTAGTATAAGGCAAGGCTCCGTGATTGGGGAATCTCGGCTTGCCTGCCCGGGCACCGCCCCGATCCCCACCCCGGCTGTTTCGACCGACTCTAAATAGCCTGATCCGATTCCGATAGCCCCCTCCGGTTCATCTCCCCAAGCCGACCATCCCCCGTGGCCTGCGCCACCGGAGACGCCGGCTGGACCTCGACTAGGGCCGGCTCCACTGATGGATCCAGGTCTCCGTGAGGATCCGTTCCCCGAGCTTGAGATAAGCTCTAAAATCCACGGGGTCGTGCCGGGGATCGGGCGCAAACTCGAACACCATGCGCCACGATCCGTTGATGAGATTCTTGTATACCTCGGGTTTTATGATCCTACCCGAGGAAGCGCTCAGGACGGGCACGACGCGCGCTTCCGGGCTCAGTGCGCTCAGGACCTCTCCGGCATAATCGACGACGAATTTCCGTTTGCTCGGGTCGAGTCGGCCCGCGCCCGAGGCCCCGGCCCAGGTGGACATCACTTTGCCTCCGGGTGGGACCGGGGAACTGTTGAGGAGGAAACGCAGGCGATAGTCGAAGGACCACTCCTGACCGGCAGCGGTGGACTTCTCCGGTACAAAAAAGGCCACGATGTTGTCGTAGGACTCGGCATCGCTCGGGATCTCGATGAGATAAATCGAGCCCGGTCCCCATTTGCCCATGGGCTCGACCCAGGTGCTCGGGCGCGCGTGATACAGGGAGGTCAAATCCTGATAATGCTCGAACGCTCGATCGCGCTGCATGAGGCCGAAGCCCGAGACGTCCGTTGCTTGAAAGACGCTGGTAGCAACCCGCCGAGGGTTATTCAAGGGGCGCCAAACCCACTCTCCGTCGCGTGTCGCGATGAGCAGGCCATCGGAATCGTGCACCTCGGGCCGGAAGTCTTCGAAGTGCCTGTCGCTGTGCTCGCCATGGAAGAACATGCTGGTCAAGGGCGCGACACCCATGCGTCGTACCCCTTGCCGAAAAAACACCCGGGCCTTGATCTCCATCGACAAGTCGACACGGGGATGGATGACGAAGCGGTAGGCGCCGGCCGCGCTCTTGCTATCGAGCAAGGCATAGACGGTGAGCGTCTCAGTTTGAGGTTCTGGTTTTTCTATCCAAAACTCGTTGAATATCGGGAACTCCTCCGGTTCGGGAAACCCGGTGTCGAGCGCCAGGCCTCTGGCGGAAATGCCGTAGACCGGATCCGAGATCTCGCGCCCATACCACGGCCCCAGGCTACTCACGGCCCGGAAGTAACTCGCCCCTTGAAAGACCGTGACTTCTTCGTAGGGGCCATGTTTACGCAGGGGATAGAGGATGCGGAACCCCGCGAAACCGAGATCGCTCGATAGTGCGTGGGGGAATTCGTTCTCGCCGAAATCGAAAAGCTCGGGCGCGTACCGGACCGGTTTCGATACCCCACGGTCGATAACGTTGACGGTGATCCGATGTTTGTGCGCACCCCCGCGGTGGAAGAACTGCAATTGGAAGGGAAGTCCCTCATCAATCCAGAGCGACTTCTCGCGGCGGTAACGAATGTCCCGGTACTGGTCGTAGTCCAAACGGTCCAGGAACTCGGGCAGCACCTCGCTTACCGGAACATGAGGACGGCCGGCGAGCGCCTTGGCTTGCCGCTCTATCGCGGTGAAATCGACGGGCCCCGATGGGGCCTTGGATTCTGGTGAGGGCGCTGCGCTCTGTGGCGAAGCGCCGCTTAGCGGGAATATGCCAAGCAACAGGATAACGGCGCAATATGCGAGGTATTGCATTTATATATATACTCTCGACTTGATTCAGCGGCGTTGTTCCTGCAATCGATACTTACTGCGGTCACAAATCGGCTTCCGAGATCCCCTCTCCCTCCGGGCCCTCCGGGAGAGGGCTAGAGCCTGCCCCAGCGAAAGCTGGGGGTGAGGGGATCAACAAAGGGCGACGTGTGCCCATTTTAAGGGATAGAAAGGATATCGGGATCCGGGGCCGGACACAACCGAGAGGGCGCGGCCCGGCGCGGATCGCCTTCTGACCTCCCCTCTCCCTCCGGGCCCTCCGGGAGAGGGCTAGAGTGACGGGATCAATAAAGGGCGGTGGGAAGGATGCTCACGCGAACGACGGGCTCGGGCGGTATGGCCGGGCTACAGACGAGGCATGGCTGCGGGCGGGATCGTATAAACTGCGCGCGTCATGATTCTCTTAAGCAATAGAGCTCACGGCATTGCCGTCATTCTGCTGTGCGTCACCTTCCCGCTCTGCTTCGGTGCCCTTGCGCTCGTCCTCGGCCAGGACACCAACTGGGACCTGCGCAATTACCATTGGTACAACCCCTATGCTTTCCTGACGGGGCGGCTCGCCCTCGACATCGCTCCCGCCCACGCGAACACCTTCTACAACCCGGTGCTCGATGTCCCGGTCTATGTGCTCGCCCAGGCGCTGCCGGCGAAGGCGGGGGGTTTCCTGCTGGGGACGGTGCAGGGCCTGAATTTCGTGCTTCTGTTCGCCTTGCTGCGCGCGCTGCTCGTGGCACACTCGCCGGCGCAGCGCTCCGGTCTTGCCGCTGTGGTGGCCGGCGTCGGCGTCTTGGGCGGCGGCCATCTCTCCCTGGTGGGCACCACGTACTACGACAACATCGTCAGCCTCGCCGTGATCGGCGCGGCGCTGATCGTGGCGGCGTCGGCATCTAGGGTATTCGCCGGGCCGATGCGCTCGTCGTTCGCTCGCACCGCCGCCGCGGGGCTGGTCCTCGGGGCCGGCGCCGGTCTCAAGCTGCCCACGGCCGTCTTCGCGGTCGGCTTTTGTGCCGCCTTCCTCGTCACCGCCGGATCGCCGGGCCGCCGCTTGGGCCTCGCCTTCGCCTTCGGCATCGGCGTCCTCGGCGGCATGGCGGCCTTCGCCGGCCCTTGGATGTGGTATCTGTGGACCGAATTCCACAATCCGCTGTTCCCCTATTTCAACGAAGTCTTCCGCTCGCCCATGGGCCTGCCGGCCAGCTACCGCGACACGCGCTTCATCCCAGAGAGCCTGTGGGAGGCCCTGGCCTTTCCGGTCCTCTTCAGCTTCGATCCCTACCGAGTGGGCGAGACCGCCTTCCGCGACTTTCGCATCCTCGCGGCCTTTGTCGTCCTGCTCGCGACCCCGTTCATCTTCTTCTGGGGCCGGCGCCGCGCCCAGCGCGCCGCCGCCCCGGCGGTGGACCCCTTGGGCGCACGCTATGTCATCGCCGCCGCCGTCCTATCCTATGCCGTGTGGATCCCGCTGTTCTCCATCTACCGCTATCTCATGCCCCTGGAGATGCTGGCGCCGGTGCTGGTGACAGCGGCGGTCGGGCTCTGGCCCGTCGCGTCGCGCGCGCGGGTGGCCGCCGTTGCGACGGTACTGGCAGTGGTGGTCGTCACGGCGAAGCCGGGCTCCTGGGGAAGACTCGAAGGCTGGACCGATCGCTTCGTCGAGGCCGAGGCTCCGGCGCTGCCCCATCCCGACGCGACCTTGGTGGTCGTCACCGGCTTCGAGCCCGTCGCCTTCGTCATCCCGGCCTTTCCGCCGCCGGTCGCGTTCGTCCGGATCCAGGGTTACCTCGACAATAACCATCCCGACGACGGCGACCAAGGCGACGACGGCGACACCGGCCTCGATCGTCGCGTGCGTGAACGCCTCGCGCGCCATCGCGGCGACCTCTATCTCTTGTTTCCCGATTGGGCCGCCCGGGAGCATCCCGATTGGGCCGCCCGGGAGCGAGAGAGAGCCGTGGCGGCGCTGCGACGCTACGGCCTCGAAGCCGACTTCGGCGCCTGCCGCCCGATCATAGCCAATCTGGCGGATTACGTAAGGCTCTGTCCCGTCGCGCGCCGGAGCGGACGAGGCGCGGCCCGTGATAGGACGCACGCCACGCCGATGCCCGCGGAAGTCGCGCCATGACCTCCGCCGCGCCGACCATCGCCGTCCTGATGCCTTGCTACCAGGAGGAGGCCACCATCGCGCGCGTGGTGCGCGACTTCAAGGCTGCGCTCCCGGACGCGGCGGTCTATGTCTACGACAACAACTCCACCGACCGCACCGCCGCCGTCGCCCGTGCCGCCGGCGCCGTGGTCCGTCCCGAGCCCTTGCAGGGCAAGGGCAACGTCGTGCGCCGCATGTTCGCCGATGTGGAGGCCGACGTTTATGTGCTGGTGGATGGCGACGACACCTACGACGCCGCCAGCGCGCTCGGGCTCGTGCGCCGCCTCCTCGCCGAGCAGCTCGACATGGTGAACGCGGCGCGGGTGTCGACGGCCGAGGCCGCCTACCGCCCCGGGCACCGTTTCGGCAACCTGATGTTGACCAGCCTCGTCACGCTCGTCTTCGGCAAGCGCACGACGGACATGCTGTCCGGATATCGCGTGTTCTCGCGGCGCTTCGTCAAGACCTTCCCGGCCCTCGCCAAGGGCTTCGAGATCGAGACCGAGCTCACCGTCCATGCGCTGGAGCTGCGCATGCCCATCGCCGAGGTCCCGACGCCCTACCGGCAACGTCCGCCGGGCTCGCTCTCCAAGCTCTCCACCTTCCAGGACGGCTTCCGCATCCTCTGGATGATCGGCAAGTTGGTGAAGGAGGAGCGGCCCCTGGGGTCCTTCTCCGTCACCGCCGCCGTGCTCGCCCTCGCCTCCGTGGCGCTCGCCTGGCCGATCTTCGCCACCTATATGGAAACCGGACTGGTGCCGCGGCTGCCGACGGCGGTCCTGTCCACCGGGCTCATGATCCTCGCCTTCCTCGCGCTCGCCTGCGGACTGATCCTCGAGACCGTTACCCGCGGCCGACGCGAGGCGAAACGCATGCGTTACCTGGACCTGGCGGCCCCGGCCTTTGATCCCGCCACCGTGCGAGGCGGCCCGCCGTGAGCGCCGAAGCTTTGGATGCCGCCCGCCGCAACTCGGGTCGATTCCTGCGCTTCGGCCTCGTCGGCACGGCGGGCTTCATCGTGGATGCCGCCGCCTTGACGGCGGCGATGGCCTGGCTCGGCCTCGGGCCCTATGGCGGACGCGTCGTGTCCTACCTTGCTGCCGCTACCTTCACCTGGGCCATGAACCGGCGGTTTACCTTCGCGGGCGCCGAGCCGCGCCATCCGGCGGCGCAATGGGGCCGCTTCGTCGCCGCCAATTGCGTGGGCGCCGTCGTCAACTACGGCACCTATGCGGCGCTCTTGGCCTTCGTGCCCCTCGTCGCCGCCCGGCCCGTGCTCGGCGTCGCCGCCGGTTCCGTCGCCGGGCTGGTCTTCAATTTCACCGCCAGCAAGCTCTGGGTGTTCCGCGCAGCCACTTCGCCGCCGACGAACGGGGCAACCTTCTAGCTAGGATCGCGCTTCGCCCGTCACGGCCGAGCACATCGACATCCTGGCCGTCACACCCTCTCGAACCGCAACACGGAGACGGCGCGCATGACCTTCGTGGTCGAGATCGAAAGCGCCGACCAACTCGATCGCGCCATCCGCCGGATCTCCTCCGTGCGGGCCGTCCTGCGGGCTTCCCGCAAGCGCTGAGGACCGTGAGGCGGATCGCCCTGACGGGCATCGTGCCTCAGCTTGACCGACGAAGTAATCGTGCCTACAGTAATTACAATTGACCGACTTCCGGAGCCCGTGTAATGCAAGAGAAACCTCCCGCGAGGGACCTCAAAGTTGTCTCCATCGGTAACTCTCGAGGCGTCCGGCTCCCGACAGCCGTGCTCAACAAGTACGCGATCACCGACACCGTAGTGCTCGAGGAGCGCGAAGAGGGGATCCTGCTCCGGAGCCGGCGGGACGAAAGGCTCTCGTGGGAGGAAACCTACCGATGGCCCGGGAACGCGAAGATTGGAGGGACCTGGAGGTGGCGGTCGGCGACGGCCTGAAGGACGGGGAAGGGCCCTGATAGACCTGCCCGTCAAGCGGTACTCGCTCCACCTGGCCGATCTCAATCCCACTCGTGGCGGCGAGATCGACAAGGTGCGCCCGGTGGTGATTGTCAGCCAGAACGAGATGAACCGCCATCTCGAGACGGTGGTCGTCTGTCCGCTGACCACCAAGCTGCATCCCCGCTGGCGCAGCCGATTACCGTCTGTGCCGGCAAGACGGCCGAGATCGCGGTTGACCAGATCCGCACTCTCAGCAAGGAACGCCTCGGAAAAAGGCTTGGTCAGCTAGATGCCAAAGCGGCCGTGCAATTACGCCGTTTAATAACTGAGATGTACGGTGAGTCACCATAATCTATTGGCAAGCGCCGCACGCGGAGACGGGTCGGCAAGCATTTCCCGCCTGGGGCGCAAAGAGCGAAACGCATTGCGCCTTCTCATTCGAGGCCCATTACGTCCTTCGGCCGAATGTGCGCTACGCTCGCTACCTTTCCGCCTTACGCGCGTTCTCCCTCAGGCAACCACCGCCTTCGTGTGCGGATGGGCGTAGGCGAGCCACGAGGGATCCTTCAGCCTGGTTGCCCAGACGTTTTACGAATCCCTGACCGTGGGTCAGAGCCCTCTCGGTGCCCGCACCAAGGTCGCCGCGACGTGCCCCTCGTCGCCGCCCGACCCGTGCTCGGCGTCGCCGCCGGTTCCGTCGCCGGGCTGGTCTTCAATTTCACCGCCAGCAAGCTCTGGGTGTTCCGCGCAGCCACTTTGCCGCCGACTAACACAGCGACATCCTAGCTAGCTAAAACCCCAATTGCTTGCCCCGGCCGGTGTACGGACTCAAGCCCAGAGCGGTCATGAAAGCGCTGAGGCTGTTCCCCAGCTCAAGGCGGCGGTTCTTGGTCCGCACCGCCTCGGCTGTCACCCAGAACAGCAACAAGCGCGGGATGACGCCGTAGGGGTAGCCGTAGCTGTTTCCGGTCTTGACGTCCATTCCCGGCTGAATGGCAAGGCTTAGATTGCCGTTCCTGCGCACCCATAAGGGAATGTCGCCTGGGTTCTTGTGCGGCAAGGTGCATTGCACGAGCTGGCGGGCGATGTAGGCGGCCTCCTCCGCGCTTGCGTGCTCGCCGAAGATGATGCTCGATGCGTCAAGCAGCTTGCGCTGAGCGCGGGTCAGCGGCTCGGTCATGAGGCCGTTCGTTTTGCCGAGGCCTCGTTGGGCTTTTTCTCCAATGCGGGTTTTAGACCCCGCAAGAGCCGCTCGAAGGCTTTCTGATAAGCGTCGTGGTCCTTCCACTGCGTGAAGTTGCCTATATGCCGCTGACGACGGATGTCCGCCGCCCAGGCTTTGTCCGTGTCCGTTACGGTGTCGTCGAGACGCACCGGGAACAGGACCAGCCGTTTGTCACGCCGTTCTATTTCGAACGCTGTCTCGACCTCCTTCTCAACCCAATCGCTATTGACGGAGTGCTCAGATCAGAGAGGATCAGCAATAGCTTGTCATGCACATGAATCGCCTGGTCGATGCGGTCTCGGATTTTGTCGCCGATTTTCATGTCTTCCGGGGCGAACCAGCACCGTACCCCTTTCGCTTGTAGATCGGCGTGCAGCCGTTCCGCGAAGTCTTGGTCTTTACTCGAATAGCTAATGAAGCAGGAGTTAAACTGAATGGGTTGTGCAAGCAGCGAAGGAAGATAGTCGATGAGATTATCGGGAAGGCCGCACCCGCGTAGGAACACCTCGGGGAGTGGTCCAGAGATTTCCAGCGTGCGGTGATCGATCGTGCAAGGTCCACGGTAAACACATTCGGTCAAACCTTTCGCTTCGGAAAGATTCGTAGCCCCTAAGACAGTCTCATAAAGGGTCGCCCCGCTGAGGTACGCCCCGCTGAGGTTCGCCCGCCTGAGGTCCGCCCCGCTGAGGCTCGCCCGCCTCAGGTCAGCCCCGCTGAGGTTCGCCCGCCTGAGGTCCGCCCGCCTGAGGTAGCCCCGCTGAGGTCCGCCCCGCCGAGGTTCGCCCCGCTGAGGTCTGGGTCTATTCCTTGATTGTTCCTCCGCCATTCTTCCCAAACACCAACGCCTTGTTTGAGTATCGCGAGATGATCTGGATTAGCCATATGATGGGTAAGCAGTTAGCTCAATCCGGGCTAGGATCCACGCTTCGCCCGGACGCTACCATCGCCGCCATGACCTAGCTAGAGCGCCCGGTTCACGCGAGCATCGTGCACGGCCACTCGAACGCCTCGACGCCTGGGATGAGGGCGATGCAGTGTAGATGACGCCTGGGGAGCGCTTCCATGTGATGAGTGTACGCCGCTGGCGAGACAAGCGCTGGCGTGAAGCCAAGGTAGCAAGCGTAGGGCGCGTGCCCGCGCCATTCATTGGCGGTATTCGAGCTTCCTCGATATGTCAAACAAGGATGGCTGCCAGCACACTGGGAAAGCACGTCGAATCACTCAACGGCGCTGACTTCGGCGAATGAGTTGTCGCGGACACGCGCCCTACGATCGCTGTTGGAGAAGTTGACAACATATTGACCTGTTGTTATTCTTTCCCCCATGAAGGCCCGTCCGCTGCTGGATGAACGCCACAATGTTGCGGATAGTGCTTTTGTCGAAGCGGTGGTGTGGGAGGTTCCGAAGCCTCTACCGGGTAGTACGCATGATTACAAATACCGATTGGCGTTGGTGATCGAGGGACGCTGCGTGCTGCGCTATGACAACGAGCCGGGCAAGGGTGATCATCGGCACTTCGGCGATCAGGAGATGCCTTACGCCTTCTCGACGCCTGGTCGGCTATTCGATGATTTTTATGAGGACGTAGTGAGGTGCTTGTATGAAAACCGTGACGCTTGAGGTATGCCCGCTAGAGGACGTGAAGCGCC
>JACCXJ010000064.1 GCA_013697045.1 Gammaproteobacteria bacterium | reverse complement strand
GTGGCCTGCTCTTCTACCGCCTCATCCAGCAAGTGCTCGCCACGCCTCCGGCACCTTACAAGGACATCATCGCCAAGCCCTGACCCCAATATCTTGTAGTCACTTCAGCTAAGTGGAGACCCACTTTATAACTATATGATCTATAAAGACAACTAACTTGGCAAACTTTTAGGGCTTCACCTGTTTACGTTGGAATTCTACGACGCGTGGTGACTGGGGATAAGCTGATACCGTAGCTAACTCGACGCGACGGGATCGCCGCGGCCGTATAATGGCCCGATGATGCGCTATCCCGATCGCTTCGACGTCATCGTGGTGGGCGGCGGCCACGCCGGGACCGAGGCGGCCCTGGCGGCCGCGCGCATGGGCGTCTCCACGCTCCTCCTCACCCAGAACATCGAGACGCTGGGTCAGATGTCCTGCAACCCGGCCATCGGCGGGATTGGCAAGGGGCATCTGGTGAAGGAGATCGATGCGCTCGGCGGGCTCATGGGCCGGGCCGCGGACCGCGCCGGGATCCAGTTCCGGCGCTTGAACGCCCGCAAGGGGGCGGCGGTCCGGGCGACGCGTGGGCAGATGGATCGGGTGCTCTACAGGTCGGCCGTGCGCCAGGCCCTGGAGACGCAGAACGGGCTCGTGATCTTTCAGCAGTCGGTGGAGGACCTGATCGTCCAAGGCGATCGGGTCGGCGGGGTCAGGACCCAGCTCGGTCTGGAATTTGAGTCCCCGTGCGTGGTCCTCACGGTCGGCACCTTCCTGGGCGGACTGATCCATGTGGGCGACCGCAACTACCAGGGCGGACGGGCCAGCGATGCCGCCTCCAATCCCCTGGCGCAGCGCCTCAGGGAGTTGCCGTTCCGGGTCGGCCGGCTCAAGACGGGCACCCCGCCGCGCATCGATGGGCGCACGGTGGACTATCGCCGTCTCGAGATGCAGCCGGGCGATGTGCCGATCCCGGTGTTCTCGTTCCTCGGGAGCCCAGGCGAGCACCCCGAGCAGATCGTTTGCCACCTCACCCGCACCACCGAGCGCACCCACGCCATCATCCGCGGCGCACTGCACCGCTCGCCGATGTACAACGGCTGCATCGAGGGGGTGGGGCCGCGCTACTGTCCGTCGGTCGAGGACAAGGTGGTGCGTTTCGCCGACAAGTCCTCTCACCAGGTGTTCATCGAGCCGGAGGGACTCACCACCGCCGAGGTCTATCCCAATGGGATCTCGACCAGCCTGCCCTTCGATGTCCAGCTCGCCTTCGTGCGCACGATCCCGGGGCTGGAAAACGCGCATATCACCCGACCAGGCTACGCCATCGAGTACGATTATTTCGATCCGCGCGATCTCAAGCAGAGCCTCGAGACCCGGTACATAGAGGGGCTGTTTTTTGCCGGGCAGATCAACGGGACCACCGGTTACGAGGAGGCGGCGGCCCAGGGTCTCATCGCCGGCATCAACGCCGCGCGCGCCCTCCAGGGTAGGGAACCCTGGAGCCCGCGCCGCCATGAGGCCTACATCGGGGTCCTGATCGACGATCTCACGACGCGCGGGACCAGCGAGCCCTACCGCATGTTCACGAGCCGCGCCGAATACCGGCTGATGCTGCGCGAGGACAATGCCGATCTGCGACTGACCCCCACGGGTCGCGAGCTGGGGCTCGTCGATGAGCCGCGCTGGCGGGCGTTTGCGGCCAAGGCCAGCGCCCTGGACGCGGAGCAGACGCGCCTCTCTGCAAACTGGCTCAGGCCCGAGGCGCTGCCCGAGGCCCTGGCGGTGCGGCTTCTGGGCGCGCCGCTCACGGCGCCCGAGACCCTCGCGGCGCTTCTACGCCGGCCGCAGGTGGGATATCGGGCGCTCATGGCCGTACCGGGGGCGGGGCCGGGGGTCGGCGACGAGGCGGTGGCCGAGCAGATCGAGATCCAGGCTCGCTACAGCGGCTACATCGACCGCCAGGAACAGGAGATCGCCCGAAACCGTGTCCACGAGGACACGCCGCTCGCCGCCGATCTCGATTACGCCTCGGTGCGGGGCCTGTCCACGGAGGTGGTGCAGAAGCTGTCTTCGTTTCGGCCCGTGACCTTGGGCCAGGCGGCCCGGATCTCCGGGGTCACCCCCGCGGCCATCTCCCTGCTCCGGGTGCACCTCAAGCGCCGCGCCGCCGCTTGAGCACCGCCCGGGAGGCACGTCTCGCCGCCGGGCTTTCGGCGCTCGGGATGGTGCTCCCGGAGGCGCGCTTTGCGGCCCTCATCGCGTTCCTCGCGTTGCTCGCGAAATGGAACCGGGCCTTCAATCTCACCGCCGTGTGCGATCCGGTGGACATGGTGCCGCGCCACCTCCTCGACAGTCTCGCCGTGTGGCCCTATCTCCACGGTCCCCGGATCTTGGACCTCGGGAGCGGCGCCGGCCTGCCGGGGATGGTCCTGGCCCTGGTAGACCCAGAGCGCGAGTGGGTGCTGCTCGACAGCAATGCCAAGAAGACCCGCTTTCTCACCCAAGTCGTGATCGAGCTCCGTCCGGGCAATGTCGAAGTGGTGCAGGCGCGTGCCGAGGCCTATACACCCGCTCGGCAATTCACCACCGTGATCGCACGCGCGGTGGCGCCGCTGTCGACGGTCTTCCGGCTGGCGCGCCCCTTGTGCGCCGCCGAGGGGCGCATCCTGGCGATGAAAGGCGTCTATCCCGAGGCCGAGCTCGTGGAGTTGGGGCCAAATACACCCCATGTGAAAGGGGCGCGGGTCCATCGACTTCAAATACCGGGACTCACGGCCCAGCGCCACCTGGTCCAGATCGATCTCCCCTCCCCCGGCGCAGTAGAATCGCCCAGCGCACTAGAATCGTAAACGCCAAACGCAGCCTGATGGGCCATGGGCAGGGTCATCGCGGTCACCAACCAGAAAGGGGGCGTCGGCAAGACGACCACCAGCGTGAATCTTGCGGCCTCGCTCGCGGCCACGCGCCGGCGCGTGCTCCTCATCGATCTCGATCCCCAGGGCAACGCCACCATGGGGTGCGGGATCGACAAGCGCAGCCTCGCGGCCTCGGCCTACGACCTCCTCATCGATAGCCGGCGGGTCGCGAGCGTCGCCGTTTCGCTGCCGAACCAAGGCTTCGACCTCGTCCCGAGCAATGGGGATCTCACGGTCGCCGAGATCGCGCTCTTGTCGGCGGATGGGCGCGAACAACGCCTGCGGCGGGCGGTCTCGGCCCAGCTCCTGACGCATTTCGGCGCCAAGGTCTACCGCACCACGATCCCGCGCAACGTGCGCCTGGCCGAGGCCCCGAGCCACGGGTTGCCGGCGCTCTACTACGACAAGACCGGTTGCCCGAAGCGGCAACCCCATGTTACTGTCAATGCCAGTCACTTTCACGAAGAGCAACACCATCAAGGACGATGGACGAAGTGGTTCAGCCGGCGCCAGCGGGAAAGCCAGCCACAGGGACGGTGCCTGCTGGGCGCCCCGAGGATGGAAGGCGCGTCGGCGTCCCGAAGACACCGCTCTCTACCAGTTAGTACAAGAACACCTCGAGACCTTCCTGGCCCAAGTCGAGCGTGAGACCGGGTCAGGCCTGCCCGAATTCGTCAAAGACGAATTCAATGCCTTTCTCGAGTGCGGCATACTGGCCCACAGCTTCCTGCGCCTGCGTTGCGCCGACTGTGCCCATGAAAAGCTCGTGGCCTTCAGTTGCAAGCGTCGCGGCTTCTGCCCGAGCTGTGGCGCCCGGCGCATGGCGGAGACCGCCGCCCACCTGATCGATCACGTCATCCCCCGGGTGCCGGTGCGCCAATGGGTGCTCTCGTTTCCGATCCCGCTTCGCTTGCTGTTCGCTACACATC
>JACCXJ010000062.1 GCA_013697045.1 Gammaproteobacteria bacterium | reverse complement strand
TGATGGAGATCAGGAACCACGTGGGGGGCATGGGCATCGACAGAATCCGCCTCACGGTGCGGCTGAAGTGACGGGCTTTACCGAATTTGCGCAGAAATCGTAAGGCGGGTTAGCGGCTTTATCGCGTAACCCGCCTTCCGGGAAGGCGGCACATGAGCGAAGCTTTTCGCCATGCCTGACCACGTTCGCGCGTATGTTCCCGGCGGTTCGTATGTTTTCACGGTGGCATTGCTGGAACGCCGCATGGGATTGGAATGATGGGGCCGATCTCTCGAAAGGCGGGTTACGCGATAAAACCGCTAACCCGCCCTATGGTTTTAGCGTATATCGAAAACGAGGCCGATTACGAGCAGGCCACGGCCTTGCAGTAGCCTGCTCGACGCGGTGCGCGATGATGTCAGTCATCCACTGTATTCGTTGGTTTCCGTCGTAGGTTACTTGATCGAGGCCCTACGAGATCGAGCACGAACCCCGGCTCGGGTAAGGATATTAAGGGACAGACCACGATCACTTCCAGGCGGCAGCCCTCTACGTTCTGTGGGAATCGGTGGCGGGTGACCCTCCGACGACCCGGGGGTGCCGGGTAACCGGCATCTCTACCGCGTCCGTCCCGCGTCCGCTCGGCTTCCCAACCTTTGCTGCAGGCCGCTCACTTTCGGGATCGGGCGGCTCCCGATGCGGTAGTGGCCGAGCGTGCGCCGGGTCATACCCAGCGTCTCCGCCAATGAGGAGAGGCTCTTGAAAGGCGGGTGACCCGCCCTCTCGCGTTCTATTCATCGATACCGGATATGGTCTTCAGCCAGACATCCTTGGCCTATAATCTCAAGGGGGGCACGGAACGGGCGGGGAACGCCAGCATAAGTATTTAGGTATGTTCGATCGAGCCGAGTCGGATCGCTTTGAAGCGCTGGTGGACTGGATCCGTCGGACCCTCGGTACGCGAGACCTTCCTATCGCACCGGCCTCCGGTGATGCGAGTTTTCGGCGGTATTATCGGGTCGCTCACGAGGGGGTGACCCGCATCGTCATGGATGTACCGCCGGAGCGGGAGGACTGCCGGGTATTTGCCGACATCGCGGTGCGGCTGGCGCGCGCGGGACTGCACGTCCCCGAGGTGCTGGCGGGGGATTTCGGACGGGGATTCCTGTTGTTGACGGACCTCGGCACACGCTTATATCTGGACGAGCTGAATCCCCGGAGCGCCCCGGTTCTCTATGCCGACGCCATGCACGCACTGCATATGATGCAGGAGCGGGCCGACGGCACTGGCCTGCCGTCCTATGATCGCGCCTGGCTCTTGCGGGAGATGGAGCTGTTCCGGGTCTGGCTCCTGGAGAAACATCTGGGTCTCCGGCTCTCCGATGCGGAACAGGGGATGCTCCACCGGACCTTCGGGCTCGTGGCCGATGCGGCCCTTGCGCAACCGCAGGTATTCGTGCACCGCGATTACCATTCCAGGAATCTGCTCTACACGGCCGGCGATAACTCGGGCGGCGATAACCTGGACGGCCATGGCCCGGGCGGTAACAACCCAGGTGTCATCGACTTCCAGGATGCGGTCCTGGGGCCGGTCTGCTACGACCTGGTGTCGCTCCTGCGCGATTGTTACATCCGCTGGCCTGAGGCAGAGGTCCACGCCTGGATGATGGGCTATCGGGAGCGATCGGGACCGGCACTGCGGGGGGTCGATCCCGCGATGTTCTTGCGTTGGTTCGATCTCATGGGGGTGCAACGCCATCTGAAGGCGAGCGGGATCTTTGCCCGCCTTCGGTATCGGGACGGCAAACCGGGCTATCTGGCCGATGTGCCGAGGACCGTGGGCTATCTCGTGGACGTGAGCCGCGGCTATGGCGAGCTTCGGGACCTCTACGCGTTTCTGTGCGAGCGCGTGCTGCCGGCGCTGCACGGGGACCGTTTCCCCACCCTGGAGCCATGAAGGCGATGATCCTGGCGGCGGGTCGGGGCGAGCGCATGCGTCCGCTCACCGATCGCACGCCCAAGCCCCTGCTCCCGGTGGCCGGGAGGCCGCTCATCGTGCACCAGATCGAACGCCTGGCACGCGCCGGGATCCGCGACATCGTGGTGAACTTGTCGTACCTGGGGGAGCAGATCGAGACGGCGCTCGGGGACGGCCGGCGCTACGGCGTCGCCCTCCACTACTCCGACCAGGGACCCGTACCGCTGGGGACCGGCGGCGGGGTCTATAAGGCCCTGCCCTTGCTCGGGCGGGCGCCGTTCCTGGTGACCAACGCCGATGTCTGGACCCGCTATCCGATCGCCAGCCTATTGGACAAGCCCCGAGGCATCGCTCATCTGGTGCTGGTGGAGAATCGCAGCCATCACCCGGACGGTGATTTCGCGCTGGAGCACGGCCGGGTGTCTCTGAAGCACGGGCCGAGGCTCACCTTTAGCGGCCTCGGCGTCTATCGGAGCGAGCTTTTCGACGAGTGCGAGGCGGGGTGTTTTCCCCTGGCCGCCGTGATCCGCATGGCGATATCGCACGGCCTCGTGACCGGTGAATGCTACCGAGGCGAGTGGCACGATATCGGGACACCCGAACGACTGGCCGCCCTGGAGGCGCGGCTCGGGACCGTCCCGACGTGAGAGTTTGTGAAAAAATCGTCGCGAGCGAAGGGAGGTCGCGTTGCATCCTCGGCGCGCCAAGCAGGGCCACTCCCTGGCCCTGGCTTCCCGCCGGAGCGCAGGACCGTTTCGCCGGGAGCGAAACGGAGCGCAAGCCCCGAAGG
>JACCXJ010000027.1 GCA_013697045.1 Gammaproteobacteria bacterium | reverse complement strand
CAGATCCGCGCCACGCTGGCGTGGCTGACTCCTTGCGCTTTCGCCATCGTCCGCGTGCTCCAGTGGGTCGCATCTTCCGGCTTCGTGTGCAGGGTGGCTTCCACGATCCTATTGACTTTCTCTGCAGCGGCGCCTACCAACTCACCCGCTGGTCGATAAGCCTCCGGCGCGACCCCCGCGGTAAACCCGCGCTCCGCGGGGCGTGCTGATCGTGGATTGGGGACCCACGTCACCCGGTGGCTGGCCCGCACGCCTGGCGGTCTCCTTCACGCGTGGGTCGGTCGGCGCATGATGCGTTCTATCAGAGCAGCTCCTGCGGATCTACATCGACCGACCAGCGCACCCGCCGCGACGACTTGAGCGCCGCGAGTTGTGGTAGCCACGCGCGCAGGAACGCCTGCAAGCGGGTGCGCTCGCGGGCTTGGACGAGGAGGTGCCAGCGGTAACGATCGGCGCGTCGCTCCATGGGGGCCGGCACCGGGCCGAGCAGGGCGGCGCCCTGGTGCCCCTCACGTAAACCGAGCGATCGGGCCTCCTGGAGAAAGGCTTCAGGGGCGCGGGTGTCGCGGCCCTCGGCGCGGACCAGGGCCAGTGCGCTGAAAGGCGGGAGCCCGGCCTCGCGGCGCTCCCGGAGGGCCATGGCGGCGAACGCCGAATAGCCCTCGCGGAGCAGCACCGCGAGCAGGGGGTGATGGGGATTATGGGTCTGGATCACGACGTGGCCCGGGTCCTCGGCGCGTCCGGTACGGCCCGCGACCTGTACGAGTTGCTGGGCCATGCGCTCGCCGGCCCGGAAGTCGGTGCCGTAAAGCCCCTGATCGCCGTCCACGATCGCGACCAGGGTGACCTTGGGGAAGTGGTGGCCTTTGGCGAGCATCTGGGTGCCGACCAGGATGTCCGCGTCTCCCTCTGCGATCCGCGCGAGCACCCGCTCCCAGGCCGCCTGGCCGCGCACGGCGTCGCGGTCGATCCGCAGCACCCGGGCCGCCGGGAAGTGTTCCCGTAGCGACTCGACGACGCGCTCCGTGCCGTGCCCGACCTTGCACAGAAAGGCGCTCCCACACTTGGGACAGCCCGTCGGCACGGGCCGATCGGCCCCGCAGTGATGGCAACGCAGGCGGCGCGTCTCGTGGTGGTAGACGAGGCGTGCGTCGCAGCGATCGCAGCCGGCGGCCCAGGCGCACTCGGGGCACAAGAGGAGCGGCGCGTAACCGCGCCGATTTGCGAACACGATCACCTGCCGCCGTTCGGCGAGGGTCTCGGTGATGCGCGCGATGAGGGCGGCCGAGAGCGGACCGCGCGCCGTGCCGCGGCGCAGATCGATGACCTCGGTCGTGGGGTCCGTCGCACACCCCACGCGGGCCGGCAGGCAGAGATGCCGGTAACGGCCGATCGCGGCGTTGTGCAGTGATTCGAGGGAGGGGGTAGCGCTGCCGAGGACCACCGGGATGCGATGCCGTTTGGCACGGATGATGGCGATATCCCGGGCCGAGTAGCGAAACCCCTGCTGCTGCTTGTAGGACAGATCGTGCTCTTCGTCGACGACGATGACGCCGGGACGGCAGAGCTCCGACCACACCGCCGAGCGGGTACCGATCACGATCGGGGCGAGCCCCTTGCGTGTCGTCCACCACGCCGCGCGCCGTTGCGCTTCCGATAGACCGGAGTGGGTGGCGGCGATGGGCACCGCGAAGCGCTCCTGGAAGCGCGCGATGGTCTGCGGCGTGAGCCCGATCTCCGGGACCAGGCACAAGGCCTGTTTCCCGGCCCCGATCACGGCCTCGACGATGCGCAGATAGACCTCGGTCTTGCCGCTCCCGGTGACGCCCTCAAGCAGGAACACCTCGAATCGATCGAGACGTGCAGTGATCGCTTGAACGGCATCGGCCTGGTTGGCGGTGAGCACCGGCGCAGCGGGGGGCGGGGCGTGGGGCGTGGACGGCCCAGGGGCGTCTCGGGCCCGGGGGGCGATGGCGCGCACCCGCCGGAGCGAGCTGGGGAGGGCCTGGGCAACGACCTCCCCGAGCGGATGATGGTAGTAGTCGCTGGCCCAGATCAGGAGCCCGAGCTGGGGGGTGTGGATGACCGGCGCCTGGTCCAAGACCTCGATGGCGCGGCGCAATTTTGCAGGTGCGATCGGGCTCTCGTCGGAGACCTCGATCAGAAAACCGATGCGGGCGCCGGCCTTGAACGGCACGCACACCCGATGCCCCGGCACGAGCCGGTCTTCGGGACAGTCAGTGGGCGGGAGATAGTCATAGAGGTGCGAGAAGGGGAGGGCGAGGGCGACCCGCAGGATGCAGGCGTGCGCCGGCCCCTCACCGGGCTCCACCTTCTCCGCCAGATATCAGGAAAATAATCTCAGGGCTTGGGAAAAAATCTGCTGCGCTTGCGGTTGCGCGCTGCGTCGCTTCGGGTGAGACCGTTTTTTTCACAAGCCCTCGGGGCCGATGAGGCCGGCGAGCCGGCGGCGATCGGCGCGCGCCATGGGCCGGTCGAGCACCGGGCATAGCGGCGGCTCATGACGCTCGGCACGCCGGAACACGATGATCTCGACCGGGACCTCGTCGGCCATGAACCGGAAGCAGGGTTGGGAGACCACGAGGCCGTTACCCCGGCGCAGCCTCTTGTCCCCGGATTCGTAGGGGATGGCCAGGTTGAGGAGTGCGATCCCGACGTCCTCAGGGGCATCCGCGAACACGTGCAGGCTCACCCACGACTGGGTCCCGGCACTGCCGTCCAGGACCGGCCCGGCGACGAGCGGCTCGAACTCGGTGAGGAGCGACATGGCGTAGAGCGCCACGGCGCGCCGTATCCGCAGCGCCTGGGCCTGGCTGTCGGCCTGAAACAGGCGCTGGTATTCGCACAGGAACGCCGCGATCTGTCGGTTGTCGGGGATGTCTCGCTGCGCCGGGATGCCGAGCCGGTCCAGCGCCTTGGCGCGCGCCTGGGCCGGGGTCGCTACGCCTTCCTCGGCCATGATCCGGGCCGCGAGTCGGGCCACGTGCAGGCGCTTACCCGATGGCTCACCCAGGGCCGTCGGGCGTACGCGGGGCGGGGCGTGGCGGGTGGCTCGACGGGTCAAAAGAGTTGCTCCGGGGCGGAGGCCGCCGTCTCGGTGGGGATGGTGCTGCGCGCGGTCGGCAGGCCGGCATGACGGCGCGGGATACTGTCCGATCGGAACACCTCGAAGAGCGCGTGTGGGTTGTCGGCGTCGGTCACGAGGCCGGTGTCACGATCGATGCGCACCGTGACGAGCCCCGGCGGCTCGGGCATGGTGGACTCAGGCACGCCATGCAGCGCCCTTTTCATGAAACGGATCCACACAGGCAGCGCGACCCGTGCGCCGGTCTCCTTGGGCCCGAGCGAGATGGACTCGTCGAACCCAACCCACACGCTCGCTACCAAGCGGCGAGTGTAGCCCGAGAACCAGGCATCCTTGTGGTCGTTCGTGGTACCCGTCTTACCGGCCAGGTCGTGGCGTTCCAGGACCTTCGCGGCACGCGCGGTACCCGAGCGGATGACCTCCTGGAGCATGGAATCCATGATCCAGGCGTTCTGCGCGCTGATGGCGCGCACGGCGCCGCCCGGCCCGGCGTCATCAGGCGACGGCGATTTCGGGCAATCGCGGCAGTCGGGCTCTGCGGGCGGTTCCGGGGCCTTTTCCATCATCACCTCGCCGGCGTCGTTCTCGATACGCGCGATGAAGGTCGGCGTGACGCGGAAGCCACCGTTCGCGAACACGGCGTAGCCGGCGGCGACTTGGAGCGGGCTCAGACCCCCGGTGCCGAGCGCGAGCGAGAAGTTGCGCGGTAACTCGTCACGCGTGAAGCCGAAGCGCTGGATGTGACGGAGGGCGCGCTTGATACCGATCCCGCGTAACAGGCGCACCGACACCAGGTTGCGGGACAGTGCCAAGGCCTCGCGCAAGCGAATCGGTCCCTTGTAGTTGCGCGTGTAGTTCCGTGGGCGCCATACGCTGTCTAGCTCCGGCTCATAGAAGGTGATGGGGGCATCGTTGACGATGCTGGCCGCGGTGTAGCCCGCCTCCAGGGCCGCGGAATAGATGAACGGCTTGAAGCCGGAGCCGGGCTGGCGGCGCGCCTGGGTGGCGCGGTTGAACTTGCTCAGGGAAAAATCGAAACCTCCGGACAACGCGAGGATCTCGCCGTTGGCGGGGTCCAGGAGCACCACGGCGCCTTCGGCCTTGGGGATCTGCGCGAGCGTGAATAGCCCATTGTCATCGACATGGAGCCGGATCACGTCGCCGGCCTGCAGGATATCGCCGGCACGCTTCGGGGCGGGGCCGCGATTGGCGTCGTCCACATAGGGACGGGCCCACGACAGGCCGTCCCAGTCAAGGGCGAAGAGGCCCGAGTCGGTGTTGAAGGCCATGACGGATCGGTCCTGGATCCCGACGACTAGAGCAGGCCGCAGCGCCCCGATGCTCGGGTAGTCGGCCAGGATCCGTTTCCAGTCCGACTCCCCGGCCCCCGGCGGTAAGTCATGGTGCGCCTCCGGTTTCCGGTAGCCGTGGCGGCGGTCGTAGCCGATCAAGCCGGCCTGCAGCGCCTCCTGTGCCGCCGGCTGATAGGTGTCGGCGATCGTGGTCACGACCCGGTAGCCGGCCGTGTAAGCCTCCGAACCGAAGCGCTCGACCATATATGCCCGTACCATCTCCGCGACATAAGGGGCATGGACCTCGACGCGGTGGCCGTGCAACTCCGCGCGGTCATTGGCATTGACTGCCGTTCGGTACTGGCCGGCGTCGATGAATCCCAGGTCCCGCATGCGGCCGAGCACGTAGCCCCGGCGCTCTCTGGCACGCTCCGGATTGGTGATGGGGTTGAGCTTGGACGGTGCCTTGGGCAGTCCGGCGATCATCGCGAGCTCCGCAATGCCCAGGTGGTTGAGCTCCGTCCCGTAGTACACCTGGGCCGCCGCCGCGACCCCATAGGCCCGGTGCCCGAAATAGATCTTGTTCAGGTACAGCTCCAGGATCTCGTCCTTGCGCAGCTCGCGCTCGATCTTAAGCGCTAACAGGATTTCGTTGAGCTTTCTTGCATAAGTCTTTTCCCTGGTTAGAAAAAAGTTCCTGGCAACCTGCATGGTGATGGTGCTGCCCCCCTGGGTTTTGGCGCCGGTCATGGCGAGTCTCAGGGCGGCGCGCAGGATGGCACGCCAGTCGACCCCGGGGTGTTGGTAGAAGCGTTCGTCCTCGGCCGCCAGCACGGCTTGCAGGAAGGGACGCGGGACGTCTTCCAGCTTGACCGGCGCGCGCCGGTTCTCGCCGAACTCCGCGATCAGGGATCGATCGCGGGTGTACACCTGGAGTGGCACCTGTAAGTGTATGGCCCGCAAGGATTCTATAGACGGGAGGTGGCGGACCAGATAGGCCAAGCTCGCGGCGCTCCCGAGCACCACGAGCGTCAGCAAGAGGACCAGGAGCTTTAGGAAGGGACGTAGCATAGGAGGGACGGGCGAAACCCGCGATCTCGGGCTAAAGTTCGGGACGTGGAGTCCGATAAGGCGCGACGAGCGGTGCGTAGGCGGTCGACATCGAGCGGTGTAGATCCCGGCACTATAATTAAATCGATTCCGAAGTACTTGGCGTAACTACATGCGCCACGGGGGATAAAGCGTGTCACTGTTCGGAAAGAACAAGATGTCCCTGCTGGGCGTGGACATCAGCTCTACCTCGATCAAGGTGCTGGCGCTCGGCGGCAGTGAGCAGCGCTACCGCGTCGAGAGCTATGCGGTCGAGCCCCTTCCCGGTAACCCCGTCACGGAGCGAAATATAACGGATGTCCATGTCGTTGGCGAGACGATCGCACGGGCGGTGAAGAAATCGGGGACCCGCGTCAAGACAGCGGCCTGTGCGGTCTCCGGGGCGGCGGTGATCACCAAAGTCATCTCCATGCCGAGCGCGCTCTCCCAGGACGAGCTCGAAACCCAGATCCGGCTCGAGGCCGACCAGTACATCCCCTATCCCTTGGAAGAGGTGAAGCTGGATTTCGAGGTCTTGGGACCCTCCGAGCGCGAGCCCGACCGCGTCGATGTCCTGCTCGCGGCCTCCCGCAACGACAACGTCGAGGTCCTGGTGGCGGCCCTGGAGACGGGCGGGCTCATCGCCAAGGTCGTCGATGTCGAGGCCTTCGCGCTGGAGAACGCCGTTGGCTCCATGTTGCGGCGGGGGGGAGGCCTCGATCCCGGAGATACCGTCGCGGTCGTCGACATCGGCGCCACTACCACCAGCCTCAGCGTCCTGCGCGATCTGCGGGTCATCTATACCCGCGAGCAGTTGTTCGGCGGCCGGCAGCTTACCGAGGAGATCCAGCGCCGTTACGGTCTGTCCTATCAGGAAGCGGGGCTGGCGAAACGCCAGGGGGGCCTGCCGGACAACTATGGACCGGAGGTGCTCGATCCCTTCAAGGAGACCATGGCCCTGGAGGTCAATCGGGCGCTCCAGTTCTTTTATTCGTCGAGCCAGGTGGGCGCCGTCGATCAGGTCGTCCTGGCCGGCGGCTGCGCGTCGATAGACGGGATCGCCGGCCTCATCGAGTCCAAGTGCGGCACGCGGGTGACGGTGGCCAACCCCTTTGCAGAGACCCCCATGGCGCCGGGCATCAAGGGCCAGGCCCTCAAGAACGACGCCCCCGCGTTCATGATCTCGTTCGGACTGGCACTCAGGAGCTTCGACTGATGGCCCGGATCAATCTACTACCCTGGCGTGAGGAGCGGCGACGCGAGCGCACCCGGCGGTTTGGTACCGCCATGGTCTTCGGCGTGATCGTGAGCGCGGCCGTGATCGCCGCAGTCCACCTGATCTATCAGGACCGCATCGACGGCCAGAATGCGCGCAATGCCTATCTGGAGCAGCAAATCACCATACTGGACGACAAGATCAAGAAGATCCAGGGCCTGGAGCGGGAGCGGCAGCAACTCATCGACCGCATGCGCGCCATCGAGACGCTGCAGACCAGTCGACCCGTCGTGGTGCGGCTGTTCGACGAGATCGTGACCGCGCTCCCGGACGGCGTATCCATCACGGAGATCTCCCAGTCCAACACCGAGTGGACCTTCAAGGGCATCGCCGAATCGAACGCGCGGGTCTCCAACTTCATGCGCAACATCGAGGCCTCGCCGGCCTTCAAGGAACCGCGCCTGGACATCATTGAGACCAAGAGTGGCGAGACCAAGGGTGGCGACAAGCCGGCCGCCGCCGGCAAGGTCGAAGCGGAGCGCCGGGTGAACAACTTCACGATCGTCGTGCAGCAGAAGGGCGAAGAGACCTCGGAGGCCGACACCGGTGCCGGCTCGGCAGCGGGCAAGGGGGGCAAGACATGAACGTATCCGATCTACGACAGCTCGAGCTCAAGAACATCGGGAGTTGGCCCAGTCCCGCCAAGGCAGTGGCGATCGGGCTGGTGTGCCTCTTGGTCTTAGCGGCCGGCTGGTACATCGACCTGCAAGACCAGACCACCCTCCTCGCAGAGGTCGAGCAGAAGGAGTTGGCGCTCAAACAAGACCTGGAGAGCAAGCAGGCCAAGGTCGTCAATCTCGATGCCTTGACGGCGCAGCTCGAGGACATCAAGCAATCGTTCGGTGACATGCTCAAGCGGCTCCCGAACAAGACCGAGGTCGCCGGCCTTCTGGTCGACATCTCGCAGCAGGGGCTCGGGGCCGGCCTGGAATTCGAGCTGTTCAAGCCCGGCAACGAGCAGCCGGCCGATTTCTACGTGGAGCTGCCGATCCAGATCCGGGTCACCGGGGGCTATCACCAGTTCGGTCAGTTCGTCAGTGGCGTCGCCGATCTTCCACGCATCGTCACGCAACACAACATCCATATCACCTCTAGTAAATCGAGTGAGGGGGGACTGGTGATGGAATCGACCGCCAAGACCTATCGTTACCTCGGGGACGAGGAAGACTCGGCAGGGACGGCGGCGCCGGTCAACCGAAAGCGAGGGTCTTGATCGTGTCGGCCGGACATCGTCCCGCACGGCAGCCATGGCTCGCGCTCGGGGCAGTCGCCCTGCTGCTCGGGGGCTGCGGCTCGCGCGACCAGAGCGATCTGCAGGCCTTCGTGGCCGAGGTGCACTCGCGGCAGGGCGGTCGCATCGAGCCCCTGCCGGTCATGAAACCAAGTGAACGGTATCTTTACCAGTCCGCCGAGGCCGCCCGGCGCGACCCCTTCGAGGCCTACTACCAGGTCAAACGCGCCTCGCCGGCGGAGCGCCAGGTGAGCGACACGCAGCGCCGGTTCCTCTAGGAGATCCAGACCCATAATCCCGAGGAACTCGAGAACTTCGAGCTCGACAGCCTGCGAATGGTCGGCACACTACAAAACCTGGGGAGCTTATGGGGGATCGTGCTGGACGGGGACGGGACGGTGCACCGCGTCACGACCGGTAGTTACATAGGACGCAATTACGGCAAGGTCACCCGGATCGCGGAAGAACGCATCGAGGTCCGCGAGATCGTGGGCGATGGCCAGGGGGGCTGGGACGAACGTCCGGCGTCGCTGGCCCTGCTCACCGAATGACCGTCGACCCGAGATTATAAATGAGAGAAGTTACATCAACTAGAGCATAGGCGTCGCGTATGAAGAGAACAACGTCGGGTGGGATGCGCCAGAATGGAGGGCGGGTTGCCAGCGCGGGGCTCGTGGCCCTGTGGATGGTCATAGGGATCGTTGCCATCGGGATATTGAGTGGGATCCCGTGGGCGGCACGGGCCGCCGTGCTCACCTTAGACGAGGTGAGCTTTACCACCTTACCAGGCACGAGGTGCAGGTGCGACTCGGGCTTTCCGGGCCTCCAGGCAAGCCGCCCCGGGCCTTTACCATCGATAACCCCGCGCGCATCGCGCTGGACTTCGCCGATACCGGGCTCAACTTGGCGGATCGCCACCGTGCCATCGGCGTCGGACCGGCCCAGAGCGTCACCGCGGTCGAGGCCGGGGGACGGACGCGGGTGGTGCTGAATCTGGTGCGTCCGGTTCCCTACGATCTCCGGGTCGAGGGCAGCGCCGTGGTGGTTACCCTGCACAGCGGCGGGGCAATGATGCCCGATGTCAAATCCGCCGCGACCACGCCGGCGGCCGCGGGTCCACGGCCCGCCGGCCCGCGGCCTGTTTCCGCGAGGTCCGCCCGCCCCGGGATCGAGGACGTCGATTTCCGCCGCGGCGAAGCCGGAGAAGGCCGCGTCATCGTGCTCCTGTCCGAATCGGGCCTCGTCAGTAATATCCGCGAAGAAGGCGGCCAGATCATCATCGACTTCCCCGGTGCCGCCCTACCCGAGCGTCTGGACCGGCGACTCGATGTGCTCGATTTCGCTACCCCGGTCAAAGAAGTCGATACCTTCCCCCACGAGGGCGGCGCCCGCATGGTCATCACCCCGAGCGGGCATTACGAGCACCTCGCCTATCAATCCGATAAGGTCCTGACCGTCGATGTCAAGCCACTCACCAAGGAGGAGGAGCAGGCCCTCAAAAAGGAAAAGCTCGGCTACACCGGAGAGAAGCTCTCGCTCAACTTCCAGGACATCGAGGTCCGGGCCGTGCTTCAGCTCATCGCGGACTTTACCGGCCTCAACCTGGTGGCGAGCGACACCGTCGCGGGCAACGTCACCCTGCGTCTGAAGAACGTGCCGTGGGACCAAGCCCTGGAGATCGTCTTGAAGTCGAAGGGGCTCGGGATGCGCCAGGCCGGCAACGTCATGATGGTGGCGCCCCAGGAGGAATTTGCCGCCCGCGAGAAGCTCGAGCTCGAATCCCAGAAGCAGATCGCCGAGCTGGCGCCGCTCAAGACCGAGTTCATCGAGGTCAATTACGCCAAGGCTGCCGACGTCGCCACCTTGCTCAAAACCGAGGACAGCAAGCTCCTTTCCGAGCGGGGCAATGTATCCGTAGACCAGCGTACCAACACCTTGTTGGTCCAGGAGACGGCAGAAAAGCTGGCCGAGATGCGCAAGGTCATCACGACCTTGGACGTGCCGGTGCGGCAGGTCCTGATCGAATCGCGCATCGTCATCGCCAATCAGGACTTCTCCCGTGAGCTCGGGGTGAAGTTCGGTTACAGCAAGAATTCGGGGCTTTCGACGGATAATTTCGGCGTGGTCGTGGGCGGCACGCAGCCCGGGGATACGGACTTCGGTGCCGGCACGGCCTTCACCACGGATGACCTCGAGAACTTTATCGTGGACCTCCCGGCCGCAACCCCGGCCGGGGCGATCGGCCTCGCGGTCGGCAAGATCGGGAGCTACCTCCTGCAACTCGAGCTCTCGGCCTTGCAGGCCGAAGGACGTGGGGAGGTGGTCTCGAGCCCGCGGGTGATCACGACCGATCAAAAAGAAGCCGTGATCGAGCAAGGCTCCGAGATCCCCTATGTCTCTCAGACCTCCAGCGGCGCGACCGACATCGAGTTCAAGAAGGCCGTGCTGAGCCTGCGGGTGACACCGCACATCACCCCCGACAACCGCATCAACATGTCCATCCAGGTCAACAAGGATGCGGTGGGGCAGGTATTTAACAATGTCCCTTCCATCGATACGCGCAACGTCACGACTGAGGTCCTGGTGGACAACGGCGAGACCGTCGTCCTCGGCGGCATCTACGAGCACAGCAATCGCAACGATGTGCGGCGCGTGCCGTTCTTCGGTGAGCTCCCCTACTTCGGGACCCTGTTCCGCAATACCGCAAACTCGCGGAACAAGGACGAGCTCTTGATCTTCGTCACCCCCAAGGTCATGAAGGAGGGCTTGACGCTCCGCTAGCTCACGATCGTGTGGGGAGTCGGTGGTAGGTCTTACCACCGATTTCCCGCGGCTCTGACCAAAACCTGCGTGGGGCCCCCACCCCGAGCCCCCCGCTGGCGCACGGGACACGACCCTCTAGCCCGGATTTCTCACCGGTGAAATCCGGGCTAGGCGCGGGGTGGAAGTTCGCCCGTAGCGCCGGCCGAGCATCGTCCACCGTTATCCCGCCCTGACCCCCTCTCCCGCTGTCGCAGGTGCCATGGCAGTTCGTGGGACCCGCAATGATCCGCCGGCTCGCTGAGAACTACCTCCACCTCGACAAGCGCGCCACCGTCGGCCCGAGCTCGCAGCACTCGGTCGACTAGCGCGGGCCGGGCTGATAGCCCGTAGGAGGCGGTGGGCACGAGCCGCGTTTTACGGGCTCTTGCACTGCCCTCGGCCCTTGGCATATCGTCGTCGCCGGTTCCGGTGCCACGATGCCTGTGCCGTCGCCCGAGGTCGCCGCATATCTTGTTGAATTCCGCCAACATCTACCTGGTCGGGCCGATGGGGTCCGGGAAGACGACGATCGGGCGGCGCGTGGCGCGCGTGACCGGGAAGGCGTTTCAAGACAGCGACCGGGAGATCGAAGAGCGCACCGGGGTCAGCATCGCGGTCATTTTCGAGGTCGAAGGCGAGGCCGGTTTTCGCCTGCGCGAGCGCCAGGTCATCGACCATCTCACGCAACTACGAAACACCGTCGTGGCCACGGGCGGCGGTGCGGTGATCGAGCCGCAGAACCGCCTGTGGCTCAGGGAGAGGGGATTCGTCGTCTATCTCAAATCATCGGTGGACCGACTCTACGCGCACACTTGGCGGGACCGCGGCCGCCCCTTGCTCCGCACCGCGGATCCCAAGGCGCGCCTCGCCGCACTCCTCGCCGAGCGCGACCCCTGGTATCGAGAAGCCTCGGACCTCATCGTCGACACCGATGGCCGCACGGTGCGCGAGTTGGTCCACGAGATCACCACGGCCTCACGACAATGAAGACCCTGGAGGTCGATCTCGGCCACAGGGCCTACCCGATCCACATCGGGTCGGGGCTATTGCCCCTCCCTGACCTGATCCGGCCGCACCTCGAAGGCCGGAACGTCATGGTGGTGACCAATGAGACCGTAGGACCCCTGTACCTCGCCCGCCAGATGCAGGCGCTTGCGGGCTACGACACCGCCACCGTGGTCCTCCCCGACGGCGAGGAGCACAAGACCCTGGAGACCATGGGGCGCATTATCACGGCACTGCTCACGCGGCGTTTCGATCGGCAGTGTACGCTCGTAGCGCTCGGGGGGGGGGTGGTCGGCGACATCACGGGCTTCGCCGCGGCCTGTTACCAGCGTGGCGTCAATTACATCCAGGTGCCCACGACCCTGCTTGCCCAGGTCGATTCCTCGGTCGGCGGGAAGACGGCGGTCAACCATCCGCTCGGCAAGAACATGATCGGCGCCTTCCACCAGCCGCGCTGCGTCGTCGCCGACACCGATACCCTGGCGACCCTGCCCGACCGGGAGTACCGGGCGGGTCTCGCCGAGGTGATAAAATACGGCTTGATCCGGGACCCGGAGTTCTTCCTGTGGATCGAGGAGCATCTGGGGGACCTCTTGGCGCGCGATCCGGTGGCGCAGACCCAGGCGATCGAGCGCTCGTGTCGCAACAAGGCAGAGATCGTGGCGGCCGACGAGCGCGAGACCGGCCCGCGGGCCCTGCTGAACCTCGGCCACACCTTCGGCCATGCCATCGAGACCGGGCTCGGCTACGGTGTGTGGCTGCACGGCGAGGCGGTGGCGGCGGGGATGTGCCTCGCGGCCCGACTGTCGGCGCGGCTCGGCTGGCTCGACGGCACCGCCGTGGAACGTATCGAGTCGCTGGTGCGTCGCGCGGGCCTCCCGGTTCGGGCGCCGGCCGCGCTGTCCGCGGCGGAGATGCGCGACCTCATGGCCGTCGACAAGAAGGTGCGTGGGGGTGCGCTGCGACTGGTGCTCTTGGAGGACATGGGCAAGGCAATCGTCACGCGCGGGTACGACGCCGCGGCCCTGGACCTGACACTGGCGGAGTGCCGTGCGGCACGATGATCGATCCTATGTCTTGCAATACGGTAGGGGCGGGGGCTGTAACGATGCATGCCGCGGGCGATGCATGTCGCAGAGGTCGACGACCCGAACCCGGTCGAGACCCCGTGAGCTCGTGACCACCTTCGCGATCGGAGTGTGTCGAACGTTATGAGATATCCGAGCACCGTCGGCGCCCCAGGGATCATTCTTTATTACCCAGGCTCGCGGCGACCCCGCACCGATGGCTGAAGCCGGGCAGAGCGGCTAGCGATGGGCGACATGTCGAGCGAGCGCCAAGTCGAGAAACCGGATCGCGGCCTCGTCTGGAACGAGGGGTCGGAGCGCTTCTATCTCAAGACGCAGGCGCTCGGCCCGCGCCTGGACCTCATCAAGCACCTGATCGAAGACAGCCGGCTCTTGCTTTATGTCATCGGGGAGCGCGGCAGCGGCAAGAGCGCGCTGCTCGACGAGATCCTCGCGATGGCACGTGATGGCTGGCGCGTGGCCCGCATCCAGGCCAATGCCATGCTCGACCCCCTGGCGCTCTTGCGCGATCTGACCCAGGCCCTGAACCCGGGCGTGCGCGGCCAGGACCGGGATGCCCTGCTCGCCGCCCTGGAGGATCTGCTCGCCGCTTCGACCGACACGCGCTTCGTCCCCGTGGTGCTCGTGGACGACGCCCACGAGCTCTCGGAGGAGGCGCTGAAGCTCCTGTTCTCCCTGGCCATTCCGCCGCGCGGAGGTAGTCCAGCAGCGTCGCGGGAAGCGCACCGGTTTCGCATCGTCTTGTTCTGCGAGCCCGAGATCGACACGGTTCTGAAGGCGCAGGGGCTGGCGGCGGTGAGCCCGCCCGTCGCCCATGTGGTGGATCTGCCGCCGTTCACGGTGGAGGACACCCGTGCCTATCTCGCAGAACGCCTGTCAAGGGTGGGGCTGGCGGCGCTCTTGCCGCTCGATACCGGCGTGGCCGACCGCATCCATCAGGACGCGCGCGGTCTCCCCGGGGCCATCGATGCCGTCGCTCGGGAGACCCTATGGCGTGGCCAGGGCCAGCCGTCACCCGCCAGAGACCCGGTTCCGGCTCCCGATGTGGGTCGGGGTTCGCCTTGGGCCGCCGTACGCAAACATGGCTGGCGCCTGTATACGGCGGCCGCGGTGCTCGCGGTCGCGACCGGTTTCATAGCCTACGAGATCGTGAATCCTACCGACGAAGTGCGTCCTGAACCGGCGAGCGGTGTCGTCCCGCTCGAGGTACCTCCGCCGAAGACGACGCGGCCTTCCGCTCCGGTGCCTTCCGGGCCAGCGGCCGAGGACGGGCGTGCGGGGACCCCGCAGCCGAAACCCGCGGACCGATCTCCTGTGGCGGTTCCTGGTCCGAACCAGCCACCCGCTGCGACCCCCCGAGCCGTCGAGCGGGTGCCCGAGAGAGCGGTCGAAACCCCACCAAGCGAAGCGGTCGATCCGGCATCCGTGAAACCGCAAGCGGCGCCCGCCACGCCTCCGGAGCAGCAAACCAAGCGCGGGGATCAGGCCGGACGCGTGGCTGCCGCGGGATCGAGCTGGCTGCGCGCACAACCGGCGGATGCCTATGTCTTGCAGCTCATCGGCAGTGCCAACCGGGATACGGTGTCGGGCTTCATGGGGCGCCATGCCTTTGGTGCCAAGGCCGCCTGGGTGACGACACAACGGAACGGCCAGGACTGGCACATCGTCGTGTACGGGCCCTTCCCGGATCGGGGCGCGGCCCATGCCGCGATCGGTTCATTACCGCCTGAGGTACGGGCTTTGAGGCCCTGGGCCCGCCGCATTTCCGACATCACGCGTGCCCTGGCGGACAAGCGCTGAGCGCGGTGTGCTATTACCTGTGCCAACGGGTGTGCGGCCCTGGTTCGAGCATGCCCTGATTGCATTGCTCGCGCTGGCGGTCGGGCTGAGCTTCGGACTGTCGTACGGGCTCGAGACCCACACCAGTTATCTCCTGCACCCACTCCGGGAGATCAATCCCACGTTCCTTCAGTTCGACTGGCTCGCGGCGCACACGGAGCTGGTCCACAAGAGCTTCGCCCTGATCATCCGCGCATTGTCTATCTTGGGCCCGCTGCCCTGGACCGTCGCCATCGCCAACGTGGTGCTGGTCGATCTCACAACTGAGGTTTTTCCGAATGGCGCCGGTCTCGATCGTCTTGGCCCAGTTGATCATCGTGACGAGTGTCGGGTATTCGCCTGGACGAGTTGAGGAGGGTAGGACTGCCGTTCCGTGGAGATTGGGCGTGGCGGCGCTGGGCGGGGCGGCCATTCTCGTGCATTATGTCGCGCAGGGCCGGTTCTTGGAGGCCGGCCTCGTCATGATCGGCCTGGCGGCCGTGACGATGATGGTCGCTGGTGCAGCCGGCTATCTGGGGCAGCATTTAGCCGGCACCCCGTTTCAGTCCGCGATGATGCGCTCGAAATGGCTGCCGATAGCGCTGCTGACCGGTGGGCTCGTCGTGTCCACGGCACCTCCGAAATATGTCGCGGGGCTTGAGCCTGCAGCGGCCGGTCCTTTCTACAAGCGTTACAACGTCCTTATCGGGGATCCTCGGCCTCTTCGGGAGTTGTACGGCTGGGCGCGGTCCACAGCCCCTGAATCGCAGTTCCTCATCCCTCCGAACCTGAAGTCGTTCCGGTTGTTTGCCGAGCGTGCCGTGGTCGTGGACTGGCAGACCACGCCCTGGAAGCCATTCGAGATCATCGAATGGTATCGTCGGCTGGGACGTATCAGCGGCAAGCCCGATGTCAAGAGCGTCCAGGAAGCCGAGGCCGGCTACGCCGAGATGGATCGAGCACGTTTGGAATCGCTCGAGAAGGAATTCGGCGTGGATTACGTCGTGTTCAGGAAGCCGTTCGACGTGCGCCAAGTCAAAGGGCCCGAGATCAAAGGGAAGGTCGCCTTCATGAACGACGGCTACCTCGTCCTGAAGGTCCAGGACGAGACGCGCCGGGGCTCAGGCGCGGCCACCAAAACGCGCCGCCGCCACCGAGCGCCTCCATGGTGGCCGTCGTCTACGGCGCCCTGGTTCGGCTTCCGCCTTTGATCCTCCGTCAGCATTCTTGCAAGGTACTAGCAGATCATCTCCGGAATTCTTCTGTTGTTCCGGAATGGCCGGTAGCGCCAGAACTTCTTCTTGAGTCGCCTCGCGTACCCATCCAGAAGATACTGAACGGCCTGAGCGACGTGTCATAACCCGTTTAGTAGATCCTTCCTGTTTTTCTCGATCCATTCAAAAAACCTTGGTGTTTCGCTTGTGCACGATTTGTCATGACCGGCTAAATTGGTAATTGCTCTAACGATATACTGGATTGCTTCTGTCTCTAGCTCGATTTCAATTGTTTCTTCGTCCTTCATGCCTTGCCAGTGCTTCAGCCAGTTTTTTGCCTTATTCAAATACATTTGAGAAGCAACTGCCGGCGGAAGACTGGTTTCAGTAGAAAGCCGGTCCTTCAGAATATTGAACGCGGCTTCTGTTCCGAGTGTTTGGCCGATAATTTCCTCGGCTGCCCCCGCTAGCGAGATTGCGGGTACGTACGCTTTGTGGTCAAGGAATAGTTTGATCGCCCAATCGAGTTGGTCAACGGCTGCGTCTATTTTTCCTACCCGATGATCATGGCTTATAACGCCGGAGCTAACCTGCCGCCCGACGCCAGCAGCAATCTCCGCCAGCACCAACAGAGATTCATGAGGCACGCTGAGGGCGGTCAGGTTGAGCGACTTGTTAGGCGCGTCTCATACTAAATAACGCCTTATTTGGAATAATGTCCCTCATTTACAACAAAGTCATCCGCGATATAACCTTAATTTGCAGATAATACAGCTTTGACTAATTCACGAGGGATACTTACTGCTTTAGGATCAGCAACCGCGAGAGGAACCGATATTTTTGGTGAGTCGCCACGGATGAGATAGTGATTTCGTCCTTTCGAGATTCCTATTAAGATGTACTCTTTATCTGTTACTGCGAGAACCTTCAAAGGGTCTGTTTGATAAGGTATCTTTCGTGGTTGTCCATCAATTTCTTTTTCTTGTTTCGCCTGCGCTCGACCTGTCTGGCTTAAATCTTGTGGTTCTTGACCAAAGCCAAGATTATTATTTGGTATTTTAGTTGGTTCACTCCGCGCGCCCTCATCTTTGTCCGTCTGAGAGTCTCTCATTGTGCTTGTAGTCTCAATTTGCCTCCGCCTTTCAGACTCATTAGCGCGCTCAATCCATTTGCGTCGAATGCCGCTAATATCACTTAGATAAATTCCTTTGTCACGCAGAAAATCTGCATACGCTGCATCAGCCTCAATTACAAGTTGAGCTTGCATTGGCCCACCACCGCCAAAACGACTTGGAATATGCTCATAAAACTCGGTTACAAATATAACCATATACATAAGGAAATACCCTAGGGCCATTGATAATTGCCAGAATGATTTGGGATTGAGAGTTAAAGGAACGAGAATGGTTAAACTAATTACAATAACCTTCGAGAGAAAACTCCAATTGCTCAAGGGTAGACCAAGTGTGTCTAAAGAGAAAAGAATACCGAAGAAAAAAAGGAATGCCGCAAATCGGTAAAAACCGGGTATTCTCGCGAAAGGTTTTTCCTTGAGAGAATCAGGTGGTCCTATAATACCTATATAAGCAACGAATGCGAGCAGCCAAGAAATTGTTAGAAGTCCTAGAGCCCATAAACCAGCCATAATATAATCAAGGCGAAGAAGGGAATGAGAATAGATACCATATTTACCTAAATGAACATTAACGATAACCAAACCGAGTCCGTAACAAAGCGAAAATAGTAGCAGACCTATTTCACCGGTAAGATCTATAAGGCTCTCAGCAGCATTTGATAATCTAATAACTCTAGTTTCAGGTGATAATTCCGATGTCGAACTGGCTTCACTCTCTGCGGAAGAAGTTTTGTCGCCCTGTTGATTCAACATACTGAATCTCTTTCAACTCAAAATACTTTGCATACTACTCGCCAATCAGCGAAGCGCCTAGACATTATGACTTCCGCCGAGCGAGGCTGAGCCCCGGCGGGATCGCGGGTTAGCGCGTTGTAGGATGCGGTGACCGAAGGGAACCGCATCGCTCGCGTTACTCCCCCGCCGCAAGACTTGGGATGTTCTCGCCACCCCAATCGTCCGGATAGATTCCTGGCCGCCTGAACGCATGGAAACTGGAATGAGGCCAATCGGCCACGCGTCTCACCCATCCGTGTTTGACGGGGTTGCAATGGACATAATCCACGTGACGGTTGAAGCCGGGTCGATCACGGATGAGATGTTCCCAAAAACGGCGCTGCCGTAGACCTCGTTCACCCCGCTTGGCGCGGCTTTGCGAAACGCGCTCGCCTTTTTCGATGGCACGGGAGAAGTGTCCCTTGATCAGACTCCAGCGGGTAGAAAAATCCGCATCACCGGACGCCAGCGTCCAGACGCAATGTAAATGATCCGGCAGGATTACAACCGCTTCCAGCTGGAAGGAATGTCGCGCCCGAACGCTACGAAACGCAGCTCGCAACACATCAATTCGCTCGACCAATAGGCGATTCCCGCGTCGCTCGGCGAGATTCACCGTGAAAAACCACGTGGCTCCCGGAAGCCAGGCACGACGGTATTCGGTCATGGGTCACCTTCTCTCGCCCAGCTCTTTTCGCGACCGATGCGGTTCCCTTCGTTCATCGCATCCTGTGCGGGCTATTGACTGGGGATCAGACGACGGTCGTCTCATCGACGGGCGGCTGGGGTGGCGCTTCCTGGGGCTGCTCGCCGTGTGTTCCAGTTTTCCGCTGCCGCTTTTCCTTCTTCTTCTGTTTCTTGGCAAGATCTCTCTGACGCTTCGCGAACGCGTAGTTGGGTTTGGCCATTTGCGATCCTATTGAATGGGGTTCGAGGTTGAAACGAACTATAAGAGTATGCCCTTTTGCCTTGAATCGTTGTCGGCGACGCATAGCGAAAAGAAGATCGGCCAGGCTGACGGTCGGGATACAACGCATTGCCCCGCCGTCATCTCTCTGTTTGCTGCTTTCTTCTTCCAACGCACGGACGTCCCTTCCGCCTATTCTAGCACTTAGGAGGCGCCCCATGAAGCCTCTACCGGCAGGCAACGAATTCGCCGCCCTCCTCGGCATCGATTGGGCCGATGCCAAACACGATATCTGCTTGCAGGCCCAACGCCGCTTGGCCAGAGTCCAGCGTCCTGCCCCACCGTCCCGATGCCATCGAGGCGTGGGCGGGTGCGCTGCGACAGCGCTTCCAGGGGCGGCCCATGGCCGTGTGCCTGGAGCTTGCCAAGGGCCCGCTCGTCTATGCCCTGCAGAAGTACGAACTTTCTGGTCCTGTTCCCGGTCCATCCCGCAACGCTGGCCAAGTATCGCCAAGCCTTCCCCCCGAGAGGCCAAGGATGACCCCACGGACGTCGAGCCCCAGGTCGATCTGCTCCTACGCCACCGCGATAAACTGAAACGCCCCCACCCACAGGGGGTCGCCATGCGCACGTTGCCATACTTCGTCGAACAGCCGGCGCCTCGTCGGCACTACTCAGCTCGATCGGCCCGAGCGCTTAGAACGCTTGACAGTCCCCCTCAGGGCGTGAGTTGGGCGGGGGTTGTGCGTCCGATCCCCCAGCCGTCCGCCGGATCAAATCGTTCGACGGTCGCCCGGGGTCCAGTACTTTCCAGGCCGTCTCGGCCCCAGCGACCGGCAGGTGTGACGGGTCGAGCAACCCGAGTTGCACCAAGACCGACGCCTGATCCCAATAGATTCGCTCGCACACAATCTGACCCGTACGCAACTGGACGACGACCACCAACGGAACTTCGACCCGACGGCCGGTTGGAGCCACGCCAGGCAGCATCCAGTCCATCACGATGTCGTGGGTGAACCGGAAAACCATCTCGTCGATCACCCGTCCCTGACCGACCGTCCGGCAGACCGGGGTTAGCTTGGTATCGGCCGGCATCTTCGGGATGAAGTGACGGCCGTAGAACGCCAGCATCTCATCCCGGCCGCAGCCGCCGGTCATGACCGGGACGTGATTGACATAGTTGTCGTCGGACATCGTTGCCACGGTAGCGGCAGCGTCCCGGTCTGCGAACTCGCAACGGAGGTGGTCTTCCCAAACGTCGATCAGTCGCTGCTCGTCATCTGTGTATGTCGAGTCCACATCAGGACCTCCCTTGAAGTCTGTGTTGGCGGTAGGTTGTCGTAACCAGCTTTGAAGCGAAAAAATTCATCTTGCTGCTTTCAACCTCGAAGGAAACGCCCCGTGCGGACCCGCATCCGGGGTGTTGTGGGCCGGGGATTAAACATCCCCGGCTACCCGATTGGGTCGAGGCGCCTGAAGTATCGCTCCGCCGAGCCGCCGAGACAAGCGGCACGATGGGTTTCTCGTGAAGCGCTGACGACTCACAGCGACGCTGCTGCAGGACCCTAGTGCGCTGGCCGGGTGCACCACCCACCCTGCCAACCGGCAGGGCATGGCCATAGCCGTTCCCTCTTGGCGTTTGATGCAAGCCCATGGGCTGTCTGTCTCCTTTACCGTCGATGGGCGCTGCAAAGCCTTTGCTGTTTTTGTTTTCATTGCCTTTGAAGCCCAACGCTCACCATAACTGGACCAATAAAGCGTAGCGACGAAGGAGCATGGCTTTATGGCCGAGTTGATGGTGTCGTTAGACATTTAATTGGAGCCTGGCCTAGCCTGGCCCCTTTAACCTAAGGTTTTCTTTCGGTAGCCTTTTCCACGGTCAGCTTGCCATCGGCGAACTCCAGACCATGTCCGTCAAGAAACTTCCGGATCTTATCCAAGAAGCCGCACAATGCAGTTAGTTCCGGCTCCTTCTTGGCGTGCCGATAGTTATGAGCCAGCGCCGTAAGTATAGGTGCCAAGTCTTTCTCAACCAACTCATAATATGGACCCATAAAGTATTCGTTATACACAGCAGGTGCTGGGTCCGATAACGGCGCAACATTTGCCTCCCACTTCACAGGAGTTGTCACAGCAACTCGACCGATGCGCCTACGAGCAATGTTGGCAGCATCCAGCGCTATCCAGTCGCGCAGAACCGCATATGCGGTTTCTGGCTCCGATTCGATGTCCGCGATTGTCTGGTGGAGGATCGGTAGGCCAAGGTTGACGACGTATTTGAGAGTATTCGGAGTCACCACGCGAACTGCCGCGTCACTGCCAAATTCAATCCTGATCGATTCCGGTTCGACCCTCGACAGAAACACTGCCCTCCAAAGATAAATGCAGGAGTAGAGCGAAATGAGTGACTGTGCCTTGTCGACGACGCACACAAAAAGTGGGTGATCCATGTGATGGGCGAGCCACTTGATGGCTTCGCCAGAGAGATCGAAAGGCTTGCTGTTAGACTTGACTTGAACGTAGAAAGCACTTTCTGGATAGACGTATCCCGACTCAGCGCGAGCGAGGACGCAGAGGAAATCGACCAGTCCGAAGTCCTCCTGCCGCGGAATCGGATTCACATATGCCACCCGCGACAAAACGTACGCGCCCAGATACTCGGATCTGTCGCCAGCCCGAAACGACCCCAATCGTGGTCCGCTCATTGGTCGAATCCCTGTTCGGTTCGCCTAAACATCATGACTTCCGCCGAGCGAGGCTGACCCCCGCGGAAACGCGGGTTAGCCTCGATGAGGCCAGGGCCGCATAATGAACGCGTGGTCATTAGTAGCTAATCTGGAGGTCAGCCATGAAGCACTCTAGCACACTCTACGTCGGTCTGAATGTCCATAAGGAGTCCATCGCGGTCGCCTATGTCGCCGATGCGAAAGACGCCGAGGTGCTCTACCTCGGTTCCATCGGAACCCGCCAGTGCGACATCCACAAGCTCATCCGCCAGCTCCACCCCAAAAGCGCTCAGCTGGAATTCGTGTACGAGGCCGGCTTCTGCGGCTATTGGCTGTACCGCTATCTCACCAAGAAGCGCCTCCTCTGCTGGGTGGTGGCCCCCTCGCTCATCTAGCACCGGTCTTTAGTTGCGACAAGAACAGCGCTGAATTAAGCAACGTCTCCGACTCAGCGACGAAACGCTCCACGCCCGCCACAATCTCTTTGGCTCGCTCAGGTGGCGCGTTCGTGTACTGCCGAAATGCTGCTTCGTTCGGAAACCGTACCTTGTCCAGCGAATAGCCGTCGAGCGCTGCCAGAAATCGTTGCGTTACGACCGTGTAGAAATGGTTGACGGCGAACGAGGTAAGCCACGCCCCGGGCTTGTGCCGCGTGAATGATTGGTAGGGAAACGGCTGACCCGTCGCGGCCTCGTAAAGCACGCCCACCGTTTGCTCACAAGCAGTAAGCGCACCGGGAACGACCGCCGCGCCGAGAGAATTCACGGCGGTAACCTCGCGCTGCAAAGTTTCTAAGGCTACCTTTGGCTCGTGGAATGGATCGCTCATGATGTTTTTGGTCGCCTAACGCCCGCGGTGAGCCGCCGCGCCCTGTATGGCACCCGCATACCACAAAGCTATCATTGGCGCGGTCGGCTCCACTGCTTTGTTAGACGCCGCTTACGGAGACAAAAGCGGATTCTGACGTTCTGAGGCCGCCAAGAGGCGGTGTCCCAGGTGAACAACCGAGTCGTACGAGCGCGATTCAACCGGTTGCGCGCTTTGTATGATGTGCCGTGCGCGAGAGATATCGGCATGATCGTAGTCGCGACCAACGACAACGACAAGACGGGGCTGCCACCCGCGAAAGCCATACAGATCCTCTACGTAACGGCGGTTCACAGCAGATTCAAAGTACGCAGCATACTCCCGCATTTGCGCGATATATTCGTAGATGCGGGCAAAAAACCGGAATCGATTACGCTGTCTCAAGACTACTCTCTCTTGGGGTAGCTTGAGATCAAGTATGACCGGGCGATGCCCCGACTTCGACAACGGTGCGAGAAAAAAGTCTGGCCGCAGGGTCGAGCCATCCTCTCGTCTAAGAACGACCTGGGAG
>JACCXJ010000015.1 GCA_013697045.1 Gammaproteobacteria bacterium | reverse complement strand
GCGAGGTTCATGAGGTCGATGTTCTGGACCTCGTTGTGGGTACGCAGATGTTCCACGAGCCGCCGGAACGCGGCGGCTTCGAGCTCGGTGCGTGTGCCCTCGTTTTCGATTGCCATGGCGTTACCTCCTCGATACGGCCGGCACCGCCATTATAGCGGGGCTGCGTGACTAGCCGCGTACGAACAAGGCCAGGGCTTCGACGTGGCTCGTGTGCGGGAACATATCGAAGACCGCGGCGGCCTCGAGACGGAAGCCGTGTTGCGCGCACAGGACCTTGGCATCGCGGGCCAAGGTCGCCGGATGGCAGGATACATAGACGAGGCGCAGGACCCGGCTCAGATCCAGTGCTTGGATGGGCCCCAGCGCCCCTACGCGCGGCGGGTCGATGACGACGCGCTCGAAAGCGCCGCGCAGGAGGGGTCCGGCTACGTCTGGTGCGTTCAGATCGCAGGAAAAAAACGCCGCGTTCTCGATGCGGTTGCGCCGGGCGTTTCCCGTGCCCGTTGCACGAGCCGCTCTTCGCCCTCGACCCCCACCACCTCGGCGGCGCGGCGGGCGAGCGGCAGGCTGAAATTCCCAAGCCCGCAATAGAGGTCGAGGACCCGATCGTGGCGGTCCGGTGCCAAGAGATCCACGACGTTTGCGACCAGCGCACGGTTGATCGCGGCATTGACCTGTATGAAATCGTTCGGCTGGAACTCGATCTCGACCTCGCCCGGCAGACGGTAACTCAGGGCCTGTTCCTGCAAGGGCCACAGACGGGTAACGGTCTCCGCACCACCGGGCTGCGAAAACACCGCGAGGCCTTCGCGTTCCGCAAACCCGCGGATGCGCTCCCGGTCGGTTTCCGAGAGCGGTTTCAAATGGCGAATGACCACGGCCGTCCCCGAATCCCCGGTCGCCACCTCGATCTGGGGGATGTGGCGCGCGGTACCGAGCTCACCGATGAGGGCGCGCAGACCGAGCAGGTCCCGGCCGATGCTCGGGTGCAGCACCTCGCAGGAGCGAAGCTCCGCGACCCGCTGGCCGCGCCGCTCCGTGAACCCGACCAGCGCCCCGCCCTTCTTCTCGACGAACCGGACGCTCAGCCGGGCACGGCGCCGATAAGCCCAGGGCTCGGCGGCGACGGGCTCGAGCCGGCGCGCCGGGTGGAGGCCGCCGATGTGCGCGAGCTGCGCCATCAGCACGCCCTCTTTATGACGCAGCTGGGCCTCGGGTGCCAGGTGTTGCAGGCTGCAGCCGCCACACAGCCCGAAGTGTGCGCAGCGCGGCGCCACACGCTCGGGCGACGCCACCAGGAGCGCCGTGGCCTCACCCTCGTCGTGGCCGCCGCGGCGCTTGAGGTAGCGAAAAGTGACCCGTTCCCCGGGCAAGGCGCCGTCGATGAAGACGGTCTTGCCCGCAATCCGCGCCACGCCGCGTCCCTCTGCGGACAGGGAATCTATGTGGGCCTGTGGCGGAGCGGTGGGTGCTGCGATCGTCACGAGCGGGGCGCATTGCCGTCTGCCCGTACCCCCGTCGTGTGGTGGCGGGGCGGCCGCGGTCACCGTCATAGGGAATGGCGCCCGCCGCTCAGGCCGGGCCCGCGCCCCAGGCGCTCAGGAAGGCGCGGAGATGCGGGCGGGGCTCCTGCTCCAGCGCCTCGCGCAGGGTACGGCAGGCGAGATCGTAGCCCTCACGGGTCTGGCGCCCGCGCATGAGCTCGTAGCGCAGGTAGATGAGGTAGGTGTTGAGGACATCGGTCTCGCAGTACTCGCGGATCGACTCGATATCCCCGGAGCGGAAGCGCCCCCACACATCCGCGCCGGTCATGCCGAGCTTCCCCGGTAGACCGAGGAGGGTCGCGATGTCGTGCAGGGAGGCATAGGCGCGCGGCTCGTAGCCGGCCAGAACGTCCATGAGATCGGTGTGGCGCTCGTGAAAGCGATTCAGATAATTGTTCCAGCGGAAGCCCGACTCGTTCTCCCCGATCTCCCAGTAACGGGGTGCGGAGACGCCGTGGACGAGCGCCCGATAGTGCAACACCGGGAGATCGAACCCGCGACCGTTCCAGGACACGAGCAGCGGGCTGTAACGCTCAATGCCCTCGAAGAAGCGCTCGATCAACTCGTGCTCCCCCGAGGCCGGCTCGCCCAGCGACCAGATATGCAGCCTGCTGTCGGTGCGCAGGACCAGCGAGATCGCGACCACGCGCTGCAGGTGTTGGCGCAGGAGCTCGCCCTTGCCGCCGGTCTCCTGCGAGCGCTTGGCGTGCATGACATGGACGACCTCGTCGTCATCGAGATCGCCCAAGCCGTACATCCGGCGCCCGCCCTCGACGTCCGGCACCGTCTCGATATCGAATACCAGTACGTTCACGGGACGCCCCGATGCGCTAGTCGGCCGCCGAGGCCCTCGGCCTTCGCGGCGCTGCCGCGTGCTCGCTTCCCCGACTTTCGTTACGCAGGGAACAAGCTGGTCGACAGATAGCGATCGCCTCGGTCACAGATGATGACCACGATGACGGCACCCCGCACCTCGTCTGCAAGCCGGAGCGCGGCGGCGACCGCCCCGCCCGAGGACACGCCGGCGAAGATCCCCTCGCGCGCGGCAAGCGCCCGGGTCATCGTCTCGGCTTCATCTTGGCCCACGTCGATGACCCGGTCGACCCGCTCCGGCTGATAGATCCTGGGCAGGTAGGCCTCCGGCCAACGCCGGATCCCCGGGATGCAGGCCCCACTTTTGGGCTGCACGCCGACGATCTGGATGGACCGGTCCTTCTCCTTCAAGAACCGCGACACGCCCATGATGGTGCCCGTGGTACCCATGGAGCTGACGAAGTGTGTGATGGCCCCATCGGTATCGCGCCAGATCTCGGGCCCGGTCCCCTCGTAATGGGAACGGGGATTATCCGGGTTCGAGAACTGGTCCAGGATGCGCCCACGCCCCTCGCGCGCCAGATCCCGTGCCCGGTCGATGGCCGCTTCCATGCTGCCCGCGGCGGGTGTCAGCACCATCTCGGCGCCGAAGGCGCGCATGGCGCCGCGCCGCTCCAGGCTCATGTGCTCGGGCATGACCAGCACCATGTGGTAACCCTTGATGGCGGCCGCCATGGCGAGCGCGATCCCGGTATTGCCGCTGGTGGCTTCGATCAAGGTGTCTCCGGGGCGGATCTCGCCACGCTCCTCCGCACGCCGGATCATGGACAGGGCCGGCCGGTCCTTGACCGAGCCCGCGGGGTTGTTCCCCTCGAGCTTGGCGAGCACCAGGTTGCCTGCGGCCGCCGGCAGGCGCTGCAAGCGCACCAGCGGGGTATTGCCGACGAACTCTTCCAGGGTCGGGGCGTCGAGGCCCGGGGTCATGGGAACCGGATAGGCCATCCCCGGATCTTACTGGATCTCGGCGAGCGCCTGCACGTGGGGCAGGGAATGACGCGCCCATTGCGTCGACGTTGACGGGCCACTAGGATCTTCGACCGCGAGGGCACACTACCCGCATCCAGGAGGCCGGGCAACGATAAGCTCAACGGCGGGGGCGGCGCCGATAGCTGTAACGGCGGCCTGGGGCCGGGGCAGCGTGCGTGCCTGCGAGCATTGGGCTCATCGGTCCGAAGCGATGCACTCCAACTTGCGGGACACCGTACGAGACCGTTGGACACCGGTGCTTACCCCGTCTTCGCTGCCGGGGTCCCAAAGGCCGCCGACCGATACGGGCGATCTCGTCGCCGAGCTTGCCCGCTTCTTCGAATTCGAGGTCGCGAGCGTGGCGGTACATCGCATCCTCGGTGTAGTAAGAAAAACGAACTCTGGAAGCGCTCATCTAACCAGCCGCTTGCCAGCGTGGCTACGGACATCGAAGGATTTACCACGCCTTTCACCAATCTATCAATGACGCCGCGCGAGGAGGTGTGAGTTACACGAACAATTGAGCCCTGTAAGCGATAATGGCGCCTCCAAGAATAACACCGCGCCGTCTGGCGCGCACTTGACTCCGTTCCATGCAAGGTCAACTCTTTACCCTCGATTTCCTCACCCGCGGTATCCTCGACACCGATCCGTGGCGAACCTGCGACGATGCCGCACTCGATGCCTTCATTGCCGCACTGCAGGGTTTACGGCAGTCTTGTCGCCGATTCGACGCTCAACGAAGGGCAAACCGAGAACGAACTGATCGAGCCCATTCTTGATTTGCTGGGCTGGGGCGACTCCTGGATGTCGCAGGTCAATCTCTCCGAATCCGGGCGCGACGACGTGCTCGATTTCCTGCTTTTCCCCGACGCCGGCGCCAAGGCCCACGCGCTCAAGGAACGCAGCGACGACCGCCGCACCCGCCACGGAATCGCCCTGCTGGAAGCCAAGCGCTGGATGCGTCCGCTCGACCGCACCGGCGCCAGCGTAGCGGGCGCCACGAAACCGCGCGACTTCGGCGCACCCTCATCGCAGATGCTGCGCTACCTGTCGCGGGCGGAGGTGATGAGCGACCGCGCGATCAAGTGGGGCCTGCTCACCAATGGCGCAATGTGGCGGCTCTACTGGCAGGACGCGCGCTCGCGGGCGGAGGAATTTTTCGAGCTGGAGGTGGCGTCCCTACTCGAAATCCCCGGCACTCATCTGGCGTTGGACGAGCTCGATTCCCGGCGCGGCCTGAAACTGTTCCGGCTGCTATTCCATCGCGAAGCTTTCCTTCCCCAGTCCTGGGACGGCGAGAGGCGCAGTTACCACGCCATCGCCCTCACTGAAGCGCGGCGTTACGAGGAGACCGTCTCGCACAAGTTGGGCGAGCGGGTGTTCGCCGAAGTCTTCCCCGACCTTGCCAACGCGCTGGCCGCGAGCGACCTCCACGCGAACAAGGACGGCGACGGCTGCTACACCCACGCCTATCTCGATGAACTGCGCGAAGCCGCGCTGGTGCTGCTCTACCGCCTGCTGTTCGTGCTCTACGCCGAGGACCGCGCGCTGCTGCCCGTGCGCGATGCACGCTACCAGGACTACAGCCTCACCGCGCTGCGCGACCAGATTGCAGACAAGCGCGACCACGGACGGGGGTTCTCCGGAACCGCCAGCAACTACTGGTCGCGGCTCGACAACCTTATCAATATGATTGCCGATGGCGACGACGCGGTGGGCATGCCGGCCTACAACGGCGGCCTGTTCGAGCGCAGCCGTGCACCTATCCTCGCCCGTGTGCGAGTGGCGGACGCGAAGCTCGCGCCGGTCATCGACGCCCTCTCCCGCCGCACCGAGGACATCCTCAAGCCGTGCATCAACTACCGCGACCTCTCCGTTTCGCATCTGGGCGGTATCTACGAGCGCCTGCTCGAATTCATTCTCGTCCAGGAGAAGGCCGGCGCGACCATCGTCGCCCGACCAGCGAGTTTCGCCCGCAAGGTGAGCGGCAGCTACTACACCCACGACGACCTGGTGCGCCTGATCCTCGATGAATCCGTCGGGCGGCTGGTGGCCGAGCGCACCAACGCCTTCGAAGCACTCATCAAGCGCTATGGCAAGAAGAGCGCCCTCAAACCCTACGAGGGGGATGCGCTGGTCGAGGCCGATACCGCCGCGCAACTGCTGGAACTAAAAGTCTGCGACCCGGCCATGGGCAGCGGCCACTTTCTGGTCGCGCTGGTGGATTACCTGGCGGACCGCGTGCTGGTCGCCATGCAGGAAGCCGACGACAAGGCGAACGCTGCGCCCTGGGCCGCTCATCTGGTCGAACAGGGCCGGCCCTACGCCTCGCCCGTGGTGGCGCGGCTGGCCGACATCCGCCGCCGCATACTGGCGACCGGCCACGAACACAAGTGGGCGCTGGACGAGCGGCAACTGGACGACCGCCACATCGTCCGCCGCATGATCCTGAAGAAGGTCATCTTCGGCGTGGACAAGAACCCCATGGCCGTGGAGCTGGCCAAGGTCGCCCTATGGCTGCACACATTCACGGTCGGTGCGCCGCTCTCCTTCCTCGATCACCATTTGAAGTGCGGCGATTCGCTGCACGGCGAGAAGCTGGAGACGGTGCGCGCTGGCATGAGCGCGCTCGGCATGCTGTTGCAGGCGGCCGAACTCGCGCGGCTCGAAGTCGCCGCCAGGAGTCTCGAAGCCGTGGCCGAGCTCACCGATACCTCGATCGCCGAGGCGCACGAATCGAAGCGCCTCGCCGACGAAGCCGAAACCCAGGTCGCGCCCATTCACGCCCTGCTCGATTTCTGGCGCACGCTGCGCTGGCTAGTCCCCGGCTGGCCGATTCAAAAGAAGAAAAAGATCGGAGACAAATCCCCGCTTTCCGCAGCAGAGCTCGCCGTCGCCGAAATTTTCTCTGGCCGCTACAACCTCTCCGGCATCCTGGTTGAAGAGCGCATCGAGGGCGAGGGTCCCGACGTGCGCGCCGCCAATGACATGCTCGCCCGCGCCGTGGCACTGGCCAAACGCGAGCGCTTCTTCCATTGGTGGACTGCCTTTCCCACTGTCTGGCCCGCCAGCGGCGGCGGGTTCGACGCGGTGATTGGCAACCCGCCGTGGGACCGCATCAAGCTGCAAGCGGTGGAGTGGTTCGCGGAGCAAGAACTGAACATCGCCCGCCAGGCCCGCGCCGCCGACCGCAAGCGCATGATCGACGACCTGCGGAAGAAGGCCGCGCCGCTGTGGCACGAGTATCTTGAAGCCAGCGAGCGCGCCGAGCCAGGCCCGCGTGCTGCGCGACAGCGGCGACTATCCACTTGCTGGGCGGCGACGACGTGAATCTCTACAGCCTGTTCGTCGAGCGCGGCACCGCTCTCGCGCAACCGCAAGGGCTGATGGGCCTGCTCACGCCGTCAGGCATCGCCGCCGACAAGGGCGCGGCGGAATTCTTTCGCGGCATCTCCTCCACCGGGCGGCTGGCGGCGCTACTGGATTTCGAGAATCGCTGTAACCCCGGCGGCAGCTATTTCCCCGACGTGGATTCGCGCTTCAAGTTCTGCGCCCTGGCCTTCGGCGGCGAGGGGAGGCGCTTCGAGGCAGCCAAGTGCGCCTTCTTCCTGCATACGCTGACGGAACTGGAAGACAGCAACCGCGTGCTGGCAAGGAGATCACGGCCCCGACCAACATGCACACGATGATTGCGACGCTGATGCCTGGCGTCGCATTCGGCAACAAGGTGCCGGTTCTTATCCCGGAGGATCAATCGCCCGAAAACGCGGCAGTGAACGCGGCACTGTTGCTTGCGAACATGAATACGTTCGCATTTGACTTTTCATTGCGTCAGAAGCTTCAGGGACAGACGATCAACCTGTTTATTCTTGAACAACTCCCGGTCATCGCCCCCGCCGCCTTCGAGCAGCGCATCGGCAAGACAAAAATCGCCGACTACATCCGCGCCGAAGTGCTCGCGCTGACCTACACCGCCCACGACATGGCGCCGCTCGCGCGCGACCTGGGTTACGTTGACGGCAACGGCAGGGTAAAACCTCCCTTCGTCTGGGACCCGGAAGACCGCCGCCAGCGCATGGCGCGCCTGGACGCGCTGTTCATGCATCTCTACGGTCTGGGCGAGGCGGACGCGGACTATATTCTCTCCACCTTCCCCATCGTGCGCGAGAAGGACGAAGCGGCGTTCGGCACTTACCGCACGCGCGACCTGATCCTCGCCTATTTGCAGCGCATCGAAAAGGGCCTGCTGAGCCATGCGGGATGTAGCGACCATTGCGAAACTACCCTCGCAGGGCCCCGATCACCGCTCGCCGCCGCGGGACACCACGGGGCTCGCCGTGTAGAATCACGCCGACCTTCATAGGTTTGGAACAGGGGGTACCCGGCGGATCATGCGCGCAACCGCAAACGAGCCAAACAACGGCGTTCTGCGGGTGGCTATCCTGGGGTCCGGCCCATCGGGATCGGCCCTGGCTGCGATCCTGGCCCGCCGCGGGGCCGAGGTGACGCTTTTCGAGCTCGGGCGGCGTCCCGAGTTGCTGGTGGGCGAGTCCCTGGTCCCCGCCGTGATACCGATGCTGCGGCGTCTGGGCATCGAGGAACAGATCGCGAGCATTGGGCTCGAGAAACCCGGCGCCTCCTTCGTCTGGTCCCCCACCGACCGCTTCAGCTTCACCTTCGCACGCTTCGCCCCGGCCGTGCCCCCTTATGCCTACAACGTTCCACGGCCACAATTCGACGAGGTCCTCTGCGCCAACGCGATCGCCTCGGGGGCGAGGATCGTACGCAGCCGCGCCCGCGTGGAGCGCGCATCCCGAGAGTCCGGAACCGAGCTCGCACTTACCGCGGAGACCCTGGCCGCGGCATCCCACTGGCGCGGCCGGCCGCCCGATCTCATCGTGGACGCCACGGGACGCAGCCGGCTGGTGGCCCGCGTCCTGGATATCCCCACGCGCATCGGTCCACGGAATGACGTGGCTCATTTCGCCCACTACGAGGGGTTTCGGTGGGAAGAACCGATCGGACAGGTCCTCATCACACGCCTCAAGGCCGGGTGGAGCTGGGGCATTCCCTTACGGGACCGATTGTCTGTCGGTATCGTGGTGGGACGGACCGACGCGGAGCGCCTGGGAGACACGGCGGAGGAGAGGCTCACGAACGCGATCGCCCTGGAACCGCCGCTGACCGCGCTGGTCGGAGATGCCCGGCGCGTGACACCCGTTGCGACGTATTCCAACTACCAGCTCATCTCCAGGCGAGGTTACGGTCCCGGCTGGGTGATGGTGGGAGACGCCCTGGGTTTCGTCGATCCGATGCTTTCGCCGGGGGTGTCTCTCGCGCTCTTGTCCGCGGAGCTCCTCGCCGAGGGGCTGACACCGCTGATACACGGCCGCTCTCCGCTCGATCTGGCTTCGACGATGGCGCGATACACCGCCGCCCAAATGGCGAACCTCGACGCCTGGTTCAATCTGGTGGCCTATTTTTACGATGGGCGGATGGCGGCTATGCAACGCGCGGGGCGCGAATGGGTGGAGGCGGGCCCGAATTTCCTGAGGGTCGCGGCGCACGATCACATCGAGCGGCAGGTAGCGCTTCAGGCATCGGGGGTCAAGGTCGCGTCCCGCTACGGTTGCGGACTTCTGAGGCTGCTCGGGCGCTACGGGCTGCGCGGCATCGATCCGGCCGCCCTCGCGATACAGTGATCCCGTCCCTGTGATTCCCGGCGCCGACGGTGTCCGTGAGTCATGTCGCCGGTTTGACGCCCGTGTATTCGCTGAATATCCCGCCAACTACCCGGCGCTCGACCTTACCGAAGCCGCTCGTGCCCAGGATCTCCAGGATGATAGCGGGTTCGACGCATTCCGCGATGGTGTCCCAATAATAGGTCATCAGCATCTGGGCGTGGCCGCTCCTGGTGAGGATGCGCACGATCGGAGGCAGGACTTTCTGCAAGTAGATCTGGACGAAAAAGCGCCCGACCCGCGACGAAGGACGGGATATCTCCAGGATCAGGATGCGGCCGCCCGGTTTCAAGACCCGCAGGCATTCCCTGAAGCTCACACCCAGGTCGGCCACGTGGCGGAGCGCATATCCCATGCTCAAGCGATCGAAACGGTCGCTTCCGAAAGGCAGTTTCTCTGCCGTGCCCAGCACCAGCGGAATGGCCAGGGTCTTCCGTGCTTCTCGCAACATCCCGCTGCTGGGGTCGAGTCCGATCACGGACCGGGGGTCATGGAGGATGTCCATGGCCGCCCGTGCGACGAGACCCGTGCCCACGGCGACATCGAGGAGCGTCATGCCGGCGCAAAGCCCGGAGCGGGCCAGCGCGGCGCGGCGATAGGATTGGCCGGAGCCGAGCGACAACAGCGCACAGACTAGGTCATAATTGCTCGCGGCGCCGTCGAATAAATCGAGAATGAATGGCCGCCTGTCCCGCTCGCTGGCGTAGTATCTGTCGAGGACAGGGTGCGGCACTTGCCGTTCCCGATAGGAGATCTCCTCGCGTGAAGCATTGTCCTTCATCGGCTTGTCCCGTGGGAGGCGAGCGTCCAAGTCTTGCACAGGACGCGGAGTCCACGCAATCTGCAAACGCCTACCGACCGCCCCGTGGCGAACGCGGGTGCGTTCCGGCACGGCCGCAAGCCCGTCACGCGCGTCGTGCGTGGCGAGGCGGCGGGACGCGTCTCTGACGCGGGGTGACACCACGCTCATGAAAAGAGCCGTCGAGGTCCGCCTTCACGGATAGCGAGCGGCGGTGCCTCGCCGTCTTGTCTACATAGCCCTAAAGAAGTTCGGCCTAGGCCATGCCCACTCGATTCATGTCGCTTCCTGCACTCGCATCCGGCCGGTTGCCGCGCATCATCGTCGTCCTCGCGCTGGTGGCGGGGGCCGTGTGGGCCGGGTGGACGATCCGGCTCGAAACCGAGTTGCTGGCGTTGTTCCCGCGGGAATTGCCGAGCGTGCGCGGGCTCGATCGGTTCCAGCGTCAGTTCGTCAGCGACCGCGAGGTGATCCTGGTCCTCGACGACACGCTGCCCGGCGCCAGTCGCGACGCGGTTTTTCAGAAGTTGCGGCCCGCCCTCGCCGCGCTACCGGGTGTCGAGTCGGTCGAAGCGACGGGCGGCGAATGGTTGAAAGCCGCGCCACAGCTCGCCGCGTGGGCGATCTGGAACCTCGAGCCCGAGCGGTTCACGCGGGTCGTTGCCGCGCTCGAGCCGGGGCCGGTGCGCGCGAGGCTCGATGAGCTGCCCTCGGTGCTGGCCGGCCCGCTCGATCCGGAAGAATTGGCGCGGCGGCGATTCGACCCGCTCGGTCTCCTCGATGTGCTCGCCGAGCAGCAAGGCGACAGCCCGTTCCAGTGGACCGAACGGCCCGCGACCTCGCTCACCGTCACCGCCACGCGCCCGCTCATCACCTTCGACGAGTGCGAGGCGTTCTCTACTGCGATCCACGCCGCCGTGCGACGCACGCTGCCCGGAGAGACGCGCCTCCTGCTCACCGGCCGTCCCGCTTTCACGGCCGAGATCTCGACAGAGATGCGCCGCGATATGCGCTTGATGATCGTCGTGGCCACCGTGCTCGTCAGCGCGGCGTTCTGGGCCTTTTATCGCAGCTTGAGGCCGCTCGGCTGGATTTTACTCGCGCAGTTTCTCGCCCTCGGCGTGGGCATCATCGCCGCGCGCCTCGGCATCGGCTCGCTCAATGTGATCAGCATGGGCTTCGCCTGCATCCTGCTCGGGATCAGCATGGATTACAGCATCCTCGTCTATCACCATTTCGCCTCGGATCTTCGGGACGACGGTGCGGTGTGGGCGCGGCTCTGCCGCGGGATCCGGTTCAGCGCGGTGACGACGGCGGCGGCGTTCCTGGTCCTCGCGTTTTCGTCCCTCCCCGGGCTTCGCCAGCTCGCCGTGTTGGTGGCCGCGGGGCTCCTGGCATCGGCGTGCTTCGCTACCTGGCTGCTCCCCGCCGCATGGGCCGACCGCCCACGGAAACCGCCTCCTTTTTTGAAACGCATGAGCGGCGCGATGGCCCGGGCGATGGCGCGCCGCGGCCGAGCGCTGCTCGCGCTCGCCACGGTCTTCGGCCTCATCGCCACCGCCTGGCTGTGGCGCGATCCCGCCGCGCTGTACGCGCCCGATCTCGAGCGCCTGAAGCCGACAGAGACCGCCGCTTTTCGCGGCCAGCAGATCCTCGCCAGGAACGATCCGAGCTGGCGGGATGCGATTTACCTCGTCGAGGCGCCAAACTGGGATGCCGTCCGGCAGGCCACCGACGATCTTGCCGTGCGCGTCACCGGCGGCCGTCGCTCGCCGCAGAGTGCCTTCCTGCCCGCAACCGCACACCAACGTGAAAACCGCGCGCGGTGGAAAGACGATATCACCCCACGCCTGCGCCTGGCCTTCGATTCAAGGGGCCTCGGCAGCGAATGGAGCGGCCCCACCCTGGCCCTGACCGAGACCCTCGATCGCGCCGCCGCCGGGGCAGACGACGCCTTCGCCGCCGTGTCCCCGCTCCTCGCCAAGCTCTACCGGGAAGACCCCGATCGGTGTCGCGCCATCGTGCGCCTCCGGGGCGCTGCCGAGCACCCGGCGCCGCCCGGCGGCCTGGCGCTCGCCGCTGCGGAAGTGCTGCCGGTGAGCTGGGTCACGCTCAAAGACGAGCTCAACCAGATCGCGCTCGCCGATCTCCGGCGCCTCTCCGTCTGGGTGCTCGCGGCCATCTTCGTCCTGTGCGCCGTCGCCCAGCGTTCCCTGCGCCTGGTATTGCTCAATTTCGCCGCCCTCGGCCTCTCGTTCCTCCTTTTCGGCGCACTCTTGGTAGTCACCGGCGTCGCGCTGAGCCCGCTCTCGCTCTTGTGCGTGCCGCTCCTCATCGGACTCTGCATCGATTACAGCCTGCACGTGCTCATGGCGCTCGAACACGAGCGCGACTATGGGCACCTCTACGCGCAAATCGGCGTGCCCATCCTGCTCACCGGCCTCGCGTCGTGCATCGGTTTCGGCGTGCCCATGCTTACCAGCCAGCCTGCTTTACAGAACTTCGGCCTGGTCATGGACCTCGGCATCATCGCCGCCGTCGGCGCGTGTCTGTTTTTACTCCCCGTGCTCGCACGGCTCCCTACGCAATCGCGTGGCAGGTCGGGGCAGTCACCGGGCGAGTCCTGCTAGCTCTTAGCATGGGCCGGTGATCAATTTAGATCAATTACAGACCTCCTGATCTCACCGACCCATCCTTCGGCGTTTGGTAGGAGCAAAGCAAGGGCTAAATCAAGGGGTTAGGAACGGAGTAGGCGCGTCGGTCGAGGGTGGCTAGCGGGCCGGTCTGGATTC
>JACCXJ010000014.1 GCA_013697045.1 Gammaproteobacteria bacterium | reverse complement strand
AGTTGGTGAAAAAACCTACTGCGCTCGCGACGGTTTGTTCACAAACTCTGAGCGCTGGCGATGATCTCGAAGTCGTGCGTGATCTCGGCGGTCTTTCCCAGCATGATCGAGGCCGAGCAGTATTTCTCCGCCGACAGGGTGATGGCCCGTTCGACGTGGTCCTTCGACAGGCCCTCGCCGCTCAAAACGAAATGAATGTGGATCCGGGTGAAGACCTGTGGGGGCGAGGGGGCGCGTTCGGCCGTGAGATCGACCTGGCAACTCGTGACCCGAACACGAGCCTTCCGGAGGATATGCACGACGTCGAAGGCCGTACACCCGCCGAGACCAAGGAGCAGCATCTCCATGGGCCGCACCGCCAGGTTGCGACCGCCCGCTTCCGGGGGACCATCCATCACCACCGAATGCCCGCTCCCCGATTCTCCCAGGAACAGCGCATCGTCTATCCACCGAACCGTGCTTTTCATTCGTGTTTCCGAGCGGTTGTCGGGCCGAAGCTTACCACAGCTCTAGCACCGCGGGGTCGGCGCGCGAAACCGACCCTGCCGATGACACCGCCATGACGCTCATCGCTACAGCGAAGTCGGATAACAACGATCTCATCGTCAGTCTCATGCCGCATTGCCGCCTCACCCGTTACGCGGCGAGGGCGCCCATCATTGCCCGCGGGCAGCCGTCCAACGATCTCTCGTACATCGTGAGCGGCTCCGTCACCGTCCTGCTCGAAGACGAGCACGGCCGCGAGATCGTCCTCGGCTATCTCAACGAGGGCGAGTTCTTCGGCGAGATCGGTTTGTTGACCGACAGTCCCAACAGAACGGCCTTCGTGCGCGCACGTAGCCCCTGCCAGGTGGCGCATATCGGCTATGCGCGTTTGAAGACCCTGCCGGTGATCTTCCCGGGGGTCATCTTCCTCATCGCCTGTCAGCTCGCGTCGCGATTGTTGAAGACCAACCGCAGGTTACGAGATTTAGCGTTCATGGACGTGTCGGGACGGATCGCACGTACGCTGCTGGACCTGTGCAAGGAACCCGATGCCATGACGCATCCGGACGGCATGCAAATCCGCGTCACCCGGCAGGAGCTCGGGCGCATCGTCGGCTGCTCGCGCGAAGTCGTCGGCCGGGTCCTGAAATCGCTCGCCGAGCAGGACCTGATCTTCGTCAAGGGCAAGACCATCGTCGTCTACGGCGCCCGCTAGCTTGAACGCGGCACGCGCGCCGGCAGGTGGTCATGCGGGTGTCGCTTGACATCGATAACATCCCTTCCCCACAATCCACCGTTCTTCGCGCCGGTCGTTACCCGTCCTGCGGCGGCCGGGTGCCTGGCTATGTAGCTCAGTCGGTTAGAGCGCGGCACTCATAATGCTGAGGTCGGTGGTTCGAGTCCACCCATAGCCACCATAAATCAATAGGTTAGATTTGCTAGCCTCTGCGCGGTCTTTGTTCGTACCCGGTTCTTGGTGATGCGTACCAGCCATCCTCAGCTCGCCCCAAGATGGGACGGTTTCGGAGACAGCTACCTGCTCGGCGTTTTACCCCCGGCGCGCACGTTCCGTTAGAACGTCTATTCGCTGGCAAGACACCGAGGGTAACGGCGCGTCCTTCCGTGCACCTTCCGTCTCGCTGCACAACGGCGATATAGCCGATTGCACGCGGGACATTGGCCTGCTGCACCGACACCGGACGCTGCACGCGGTAGAACGTCGCACGGGCCACCCCGAGCCCTATGCAGGCGGCCACGATGCCGATCTGCGGGGCAATCGCCATGGCGCTGTTCATCGCGAGGGCTCCTCGCCCATGGGCAGCCCCAGCAGTTCGCATAGTTTTTTTTGGGCCTCGATGTTCTGCTCGGCCCGTTCGAGCTTATGACGCAACCTCGGAGATCGACATTCGGACACGCCTGACCGAGTAGGCGAGGAATTTTGACCACAATCACCGGCCGCGACCGGCACCTGTGAGGCTGGTAGTGCGCTGCTCCGGTGCATGCGACGGGCTGCCCCACCTGCCGGTCCTCCCCCGGTAAACTGCTAAAGGGGGTCTCCACTTAGCTGTAGTATATACTCAACAGGCACCCTCAAGGACATCATCGCCAAGCCCTGACCCCAATATCTTGTAGTCACTGCAGCTAAGTGGAGACCCCCATAACTGCTATTGTCGAATTCAGGGGCCGCCGAACGACTAATGGGTGTTCACGGCCGTTCCGTCACGAATTGGAGAGAGTCATGAAATACCTGTGCCTGGCTTACGAGGAAGAGGAGAAGCTCACCGCCCTGTGCCGGAGCGAGTGGGATGCCCTCAGGGGCGAGACCCTCACCTACGTCGAGGCCCTGCGGAAGAGCGGTCATTTGATTGTTACGCAGGCCCTGCAAAGCGCTCGGACTGGCGCGACCGTGCGGGTTCGAAGCGGCAAGCTGTCAGTGACCGACGGCCCCTTCGCCGAGACGAAGGAGCAGCTGGGCGGCTTCTTCTTGATCGACGCCAGGGATCTGAACGAGGCCATCCAGGTGGCGTCACGATGGCCGTCAGCATGCCTTGGGAGCATCGAGGTGCGGCCGATCGAGGAAGAGCTCAGGCAGGACAGGCGCTACGGCTAATCACAATTGGAGGTGATGTACGGCGGCATCATGAAACCGCAGCACGAGGGTCCCTGGCCGGGCAACATGACGTTGTATGTCGACGTGGAGGATCTGGCCGCCTTTCGAAAGAAGATTGTCACGGCGGGTGGCAAGATCATGGTCGACGATCAGGAGGTTCCCGGCAGGGGACGCCTCTGCCTGTTCACAGCCCCGGAGAGACGCATGCTGGGTCTGCGGCAGCCGCTTGTCGACCGCAAGTCCTTCTGAGCGCAATAACGCTGCAGAAGAATTTTAAAGAGAGATGACCATGACCGAAACGAATGTTCCACATCCAAAAATCGTGTCGCGGGACGAATGGCTCACTGCGCGCAAGCAACTCCTCGCGAAGGAGAAAGAGCTCACGAGTCGCCTGGACGCCGTCAATGCGGAACGTCGCAGGCTGCCGATGGTGCGCCTGGACAAGGACTACGTATTCGAGCACGCTGGCGGTAAGGCGCGGCTGCTCGACCTGTTCGAGGGCCGCCGTCAACTCATCGTGTACCACTTCATGTTCGACCCGGGCTGGGACAAAGGCTGCCCGGGCTGCACAAGCTTTGTGGACGCGCTGGGCGATCTGTCGATGCTGCAGGCCCGCAACACGACATTCGTGCTTGTCTCCCGCGCGCCACTGGCCAAGCTCGAGGCATACAAGGCACTCAGAGGCTGGAACCTGCCGTGGGTTTCGTCTTACGGCAGCCCCTTCAACTACGATTTCCACGTGACCCACGACGAATCCGTCGCCCCTCTCGAGTACAACTACCGGGACAAGGCGGAGCTTGAGCAGCGGACGCACGAGCCTTATTTCATGTCAGGCGAGTCGCACGGCCTGAGCGTCTTCTTCTGGATCAACGACGACGTCTTCCACACCTATTCGACCTACGCCCGAGGCTGCGAAGGGCTCACCGACGCTTACAGCCTGCTCGACAGGACCCCATACGGCCGGCAGGAGGATTTCGAGGACTCCCCGCCCGGGTGGCCCCAGAAACCAACCTACGGGTAAGAACTCGGCCACCCTATCGCCCTGTCGCGAACCCAGCCCAGGAGAATAAAGTCATGTCGGTCAGCAAGTGGCTCCCGATTGCCATCGCCAGCGCTTCGGTTCCCGCCGTCGCGGCCCCCGCAAAATTCACCATTGATCCCGAGCACACGTACCTGAGCCTCGAGCTCTCGCACATGGGGCTCTCCGTCTGGCGCGGGAAATTCAACAAGAGTTCCGGAAAGGTCAGGCTCGACCAGAGCTTCTGGCCAGGGCTTGAGTGGCCAAGCGACTCGAGCCGTCCCGGATCCCATAGGAAAATTTCGTGACGATCTCGCAGCGATTCGCTTTCACCAACCGCAAGAGGACGCGGGCTTGTTCCGAGGTGAGAACAACGGGTGTTCGTAGAACACCCACCCACGCGAACTCCGATGCGCTGGGCGCGGGGGCCCGCGCGCCATGTTTGGACAGAATAGCACCCTCCTACGCGAGGTGCTACCAGGCGACCGAGGCGGTAGGGAGGTGCCGAGCGCTGTGGTCGACGTGCCGAAACCGAGGTGTGGCGCGGGTTCTAGCGGTCCTAGCTAGCTAGCGCAAGCCGCTCTCGATCGAAGAGAACGGCGGTGGACCGTCCAGCCTCGTCCTCGTCTGGGTCGAAGCCGTCCAGCTCGTGGTTGTCCTCGCGGCTCACCGTTCCTTCCCCTCTCTCTTGGCGCGTCCGCTCAAGCGTAGCTGAGCGGCTCTCTCAGCCGTCCCGCGCAGCGCAGCTCTGAGACGACGGCGCGGTTGCGCCCGGCGGTTGGGGAAGGGACCTGGGGGAACCTAGGGGTACTGCCGATAATCCAGCCATGAAACACATCACGATGGTCGGAATTTGCCTCTGGAGCTTGGTATGTGCCCAGGCATACGCCTCGATCTACGAGGGCAAGGTCGTAGGCGTTTCGGACGGTGACACGCTCACGGTGCTGATAAGCGGGCGCCAGACTAAGGTCAGGCTGGTGGAGATTGACGCTCCGGAGAAGCGGCAGCCGTTTGGGGAGCGCTCGAAGCAGAGCCTATCCGATCTCGTGTACGGTAAGCGGGTGAAGGTCAGCCAGCAAGACCGCGACCGCTACGGCCGAGTTGTAGGGAGGGTCTACACCGAAAGCCTCGACGTTAATGCCGAGCAGATCAAGCGCGGCGTGGCCTGGATCTACCGGATATACAACCGCGATAGGTCGCTGCTGGCGCTGGAATACGAAGCAAGGGGCGCCAAGCGTGGCCCGTGGATCGATCCGAATCCAATTCCACCCTGGGAGTATCAGCAGGGCGGCAAGACCGGCTGGGTAAGGAGAAGCACGGTCGAGCAGGTCCAGGCCAAGGCGATCGGCATCGGTGGCGGTCAGTGCGCTGATAAACGCTGCAACGAGATGGCCTCTTGCGACGAGGCCAAGTTCTATCTAAGCCAATGCGGGTTGAGCAGGCTAGACGGGGATGGCGATGGGGTGCCGTGCGAGTACGGACTGTCAGCGACAGCGAATAGTCAGGAGACGGTTGAGACAATCATTCCAGACTTTGCCGTCACCTGTACCAACACAGGCCAACTGTGTGATCCACCGTTTTCCGTGTCAGTTGAGACAGGATCAATTCTCCAGGTACAGTACTTTGTTCGCAGTACTCATTGTTCGTCTGTAAGGGTTCATATTTTCGTCGATGGAACCTTAGAGATGACCACAGGGTTCTTAGGCTGGCCTGGCGCTCCCTCCCCATTTGCAGAATTACGATTGGATACAGGCCTTGCTGAGTTGGGACCTGTGTCGCCGGGCGCACATCTAATCAGTGTTCAGGTGGAAGGTCAAGTAAGCGGCTGTAATTTGGATCAGCCTTTGAGTTGGGGTGGCAGCTTAAAAGTGCTCACTTCACCTCTCGCCACAACGGTGCGGCCTCCGGTCCTATGTAATGGACTACCGGCGACCATCGTTGCCGACCGTAACAGCAACACGATCTTCGCGACCCCGGGCAATGACGTCATCCATGGCCTGACCGGAAACGACACGATCTTCGGCCTCGGCGGCGACGACGGCATTTGCGGTGGTCCGGGTCGCGATAAGCTATACGGCAATAGCGGCAACGACAAGCTGTTCGGAGGTGCGGTAAACGATGTTCTGAAGGGAGGAACAGGCCGGGATCGGCTGTTCGGGCAAAGCGGCAACGACGCGATGGACGGGCAATCGGGCTCCGATCGATGCGACGGCGGAAGCGGTACCGATAAGGCCACACGCTGCGAAAGGAGGACCCGCGTGCCATGACCCCGAGATCCGCCCGAAGCGCGTCGGAAGAGCGCCGTCCCGGTCGCTCGACCCGGCGGTCCCGAGTCAGTCCGCCGAGCGGACTGGGAGGAGGAACGGTGAGCAGGCGAAGAAGCAGCAGCGTGTGCCATCGAGGCGTCACGTCCGGATATGTACAGGCGAGGAGACCGAGAGGAGAGTAAGCATGAGTAACATCTACGACATCGTGATCAACATGCCGGCGGACCCAGCGGCCGGATTAGAAGGCGTACGGTGGTGCATCGGAAAAGTGACGGTCGCGCCGGAACTGCATGAGGAACTGAGCCGCCGGCTCTCCCATGCCTTCGATTTCATTACCGGGGGCGGACACCAGGTGCAGTTCATACGGTGGGGCGCTTCAACACCACTGACTGCCGGCCTGAGACGACTACAAGTAGTGGCGGGACGGCTAGGATGAGCTCGACTGGTCGTAGCCAGGCGCGGGTAGCTCGAGGCCTATATACCCAGCCGACTTTGACGGGGTTCTATCTTATGGAGATGACTTTATGGAATACATACTCATATTCGCACTTTGGTCTGCTGGCAGTAAAGATGCGTTCAATCTGCACAGCGAGAAGTTTTTCTCGGACAGGAAAACCTGCGAGAGGATAGGCCACGAGATGGTAGACACGATGGCGCGACCGGAACATGGTTTTCGCGTTACATCGAAGTGCAAACGTGTTGGAAGTTAGACATAATCATATGTTTTAGAGTCTCGATCGATTCCACCAACCAAGGAGATATGTTATGGGTGCAGATCTTTTTTAACGACGATGGATCAATAGGTTAGGAAGGAAAAAGCTTGGAAGAGAGGGCGCTCCGTGGTATGTATGGGTTTCGGAAAGTCATACGTCCCACATAGGAGGCCCTCTCAT
>JACCXJ010000369.1 GCA_013697045.1 Gammaproteobacteria bacterium | reverse complement strand
TGTCGGCGTGCCCGTTCATCCAACACCGACACAAGCGATCGGTACTTCGACTCGATCTGCTCTACCGTGGACGCAATCTGCATCCCGCTTTAAAGCACATCTCTCACACTTTATCAAGTTATTTCTGCGCGATGCCGAAGAGAGGCGTATACCGACATCGCGATGAAGATGAAGCCAGAGGTCTTTGTGGAAATTGCGGCGATACTCCGCGGGTTTGCGGATCTCGTGAAATGATACGCAGGTTAAAGGGGCCAGGCTCGGCCAGGCTCGATTTGTTTGTGATACATATACTCGCCGCATGCCCCACCCCCCCGCGTGTTCACCTCGAGAGAATACCGCTACACATCGTGCGGCGCGGCCACAAACCGAGAGCCATGCTTCTTTGGCGAAGAGGATTACTCTACGTACCTGCATTGGCTCGGTGAGGCATTGAAGGAGACAAGCTGTTCGCTGCACTCCTATGCGCTCATGACCAACCATGTACATTTGTTCCTCACCCCGAAGAACGCCGCGACGGTACCCAGGCTTTTCGTTGGGACGGCGCTACGTGCAGTACATCAACCGCGAGTACCGGCGTACGGGCATATTGTGGGACCCCGCTACAAGTCCTCACTGATCCAGGCGGAGACGTATCTCCTCACCTGCATGCGTTACATCGAACTGAACCCCGTTCGTGCGGCGATGGTGGACGATCCGGCGCACTCCCGTTGGACCAGCTATCGAGCCAACGCCCTCGGACAGTTCTCACCGCTGCTCAGCCCCCATCCGGTCTACCTGGCATTGGGGGCGACCGACAGCGCGCGACGCGTAGCGTACCGCACTCCTTAGAAAACAAGTTGCCATAGTAGTGCAACCGCGCGTCTCGCGGGTACAAGCAGTATGGATTCTCCGCCTCGGCGCCGTTCTTGATGTGATTCCGTGAGGCGGAATCGAATCGTGATCGGCCAGTCGGCTATAGCTCACGAGCAAGGTCCCCTCACGCCGTAGCCAACCATTCCGTCTAGTGGCATAATACTGGCGTATTGCCACTGGAGACCACCATGCCCGGCATCACTATCAAGAACATCCCAAACGAGCTGTATCAGCGTCTGGCGGAGACCGCTCGGACTCATCACCGCAGTATCGCCAAGGAAATCGTAGTGGCCTTGGAACGCCACGTGGGGAAGCCGACGCAGGACAAGCAGGCGTTGCTGGAGAGGATCCGGGCTGTGAGGGAACGCTACCAGCCCACCATCGGCGACGCCGACGTTGAGGGCTGGAAGAATGCGGGCCGGCCATGATCGCGGTCGACACCAACCTGCTCGCCTACCTGCTCCTACCCACGCTTCACGCCGCCCAAGCCGATGCTATTCTGCTTAAGGACCCGGACTGGATCGCGCCAGCGCTCATCCATTCCGAGTTCCGCAATGTCCTCGTGGGTGCGGTGCGCCGGAGAGATGTCGAACCCCACGACGCCGGAGTTCTGCTGGATCGGGCCGTGGAGGTCATCACCGTGCCTGAGGGAAGAGTAAACGGGCAGGCGGTGCTGTCTTTGGCACTCGACAGCGGGTGTAGTGCCTACGACTGCGAATTCGTATGGCTTGCCCGCGATCTGCGTGTGCCCTTGGTCACAACGGACCGGCAGGTCTTAGGCGCGTTCCCGGATACCGCCGTGGCTACCGATGTGTTTCTTAAGACAGGATGAACAGTAGTTAGTCACTTGAAATCTGCAACGCCCCGCTCGTCGGCCTTTCGCCCGACGTGCGGCGGGGCCTCGTGAACCGGGATTACATGGATGTAATGCTTTGGGGAGGTACAGGATGAAGATGGGCGACAGGTCCGAGGCCTTCTGCTGAGCGCGGCGTTGGAAGGCTATGCTTTGCTCAAGGTGTCCGACAAGGGCGCGGGCCTGGACGCACTCCGGCAGGGCATGTCCGCCCGCTTCACCAGCAAGGCCAAGATCAAGGCCCTGCCCGCCGCCGCCTAGGAATTAAACACCGTCGAACCCGCCTCGCCGGGGCCGGAAGCTCGCGACCGAGGCTCAGAGCTCCGGCCGCAACGCTTTTTTCCTCGCACGCAAAGCTCAAAAGCCTCGCGCCCAACCCTCGGAGCCAAATACGATGGGTCTGGGGAACGGCGGGCATTGGGATCCCCGTGTTCCGCTGCCCTCCCTACGGGCTACGGATGCTGGTGGCCGCAGCCAGGACCACTACTCCGTGGAGGATGCAGCGCTTGCGGGAGCACCATCCGCCATACCATCCGGATCGGCGGTCACGGCAAGGTGGTGGTGAGAAATCCGGACTAGGTGCAGAGCGAGGTGCGGATCACGTGCGCGGCCTGCTCGGGCAGGAAATAGGGGTAGATGGGCGCCGAGTGCAACGGGTTTTCGGGCGTGTAGGGGAGGCCGTAGAGCTGGAAGAACCGCTCTGCGAGCTCCGGCGGCATCTCGCGCCGCGCGACCAGCTCCAGGAGCTTGCCGTTCCGGATCTTGGTTTCGAGACCGGCGCCCAGTCGGCCGAGCCCTTCCGTGATCGCCGGGGGGATGCACGGGGTGCGCTCGGGGCGGGTGAAGACCTGTAGCAGCAGTCCCTCCGTGTAATGCCCGGTCGCCTCCATGACCCCGATCCCGTGCTCCGCCAGGGCGTCGCAAAGCTCCTCCAACGTCACCGCCACCCGCGCGCCGAGCTGACCTACATTCGAAAGCGGCGGCCGCGTGGCCCGGATCGCGAGGTGATGCGCCGTGTACCCGTAGACGTGGTTCCAGTGCTGGATGATCTGGGTGGGATGGCCGGCATCGGACTGGTCGATGAAGAGCCGCAGCACCTGCCCGTTGTCGAGCATCTTGTAGAGCAGATAGGCGCTCCAGCCGTCCGCGAAACGATATAACTTCTCGCCCGGGACCTGTGATCCGACATAGCCGTGCTCGCCGGTCAAGAGCCCTGCGACGCGCTCGGCGTCGCCCGTCTCCTCACTGCCACAGCGGATGGCGAGGTGGTCGAAGTGGACGCACCAGCCACGCGCCTCGGCGATCTGGAGGAGCGCCAGATCGGCCTTGCTGTTCAAGAGCGACTCGACTGCCTTGACCGCCACGTAGATGTCGAAGTCCTGGACCCAGCGGGCGATGCGGGCGGCGTCGCGGTCTTCGAGGCCGGTTCGGGCCTCATCGAAGAGCCCGCGCAGGAACTCGGTAGCATAGGGGTGCACCCGGCGTCTGGCCTCGGGTAGGTCCATCTCGAAAGGCAGCGCCCGGCTTGCTTCTCGATAGGCCCCGAAAAGCTCGGCGGGGGTCTCGACGCCGGCGAAATAATGCCTTGCGGTCGGGGGCTTTATTTCGGCGCGAACGGGCTCGAGCGCCACGGATACCTGCTCGCCCAGCGCGTTGTGCATCTGTACCCGCCTCGGGTCACCGGGGTCGATGCGCAATCGGGATGTCCCGGCCAGAACCGCGCTCGCGACCTCTGTGGCCAATTGGGCGTGGGGGGACATGCTCATCTCCGTGTTAGGACTGCGAGGCTTGCAGCAAAGTTCGTGCAGGCCGGTTCAACCCCGTGGCGGCGGGGAACAGCTTCGTGAGGCCGTTCGGTACGAATCGACGGTATGCCGGCCATGCATTCGGTGACATAACCCTGCATAGGGTTCCCGCTGCGCCTGTCCGTCTCACCCGTATGGCTCGCGCTTGCCCCCTCGCATGCGCCTTGCTACGGTGTACGCGAGAATCGATGAGGAAGGAGTCGGCACGATGGCCACCATTGCGACACCTGTTACGACCAGGCACCGGCTCACGGTCGCGGACTTCCATCGCATGGCTGACGTGGGGATCCTTCAGGAAGACGACCGCGTGGAGCTCATCGAAGGGGAGATCATCGATATGGCGCCGATCGGTAGCGGGCATGCGGGAACGGTCATGACCTTGAACCGTCTACTGGCAAGGGCGCTCGGGGATCTTGCCATCGTGCTGGTGCAATCGCCCGTCGTTCTGCCCGAACACTCGGAACCCGAGCCGGACCTCGCGTTGCTTCGACCTCGCCAGGACTTCTACCGCTCGGGCCACCCGCTACCGGCAGATATCCTACTCATCATCGAGGTCGCCGACACGAGGCTGGCCTACGACCGCGACGTCAAGATCCCGCTCTACGCCCGTCACAGTATCCCAGAGGTGTGGCTCGTCGATCTCGAAGACAGGCGTTTACACGTCTACACCTCGCCCTCGGCATCGGGTTATCTCGAATGCCGCATACTCGCACCACCGGGAATGCTCGCGCCTGCCGAGCTGCCGGGGTGTCCCGTCGATCTGTCCGGCCTCTTTCCGTAGCGCTGGGGAAGCCCTCGCTTCGAGAAAATTAAAGCAACTCCTGCGCGATGGTGGGGCTCAGGGCGCCGCGCCAGGATCGTGTGGCTGCCCCCGTATGTCCTTGGGGGCCTGGGATGGGGGTAGTCAACCCTTGGGTTCCACCCCGCAATTGCCCAGATCGATGCGCAGGAACGCCGCGTGTCCGGCGGCGCGCGCCACGAACTCGCGCTGCACGGCGTAGGCCTCGCGCTCGCGCCGGTTGTAGTCCTCGCACGCGGTGGGGTCGAACTTGCCGCTGAGGTCCTGAAGATAGTGCACCATCTCGTGGACGATGATGCTGCGCACGAAGGGGGTATCCTCATCGCGCAGGCGCTCGTCGATGTAGACGTGCCCGTCGTTGTCGTACCAACCGAGCGCCGAGCATTTGCGGCCGCCGCAGGCGTGCACGACGAAGAAACCCTGCTCGACATAGCGCAGTTCCGGCGGCGCCGGCGGCGCGGGGTAATGGGACAGGGTCACGGCCCAACTCAGGAGCGCCGCGACGACATCGGTGGAGTCCATATCGCTTCCTCCCCGGGACCCGCAGCGTTCGCCTGACTGTCGGGCGCGCTTTGCGCGGCGTCCGTCGACTACGATACCATTAGGCGATACCAAGAGGGTTGCCCGCGCCGCGAGATCGCGGGTCCCCATTCGTCACCTCGCCCCCGGAGTCCCTATGCAACCAGTCCGCCACGCCGATCTCCCTAGTACCGACGTCCCTGGCACCGATCTCCCTGGCACCGGTCCCGAGAGGGTGAGCCCCGAGGCCGAATATCGTTCCGTGGTAAACCCCGCTCCTCGGCGGCGCCAGAGCATCGGCGTCAAGGTGGGCGCGGTCACCATCGGGGGCGGCCACCCCATCGTTGTGCAGTCGATGACCAATACCGACACGGCCGACGCCCTGGGCACCGTGCGCCAGGTGCAGGCCCTGGCGGCGGCGGGCTCGGAGCTGGTGCGCATCACGGTCAACACCGAGGAAGCGGCGCGCCAGATCGGTCGCATCCGCGAGCTGCTCGATGCCGCGGGCTGCCGGGTCCCGCTGATCGGCGATTTTCATTACAACGGCCACCTCCTGCTCACCCGCTATCCGGACTGTGCCGAGGGCCTGGCGAAATACCGAATCAACCCCGGCAACGTCGGTTTCAAGCACAAGCGCGACAGCCAGTTCGCGACCATGATAGAAACCGCCATCCGCTATGACCGGCCGGTGCGCATCGGCGTCAACTGGGGCAGCTTGGACGGCGAGCTCCTGACGCGCATGATGGACGACAACGCCCGCCTCAGCGAGCCCAGAGACGCGCGCGAGGTGACCCGCGAGGCCTTGATCGTCTCGGCCCTGGAAAGTGCCCGGCGTGCCGAGGCGATCGGCCTCGCCCGCGATCATATCGTCTTGTCCTGCAAGGTGAGCGGGGTACAGGACCTCATCGCCGTCTATACCGATCTGGGCGCGCGTTGCGATTACGCCCTGCATCTCGGCCTCACCGAGGCCGGCATGGGCTCGAAGGGGATCGTGGCCTCGGCGGCCGGGCTCGCGATCTTGTTGCAGCAGGGGATCGGGGACACGATCCGCATCTCGCTGACCCCGGAGCCCGGCGGTGATCGGACCACGGAGGTGATCGTGGCCCAGGAGATCCTCCAGACCATGGGTTTCCGATCGTTCACCCCGCTCGTGACCGCCTGCCCCGGCTGCGGTCGGACCACGAGCACCGTGTTCCAGGAGCTGGCCGACAAGATCCAGTCCTTCGTTCGCAGCCAGATGCCGATCTGGGGTGAGCGCTACGTCGGGGTCGAGGACATGAGCCTGGCGGTCATGGGCTGCGTGGTCAACGGGCCGGGCGAGAGCAAGCACGCCGACATCGGGATCAGCCTGCCCGGCACCGGCGAGGTGCCCGCGGCCCCGGTTTTCATCGATGGCGAGAAGGCCATGACCCTGCGCGGGGAAGGCATCGCGGAGGAGTTTCAGCGCATCGTGGAGGAGTACGTCGAGCGCCGCTACGCGCGCAGGGCATGAGCCCCTCATGAAGCCCTGAGGGGGCAACCATGCCGGAAATCCTTGCGAGGATCGAGAGAGAACACCGCAACTTCGCCCGCCTGCTCGACCTCCTCGACGACCAGCTCGCGCGGCTCGGGCGCGGCGAGGACGCCGATTTTCGGCTCATGTCCGACATCATGCGCTACGTCGGCGTCTACCCGGAGATGGTGCACCTCCCGACCGAGGCACTGGTCGTCCGCTGTCTCATCGACCGGGATGCTACACAAGCCGAGGTCGGGGGCGAGCTTCTCGCCGAGCACGATACCCTGCGCCAGCTCGGGCATGCCTTCAACGACCTCGTGCAAGGCGTCCTGGGCGGCGCCATCATACCGCTCGATAGGGTCCGTTCCGTCGGCCACGAATATCTGGATCTCTGCCGGAGCCATGCCCGCCGGGGGGAGAGAGAGGTCTTCCCGCGTGCCAGGGAGGTGCTGACGGCGGAGGACTGGGACCGGATCCGGGCCGAGATCACCTCGGCCACCGATCCCCTGTTCGGCGACATCGTCGACCAGTCTTACCAGGACCTGTATGACATGATCGAGCGCGAGCGCTGAGCGCCCGAAATGGCAGCGCCGGCGCTCGGGAACCTCGGATTCCTGGCCTCGCATCGCGGCACCAACGTCCAGACGGTCCTCAATGCTTGCAAGACCGGGCGCCTCGGTGCCCGGCCTGCGGTCGTCATCGGCAATAACCGGGACACCGAGGTCCTGGCACGGGCACGGCGCGCGGGCGTACCGACCTTCCACTTGAGCGCGGAGACCCACCCCGAGCCCGAGGCGCTTGATCGGACCATCCGCGATACGCTCATCCGCCACGGCGTCGGCCTCATGGTCCTCGCCGGCTACATGAAGAAGCTCGGTCCCGAGACCCTGGCCCAGTACGCCGGACGGGTGATCAACATCCACCCCGCCCTCTTGCCGCGCTTCGGGGGATTGGGGATGTATGGCATGCGGGTCCACGAAGCGGTGCTCGCTTCCGGGGCGACCGAGACTGGGGTCACGATCCATCTCGTCGATGGGGATTATGACCGGGGCGCGAT
>JACCXJ010000344.1 GCA_013697045.1 Gammaproteobacteria bacterium | reverse complement strand
CAGATGACCCGAAGCTGGCTTAAGTCCCCATATGGCCCCCTCTTAGCCATTGTTGTAGACCCTCTTTAACAAACGCGTTTTGTGTTGGCGTCTCGCGCGCGTCCGTTCGACCGTCTCAGTCGCCACGAACCCAGAACGACGTGCCTGTGGACGTGTGTCTGGGTGTTTCCGGTTCTAGGGCAAATCAGGAAAAAAGGGGTCGGTCCAACCCACGACGGTGGTTTCCCACGGGAGTATTCCGAAAGCTTTTTCATTGCCGGTCGCTTAAAACGACTTCTACGGCACGAATATCGCGCTTGAGTTGCTCCTCGAGATCGACCAGCTGAGCTTGGAGTTGCTTGAAATAAACCATGAGTCCGGTGAGTTGCTCACGACCTAGCGGTGGTGTGTGAGCCGGCGACCGCGGGACAGGCAAGTGGACCGATAATGGATCTGGTTTGTCTGCACGAATGTGCGCGTAGAGCATCTTTGTCCGTTCGGACGGTTGAACACCAAGCTCCTGCATCAGAATCCTTTCGCAGCGCTGATACTGGCGCAGTGCCTGGGTACGACGCCCGTGATCCAATGCAAACGCATTATATGGTAATGCGTCTGCTCTTCCGCCGGATCTTTACGCAGGATCCGTTCAGCATACGCCAGGCCACATTCAACATCCTCGTGAGCCTCGCACCAGGCGACGAGCTTGTCGAGTGCTGATAGGTACCAGTTTTGCAGCCTTTCGCGCTCGAACAGGCACCAATCCTGATACCATCCCTCGAGAAGATCCGCGCGATAAAGCTGGACGGCGCGTTCTAAATCCTTTCTTTGGGTGTCTGCGAGTTGCGTTCCAGGAGTGCCTTGACATGCTTCAAAGGCGTGTTCAAAAATAGCGATATCAAGAGCCAGGCTCTCGGCGCTATTGAGCTGAATCCAATCGGCGTCCAAGGTTAGTAAATTTTTTGCTTCCGCGCCCGCGGTTTCCTCCAATACGGCTTGGATTTGCCATAATGCCTGCCTCAGGTATTTCCTCGCTTGCGCGGGCGCGGCATCTTCCCATAATAGACTAGCAAGTGTCTCGCGTGGATAGATCCGATCCCGATGCAGGAGGAGCTGGGAAAAGAGCTCTTGCGCCCGCCGCGCGTGCAACCCGTTTACGGAGTGCTGTGTGCCATGGATGCAGAATCGCCCAAAAAGAATGACGGTCAATTTGGCCATCGCAATCCCCCCTAGCAGGAAAATGAGGCGTGACTTCCCCAGAATTCATGTACACCTTAAGCATTTTATTCATCGCCTCGAACTCAGCCGGTGAACGGTAGCCGAGTTTGGAGTCACGACGTTGCCGATTGTATTACACTTGGATGCCATGGAACATCCCGGTTCGCCTCCTGCCGCGTGAGATAGCGCCGATGATTGACGCGCTCCCTCTTCTCATCGCGTCCGTCGACCTCGCAGGTTATGAGGCCCGCTTCGGCCGCGGCGCGAGACTCCTCGCGCTGCTCCGAGAGCTGGGCCACCATCACCTTCCGCTCACGAGAAACCGCATCCAGATCCTCGCCCCGCAACAAACGCAGCCACCGCCTCACGCTTGCGCCGCGGAGTCGATGCCACAGATCAAGCCCTGCACGTGCAGACTGTGCGGCCGTCGTCTGCGTTACAGACATGGACGAAGAGACGCTCGCCGGGCTCGGCGTAGATCACGGCGCCCGGGATCCGGCGTCCCGCGGGCGGCTCGTTGATGTCGACGGGCACAAGCGGATCGGTATTGAGAATCGGGTAGCCCGGATCGAGGCACTCCTTGTAGACGAGCGCGTCGAGCGAAGGCCGGTGCCCCACCGCCGTGCTCGCCCGGTGGCAATCCCTGGCAAACCGTGTGCAGCAGCTCGACCACGATGTACTCGATATGGCTCACGTTCCAGCGCACGGCGGGTGTTCCAGACCTCGCGCGGTGCGGCACCGTCCGCTCCCGGGACCAGGATGCGCAGATAGATGTCGGAGCGCTTGTCGGAGAAGTTCCGGAAGTCCTCGGTGCGGCCCACGATGCAGAACTGCCTCCGCACCCCGTGCGGGTCTCGCCCATCAGGTCCATCGTACTTGAGGTCCTTGTCATAAGCCCGAACTATGAGGTCCGGCAGGCCGATCCTGCTGTCCTCTTCGCGTATCAGACCCCTTGATCACGAATGCGGCCGACATGGTCGGTGGTCCCCCTTAGCGAGTGAAGGCCGAATAGAACGGGAAGGCTACACGAGAACCACGGCCGGTTCTGTGAACTAATTCACATTATTGGGGAGAGGTCAGCGGGCAGCTTCTGCAGGCAATGGCTTTCCTCGAGCGGCGCACGCCGCACAGCGACCGGGCGGCGGATTGGAACGGCGCGTCCAAGTGTGCGACTGTCTTGAGGGAGGCGGAAGTGAGCTGGAGCGGGCATTGCCGGGCGGTCAGGGGGGCGAGATCGAGGGCGGGACGCCAAGGCCTGTGATAGGCGGGGCACCGATGTACCATTGGTCCCGTTCGAGATCGGTCACCTTCGCGAGATATTGGAGTGTCGTAGGTGGCCGAATCGGTCCCGACGGGCCACACGGTACCATGGCGTCTCCAGGTATCCAAACCGCCAGTCGATCTGAGCCGTCAACCTACACCCGAGGCTACGCTACTGCCGCGCAGGTCTCCGTTTCTGTTGATCGCTTCGCGGTGGGATTGAACCATCGGCAGGCGTGATGGGCGGAGAGCGCCGGCCTTCTCATATCGGTTCTCCGGATCTTACGAAATCAATCGCTTGGGAGTAGATTCCCCTCTAAGCCTAGAATCAATGGGTTAGGCGAGGGTCGGTTGTTGTATATGACAATGCGACACGCCGGACAACATGCCGCTCGCGCCCGTGGTCCAGCAGACGGACCTTACCAACTGATGAGCCACCCGCTCTATCTCGGCGGCAGCGACCGTCGGCCGGGCACCTACGGCTCGGGCGCCAAGTCGGTCGAACAAGATTGACTACCTCCCGCTGTCGCCGGCGCTGTGGTCGATGATGTGCGCCGTGGGCGTCGAGCGGCGCGGCGTGTGGGCGCCTCGGACCCTTCCGCTCGATTGCCTCGCCGTGTCGGAGGCGCGCGATGGCGCGGCGGCGGGTGCGGCGAAAGTCTCGCCGTGATCCTCGGCACGGGTGTCGGCGGTGGCATCGCCATCGGCAGGCGGCTGCTGCGCCGACCCAATGCCATCGCCGGCGAGTGGGGGTCACAACCCACTGGCCTGGATCCGGCCGGAGCGGAGCTCCCCAGCGTCGAGTGCTGGTGCGGACGCCATGCTTGCATCGATACCTGGCTGTCTGGCGTCGGCCTGGCGCGCGATCACGAGCGGCTGACCGCCGAGCATCTTTCCGGCGAAGCCATCGTCCGGCGCGCCGAGGACCGCGAGGGGCGCCGCTGCGAACAGGCGCAGGCCCCGCCGGAACCCGTCGTGGTGTAGAGGTAGAAGTCGCGGATTGCCCGGCCGGTTGTCCGCTGGGGTAACTTCTGGGGTAACAGGCTACGGGAAAGAAGTCCCACCCGCCGGAGGGCCGGCGCCCCGGACCGTGACAGGCCCGAAGGGGAGGGCGCTTCCCAAGGGGGCAGATAGAGCGGACGAAGGGGGCCTCGGGAGAGGGCGAGCTAGCGCCAGTCAGAGGGTCACAAAACGTGAACATGGTTCCCGTCTCCTCTTCAGCAATTTCAGCTATCGGCTATGACCCGGCCACGATGCGGATGAAAATCCGCCAAGGACGGTGGCGCATACGACTTTTGTAGGGTTCCAGAGAGGGTTTTCAGGGCGTTTCTGCGCGCATCGTCAAAAGGCACTTACTACACAGACCACATTCGGGATCGCTACAGTGCTGATCTCCTCTAGCAGCTTCATGGCCCCCTCCAACCCTGCAAGGTCGGTCCTGTGGTCTGTCGTCCAGCTCGTATCGTCGGCGCAAGGCAAATCCGGGCGGTCAGTCACAAGTAGGTTGTTGGTCACGCACAGTTGCAGGTGCGCGGCCTTCATCGCCTTATTCATGAAGGCTAGCTTGTCGGCCCAGTTGTTTTTGTTCATACCAGTTCCTGGTTTTCGCCAGCATGCCTTACGCGATGAGGCGCTTGGCGTCTTCGGTGAGACTTATCCTTGTTTAACGCCTCGGGCATGAATGGCCATATACTACAACTCGCCCGACGCCCTCGCCCCGCCCCCCGCGCTACCCGGCATACCTACCTGAACGCGTAGCCCCCCTATTCACAACACAGAGGAGGAATCATGGAAACCGCCACCGACTCAACTGCCCGCATCGCCGCGGACATCCTGATCGCGGCATTAGAAGCCAAGGCGATCGCCCCGGGCGGGCCTACGAAGGAGTGCGTCCAGGCGGTCGCCGAGGCGTTCACGGTCATCCATCGTGCCGTCTTGGAAGCAGGTAACGGTACGCCGCCTTGACGACCTTCGGCCAGTGTGACCCGGCGTTGTAGACTTGGTTGCCGTGGTGGCCTACCAAACTACTGCGACAAGCCGCTGATATTCTTCATTTTCTCTGCGACGTGCCCCATGCTATGGGCGGAACACCAGCGCCCCAAGCCAACGGCGACCGACGCCCCCCAGGCATCCAAGTCCTGGGCATGCTCGGCCAGCAGCAGCCCCTCGATGATCGCCAAGTAGGTACGCCCTGTGCGCGTCCGCAGGTCAACGAGCACCTT
>JACCXJ010000311.1 GCA_013697045.1 Gammaproteobacteria bacterium | reverse complement strand
GGAGAGCATTCGACCTCCTCGGCGTCAAGCGGTAACGTACCCAGTAGACGCCTACAGGATTTTACAATTATCCCATTCTACCAATAGGTTACGTTGCCACCCCCAAAGAAGTTCGGGCTAGGGGAGCGTCCGCGGCCGTTAAATTCTTTGTAAGGATTGTGCCCGTACACCCGCCCGATAGTATGGCGACAAAAACTACCTCGCTGACATGTGCTAAGCGCATGATAACCTCTTAATCTTCGTTGACGAGTAGCCTAAGGGAACCTTGTGCCTAATAGTTGATTAGACAGAAGCCCAAATTAGTGTGCTAGGCAGAATCGGCCTATTGCACTGGATCTTGACTCTGTGTAGCAGCGCCTTCGGTCCCGCTATAGATCAACTGCTCGGCTCGTACTAACAAGGAGGTCTGGCTATGGTGAGAGACCTGTCCGATGCTTCTGGTACGGATGCGACGCGGGGCCGCGGAGGTAAAAGATTTTAGGGCCGCCGCTCTATCTACAGGGTCAAGGGGCGCCCAGGGCCGCGAGCAGCTCGTCCACTTCTCCCTGGCTGGTCAAGACGCGAGGCCGCGCTTGAGGCTGCTCGTCCGACCGTTCCGGCTCGGCCTCGTCCTCCCGCGGACGGGCCTGCCTTGCGATGCCGCCGGACAACGATGCCATGGTGGCGAGCTTCGCCTCGACCTCCTGGAGCAGTTGCACGACGCGTTGTATCACCTGGCCGATCAGGTCCTGGTAATCCTGGGCGACCAGGATTTCGCATAGACGGTCGTGTAAAGCCCGAGGGTCTCCCCGGAGCTGGCCCACCACCTCGATGACGCGATCCCGCAAGGCGCTGAGGTTGGTCGAATCGAGTCCCTCCCACTCGATCCGGGACCAATCCTCGATCAACTTCTCGGCGCTCCCGGAGATCCGTTCCACCATGGGCAATAACGCTTCGACCGAGCTGATGGTGCGATGCGCGGCCCGTTCGGTCTTGGCGATGATATAGTGGAGCCTGTCTCTGACATCCGGGATCTCGTGCAGGGTCATTCCGGCGACCCCGACATCCCCTTCGAGATCGGCCAGCGCCTTCCGCAACCCCTCGGTCATCGTCGCGACCTGCGAGCAGATGCTCGATTCGAGACGATGTGCCAGCGCGTTCACGATGCGATCGGCTTGGCCTCGCTCGCCGGTCGCCAAGGCCTCCACCAGTTCTCTCGCCAGCGTCAGTTGGTCTTGGCCTTCCAACTCGTTCACCCCGACTGGGTTCTAATAACTGGGTTGTAATATAGCCGCATGCGCCGGCGGCGCGGCTCAGGCCGCGATCCGTTGGAGGATCGATTCCATCCTGTCTTTCAGCGTCTCTGCCGTGAACGGTTTCACGATATAACCGCTGACGCCGAGCTGCGCGCTTTCCAGGATCTGATCGCGCTTGCCTTCGGCGGTCACCATCAACACCGGCATGGCCTTGGTCGCGGGCTCGGCGCGTACCGCCTTCAAGAGCTCCAGGCCCGTCATCGTCGGCATGTTGCAGTCGGTGATCATGAAATCGAACGGCTGGGCCTTGAGCAGGTTGAGCGCGGCGGCGCCGTCACCGGCCTCGTGTACGTCGGTATATCCCAGGTCCCCGAGGAGCGCCCGGATGATACGGCGCATCGTCGAGAAATCATCCACCACCAGGATCCTGATAGTCTTGCTCATCTCAACCCTCTAATTACCATCTCAACTCTCCAATCACCGGCGCTTACCCGCCAATCAATCGTCCTCGGTCCATGCCGCCATTCTGGCCCGGAGCCGGATCATCGCCTGTGAATGTATCTGGCATACCCGCGATTCGCTGACGCCCAATACCTCTCCGACCTCCCGTAGGTTGAGCTCGTCGTCGTAGTAGAGGGCGATCACCAGACGTTCGCGTTCCGGGAGGCTCGCGATGGCCTTTCCCAGCGCCTCCTGGAAATCACGATTCGCCGCGTATTCGTGAGGTGCCGGGATTCTCTGCGTGAAGCCTTCCGAGACGGCCTCGACCCGGGTGGGGACGTCTTCGAAGCTGAATACCTTGTGGGCGCTCGTGTCCTGGAGGATCTGAAAATACTCTTCGAGCGAGATCCCCATGCGCTCCGCTACTTCCGCATCCCGTGCGTCACGACCCTTCTCGGCCTCGATGTCGTGGACCGCCTTGGCCAGCGCCCGGGTCCTTCTGTGCAGCGATCGCGGGGCCCAGTCTCCCTTGCGGATCTCGTCCAACATGGCACCGCGGATCCGGATCCCGGCATAGGTCTCGAAGCTCGCGCCCTGCGTGGCATCGTAATTACGCGCAGCCTCCAAGAGCCCGATCATCCCCGCCTGCACGAGGTCGCCGACCTGAACGCTCGGCGGCAAGCGGCTGATGAGGTGATGGGCGATGCGTTTGACGAGCGGCGAATATTGTGACACCAGCCCTGGACCGTCTTCACGGTCGGGGGCTTGCGACTTTCTCTCCAGGGCGCTGCTGTCCATCATAGCTGCGACCTCGGATCCGTTACACCCGACCTTACTATTCGTTCGACGAAGAATTCCAACCCTCCGCTGAGAGAGGTCGGCGCAGGCCATCGCTCGATGTCCAGGGCGAGTTGCCTGAAGGCAGCCGCAACGGGGCTACCGGGATACCGGTGGCAATGGGCGCCGGCTGCCGCCGCCGGGTGCTGAAGGCGGGCATCATAGGGGATCGTTCCGAGGGGCTCGATCGTGACGCCCGTAAGCCGGTCAGTCATCATCAGGAGCTCATGGAAAAGATGGGCGCCGTCTCGCGGATGGCGGCACCTATTGGCCAGGAGCCGGAATCGCGACCGGCCGAAGTCGTGGTTCAGAATGCGCATGGTGGCATAGGCGTCCGTGATGGAGGCCGGGTCATTCGTCACGACCAGGATGATCTCCTGCGCGGCGCTGCAAAACGTCGCGACCGTATCCGACATGCCGGTGCCGGTATCGATGACCAGGACATCGGTGACGTCCGACAGCCCGCTGAAGGCATAGACCAGGCCGGCATGCTCCGCCTTGCTCAGCATCGTCATGCGACGCAACCCCGATGCGGCCGGAACGAGATTGATCCCGCCTGGACCGGTAACGACCACGTCTTCCAAGCCGCATAAACCATCTAGCACATGCGAAAGATTGAGGACGGGCTTGAGCCCCAACATCACATCGACGTTGGCGAGGCCCAGATCGGCGTCCATGAGCGTGACGCCCTTCCCGAGCGAGGCGATCGCGGTAGACAGGTTGATGGCCACGGTGGTTTTACCTACGCCGCCCTTACCGCTGGTCACGGCGATCACCCGTATCGGGCGTGCTGCATCGGGCGGCCGGTGGCCGGCCGGTATCCTGGCGGCAACCGACCGCGCAGGATCCAGAGGATATGATTCCGTCATGATTCCGTTCCCTCATCGGCCGACCTACCGCCATCACGGCAGAGCGACCGGTCCAAGTTGACCAAAGTTCTGTTGCACCCCTCCTTCGCGCGACCGAAATGTTGTCTATAAGGAACGCGCTGGCCGACTTAGAGCAATCGCAGTACCACAATCGGTAAATGTCAGACTATGAGAGGCTTACATTCCATTGAGGGCTCCGTAGTCGGATCCTTGACATCCGCGCGCTGCCTTGTCGTGGAGATCCCGGGAATTGAGCCGCGTGCGACCGGCGCGGGCCGGTCTCAACGCTGTCGTCCGACTCGAAGGCATTGTCTGCACCGTCCGCGCCACACTCGGCAGCACGTGCGTAAAGCCTGCGCGATCGCTGACGCTAGCCTCGCCCGTAAGGACACAGCGCCTTGCTCGCCTTCCTATGTCATGAGCAATGAGCACAAACAATGGCAACGATACTGACCGTCGATGATTCCGCATCCATTCGACAGATGGTCTCCTTCACCCTGAGAGGGGCCGGTTACGAGGTCCTCGAAGCGGTAGATGGGGAAGACGCCTTGAACAAAGCCAGGGTGGGCCCGGTGAACCTGGTGCTCACCGACCTGTATATGCCCAAGATGGACGGCATCACCCTGATCCGAGAGCTTCGAAAGCTCCCGACCTATCGATTCGTTCCGATGCTGACCTTGACCACGGAATCGTCTCCGGAACGCAAGGCGGAGGGCAAGGCGGTCGGCGCCACCGGCTGGCTGGTGAAACCCTTCCACCCCGATCGGCTGCTCGCCACCATCGAGAAAGCGCTCGGATGAGCCCCGCCGCGGCGCCCGGGTGTCGCGCCACGGCCGCGCGGTGCACCAGTACAAGAAGCACCGGAGGCGTTGGCCGACTGCACCCGGCAGCGTTGAGTGGTCGGTTGCGGGTTCATGATGCGAACGGGCCTATCGGGTAATGAGCTTTCGGGAAATGAGCTTGTCGATCTCAGCGAGGAGCCCGTCGGACAGATGCGCTGGGTTTTGTCGAGCGCCGACGGAGTGACCCCTCATGTCGATTGACCTCTCGCAGTTCCATCAGACGTTCTTCGAAGAGAGCCTCGAAGGCCTGGAGACCATGGAGACCGGCCTCCTGAACCTGTCCCCCGGTGAGGTGGAGACTGAGGCCGTCAATACGCTGTTCCGCGTGGCGCATTCCATCAAGGGCGGCAGCGCGATGTTCGGGTTTTCGGCGATCACGAGCCTGACCCATGTGATGGAGACGCTGCTGGACCATGTTCGGGCCGGCAGGGCCGGGATCGATCGACTGCTCGTGGACGCACTGCTCGCGGCCGTCGATTGCCTGACAGAGACGGTGCTGGCCATGAAAGACGGTGGCGGCCACGACGACCGGCATATCGCCGCCTCGGAGGCCCAGTTGCAAAGCCTGCTCCCCGCTCATTCGAGGATCGAGGTTTTCCGAGCACCGGTGCGGGAACCCACCGATGAACCCGAGGGCAAAGGCGTTGCAATCGGCGCGACCTGGCGCATCGGCTTCCGTCCCTTTCCACACCTCTTCAAGACCGGAAACGACCCGTTACGACTGTTGCGTGCGCTGGCAGGCGTTGGCAAGCTGGCGGTCTCGGCAGACATCTCCCGTCTGCCCGCCTTCGGCGATCTGGACCCCGAATCCTGTTATCTCGGCTGGGACCTCACCTTGGACAGCGACGTCGGGCGCGAGACGATCGGCGAGGTCTTCGAATGGGTCGATGGCGACTGCGATCTGGTCATCACCCCCTCGTCCGGGGGCCCGATACCGTTGCCGGAATCGATGCTGCCAGTGCCCGAGGCCGATCACCACGAACCGGTCCTCTATGATCCACATCCCTCCGGACACGCGCACGGCGAACCGTCCCGCACCGGTTCCGAACGGCGGCAGCCCGTGTCGCCCGGCGCCGAAGCCAGCTCGATCCGCGTGAGCATCCAGAAGATAGATGCCCTGATCAATCTGGTAGGCGAGCTGGTGATCACCCAATCGATGCTGAGCCAATGCGGACAGGACCTATCGTCACAGGGGGCTGATAACTCCATTGGCGGCCGGCTGCGTGACGGTCTGGCACAGCTCGCACGCAATACACGCGAGTTGCAGGAAAGCGTGCTCGGCATCCGGATGGTCCCGATCAGCTTCTCTTTCAATCGATTTCCGCGCCTGGTGCGAGACCTCGGCCACAAGTTGCGCAAGAACGTCGAGCTCAGGGTGTCGGGTGAGAACACCGAGCTCGACAAGACCGTGATGGAGAAGATCGGAGATCCCCTGGTCCATTTGATCCGCAACGCCCTGGACCATGGGATCGAGACGCCGGAAGAGCGCAGGGCCGCGGGCAAACCGGACACCGGTGTATTACACCTGAACGCCTACCACTCCGGAGGCAGAATCCTCATCGAGATCGCCGACGACGGGGCCGGCATCGATTCCAGGAAGATCCTGGCCCGGGCGCGCGCGCGCGGGCTCATCGCGGAGGGCGATTCCCCGTCCGAGGATCGAATCCACGACCTCATTTTTCAACCGGGTTTCTCCACCGCCGCCGAGGTGACGGATATCTCCGGCCGCGGGGTCGGGCTGGACGTGGTCCGCCGCAATATCAAGGACCTCGGCGGAGTGGTCGAGGTACGTTCCAGGGCCGGTCAGGGCTCCACTTTCCTCATCAAGCTGCCGCTGACGCTCGCGATCCTGGACGGTCAGCTCATTCGCGTGGGGGAACACGTCTATGTGATCCCCTTGGTGTCCATCATCGAATCACTTCAGGTCAGAAAGGATCGAGTCAGCTCCCTGGCGGGCACCGCCGAGCTATATCAACTGCGGAATGAATACTGAATACCTTCCCATTGTTCGACTGTATGAGGTCCTGAACGTGGTTCCCGACAACCGGCGGCTCGACGCCGGCCTTCTGGTGGTGGTCGAGGGCGACGGACAAAAGGCCGGGATCCATGTGGACGACCTGCTGAGCCAGCAGCAGGTCGTCATCAAGAGTCTGGAGACCAATTATCGGCGCGTCACCGGGATATCGGGGGCGACCATCCTAGCGGACGGTACCGTGGCCCTGATCCTGGATATCCAGGGTCTCATCGCCATGTCGCGTGGGCGCTTTCCACCCCTGCGCTCAGCGTCTCTTCCCGACGAACAACGCATCGCAGCTTGAGGGATGCACCATGAGCACGAGACCCGCCAACGATTTCGGCGCCCTGGACCTCACCGCCGGTCTTGGTTCCGATCAGTATCTGACCTTCATCCTGGCGGGGGAGGAGTACGGCGTGAACATCCTGCGGGTACAGGAGATCAAGGGGTGGAACGGGGTGACCGAGATCCCCAATACCCCGGACTACGTACAAGGCGTCGTCAATCTGCGCGGCACCATCGTACCCATCGTCGATCTGCGCAAATGCTTCGGGATCAAGACGGTGGATTACGACAAGACCACCGTGGTCATCATGCTCAAGGTCACGGCACAGCGTGGAGAGCGAACCATGGGCTTCGTCGTGGACGCGGTTTCCGACGTATATGACGTGAGCGCGGAGCACCGGCGGCCGGCGCCCGATTTCGGCAGTGCCGCCCAGGCGGGGTTTGTGACCGGGCTTGCGACCGTCGCCGACAAGATGATCATCTTGCTCGATATCGATCGGCTGGTCGAAACCCGTATGGGGCCCATTGATGATACTCGGGGCGACATAGCTCAGGAGGTCCCGGTGATCGACGTCCCGAAGGGGAATATCTGAAACGCGGAGACTCGGCAATCGAGCGCGGAGACTCGGCAATCGAGATACCGACATCGAAGGAGAGCCATTATGAACCTACTGGCTAGATTGAGGTTCTCGCTGAAGCTCGTGCTCGTGGGCATCGTGCTTTGGGTGCCCGCGTTGTTTCTGATCGCCGTGGTCCTCGGCGAGCACAGCCGCGACCGGGCCATGGCCGAACAAGAGGAAAAAGGCGTAAGGTATCTGGAGCCGGTGCGAGGGCTCCTGCAACACCTGGCCGAGCACCGCGGGATGGTCAATACGGTGCTCATGGGCGACACGGGGTTTACCCATGAGATCGCCCCCAAACAAGCGACGATCGCCAAGGACATCGAAGCGCTGGAGGCCCTCGAGGCCCAATACGGTCAGGAGCTTCGCGGCGCGGAAGCGTGGCAGCGCGTGAAGACGGGTTGGGACAGCCTCAAGGCACAGGCCTTGGCACTCAAGCCTGGGGACAGCTTCGAGCGGCATACTGCCATTCTCGCGGATCTCCAGGATCTCATGGCCTACATCGCGGACACCTCGGGATTGATCCTGGACTCCGAACGCGACAGCGCCCATCTCGTCGACATCGCGGTATTCAGGTTGCCGGTCGTGGGAGAACGTCTGGGCGCCTTACGGGGAAAGGCCACCGGATTCACGGCCAAGGGGAGTTTGACGGGTGAGCAGAAAGCCGAACTGATCGGCGGACTCGCCGTGGTTCGCGATGCCCTCGACGTGATCGACAAGCGTCTGCGGCTCGCGACCGAGAGTGGTACCGGGAAAGCAGGCGGGATCGGCGCCATGCGGGAAGAGTTGGTCACCAAGTCCCGGAACTTCACCGAGTTGGTGGACATGAAGGTGATCCAGGCGCCCGAAGGAGCGCCCATCGAGGTCAAGCCGGCGCAGGTCTTCGCCGCCGGGAGTGAGGCCATCGCGGCCGCGTTCAAGCTGGCCGATACCGCATCGGCGTCTCTGGGCACCCTCCTGGGAGAGCGTGTCGAGCACCTGAGGCATGATCAATATGTCACCCTCGCACAGGCGCTGTTCCTGATGCTGGTGGGCGTGGTCCTGGGGTTCGTGGTGACCCGCGACGTGGAGCGTTCCGCGGCAGTGACGGCGGCGGTGGCGTCAGCGATCGCGAAGGGCGACCTCACCTCCACCATCAAAGTCATCGGTCGCGACGAAGGGGCCTGGCTGCTGCACGAGCTCGAAACGATGCAGAAGAAGCTGATCGAGGTCACTATCGAGGTGCGTCGGACGGCGGTCGCGGTTTACAGCGGAGCGCGTCAGATCGTCCAGGGGAACACCGATCTGTCGAGCCGCACCGAGGAGCAGGCCTCCAGCCTGGAGGAAACCGCCTCGAGCATGGAGGAATTCACCGGGACCGTACGTCAGAACGCCAACAACGCACGTGAGGCCAATCAGCTCTCCTCCAACGCTCGACAGCAGGCGGAACGCGGCGGCGCAGTGGTGCATGCGGCGATCGCCGCCATGGCCGAGATCAATACCTCTGCCAAGCGTATCGCGGACATCATCGGCGTGATCGATGAGATCGCATTTCAAACCAACCTCCTCGGCTCAATGCGGCGGTCGAGGCGGCGCGCGCCGGCGAGCAGGGGCGCGGGTTCGCGGTGGTGGCCTCCGAGGTGCGCAACCTCGCCCAACGCAGCGCCGGGGCTGCCAAGGAGATCAAGGACCTCATCCAGGACAGCGTGAGGAAGGTGGAGGACGGATCCAAGCTCGTCGACAAGTCGGGTGCGGCGCTCGGCGAGATCGTGAGCTCGGTCAAGCGGGTCTCGGACATGATCGCCGAGATCGCCGCGGCGAGCCAGGAGCAGTCCTCGGGCATAGAGCAGGTGAACCGAGCGATCTCTCAGATGGACCAGGCCACCCAGCAGAACGCCGCGCTGGTGGAAGAGGCCGCCGCGGCCAGCGAGTCGATGGAGGAACAGGCCAATCACCTCACGGAGATCATGGAGTTCTTCCAGCTCCAGGAGACCGCCGCCACCTCGATCCCGGAGCGCATCGCTCACGCACCACCGGCGGCGGTAGAACGGCGGGTCACCGAACGCCCCTGGGCGGGAACGCCGAGCGCGCGACCCAGGGCGACCTCGAGTCCGGCCAAGGTGCCTGCCCAGCGGGTTGCGGTGGCCGGGGGTGACGGGAAGGAATGGGAGGAGTTTTGAACGCCTCGTCGCATACGCATCTGCGTCCGAAGCGCCGATCCGAACGACCATGCGCGAACGCGTCCAAGCCGAAGCGACCGGGGCGTCCATCGTGACGAAACCAAGGGCGAATAAAGAATATGGCGACAACGCACAAGGGGCCGGGGACACGCCAGCGGCCGCTAAGGTCCGGAAGCGCAGACGGGCGCGGGGTACCGGACAGGGGAGGACGGCGGGCGGGTCGATCCCCACCGATCGCGTACCGGATCCCATGGCGCTGGATCCCATGGCGCTTGATCCCATCTCCTTGGGCCCCTCGCTCACCATTCAGGAGGCATCGGGTTTGAAACAGCAACTCGGTGGGATCCTCTCGACCGGCGGTGCCGTTCATCTGGATGGCGCCGGGGTCCGCTCGGCCGATACGGCAGGCATCCAACTCCTCGTCGCCTTCTGCCGGGAAGCGAAAATGCGACACGTCGAGATCATCTGGCGGGGCGCGAGCGAGGTCCTGCTGCAATCGGCCGCGGGCTTGGGCCTTTCGGCATTGCTCGGACTGGCCGCGCCCGATGAGGCGCCGTAGCGCGGAAACCGGCATGGTGCTCGAACGCCCTAGAGATACATCCGCTAAGGCCGGTGTTGTGACCCCTACCCGCACCGGGCTCTTCGGCTCGTGTCCCGGATCCCAAACGCCGGGCTGGAATGAACAGGCCGAGGTGGCGGCGCTCGTGACCTTGGCCGTGGCCCAGATCGAAGCGGCCCTATCCGAGGCGGAGCGCTCCGTGCGCGCCCTGGGTACCGCGTTCGTATCCATTGCGAACGCCATCGAGCCGATCGCCGGGGGGCTGGTCCTGACTTCCGACGGGGGATCCGGGCCGCCTCATGGACCCGCGTCTACGATGCTCTCCGACGATATCCGGCGCGCGGTCGTGGCCTTGCAGTTCCATGACCGGTTGACGCAAAAGCTCTCCCACGTCGCGGCGGATCTCGGGACGGTCGCCGAGCTACTGCGCGATCCCCCCAGGCGGGACGCGCGTACCGCCTGGGAGGTATTGCGAAGGGAGATCCGCGCCCGTTACACCATGGTCTGTGAGCGAAGCCTGGCCGATGCCGTCCTGCCGGATGATTCAGCCCCCCGGATCCGCGCGGCCGCGCAAAGGGATCCCATGATGCCTGCGCCTGGCGAAGGCGGCGCTATCGATCTGTTCTGAATCATGGCCGCCGCGTCGCAGACGGCACACCAGGCCGAGTTCTATTTCACGCATAAGCATTTCGAGTTCCTGAGGGAGTATTCCGTGAACAGTCCGGGATCGCGCTGTCGGACGCCAAGCGCCAGCTCGTGTACACGCGTCTCGTACGGCGTCTGCGGAGCCTCGAGCTCACGGGCTTCGATGAGTATTGCGACCTCATCCACCGCCGGGATCACGACGAGCTGGTCGAGCTCGTCAATGCCATCACCACGAACCTCACGGGGTTTTTCCGGGAGCCGCACCATTTCGAGTATCTGGCGCGCACTGCCCTTCCCGAGCTCATGCGACGAAACCCCTGCAACCAGCGCCTGCGCCTGTGGTCGGCCGGTTGTTCGACCGGCGAGGAGCCTTATTCCATGGCCATGGTGGCTCGCGAGTCGGTGCCCCAAGGGGCCGGGTGGGACCTCAAGATCCTGGCAACCGACATCGACTCCAACGTGCTCGCGAAAGCCCAGGCCGGCACCTATCCGGAGGAGCGCACCGATGGGATCTCCGCGGAGCGTTTACGCCGCTGGTTCCGAAGAGGCGCGCGGTCCAATGCGGGCCTCGTAAAGGTGGATGCCGAAGCGGCCTCCCTCGTGACCTTCAAAAAGCTCAATCTGCTGGATACCTGGCCCATGGCGGGTCCCTTCGACGTCATCTTCTGCCGCAATGTCGTGATCTATTTCGACAAGCCCACCCAGAAGGCGCTGTTCGACCGCATGGCCGACATCCTGGTCGACCGAGGTTACCTTTTCATCGGTCATTCAGAGAGCCTGTTCAAGGTCTCGGAGCGCTTCAAGCTCATCGATCGGAACACCTATCAAAAAGAGGTGTGACCGGGAGAGAGCACCAAGGATGATCGATTTACGACGCGATAAAGTTGCAGACTTCACCGATCCAGGATCCACCGCCGGTGTTGCGCGGATTCGAACATGTGACGCGTTACTGGGACCGCTACACGGCGCAGTTCGCGGCCAAGATCCTGCCGGGCGAATACTATGTGACGCAGCACGGGGAGCTAATCGTCACCGTGCTCGGGTCGTGCGTCTCGGCCTGTATCCGCTGCAAGGCCACGGGCTTCGGCGGTATGAACCATTTCATGTTGCCCGAGAACCGCAACGATCGCCAGGACCTCTACTCGGGCCCAGGCGTGAACGCGGCGGCACGCTATGGCAATTTCGCCATGGAGCACATGATCAACGACCTCTTGAAGCTCGGGGTAAAGCGTAGAAACCTCGAGGTCAAGATCGTGGGCGGCAGCCGGATACTCAAGAACATGACGGATATTGGACGCCGCAACATCGAATTCGTGCGGGAATACATCCGCACCGAGCAACTGCCCCTGGCAGGGGAGGACGTGGGCGATATCTACCCGCGCAAGGTGTATTACGACCCGGAGAACGGGCGGGTGCGGGTCAAGAAACTGCGCGCCTTGCGCAATGACACGATCTTCGAGCGCGAGGCCCGCTACGGCCATGAGCTTCAGGTCCGGCCCATCGCGGGCGAAGTGGAGTTGTTCTCGTCTTGATCCCGTTTTCGCGAGGTGGAATGGTGCCTTCCTCTGCTCATCGGAGCGCAAGGTGCGCGTCTTGGTCATCGACGACTCCGCGCTGGTGCGCAAGGTCGTCAAGACCATCCTGCAGCAGGACCCCGACATCGAAGTGGTCGGTGTGGCCGCCGACCCCTACCTGGCACGCGAGAAGATCAAGCTCTTGCAGCCCGATGTCCTGACCCTGGATGTCGAGATGCCGCGCATGGACGGGGCTACCTTCCTGCGCAACATCATGCGCCTGCGGCCCATGCCGGTGATTATGGTGTCCACGCACACGACGACGAGCGCCGACATCACCCTCGAGGCCTTGGCGCTCGGCGCGGTCGACTTCGTGACCAAACCGCACATGACTTTGCAACACTCGGTGTCCGAGTTCGCCGAGGAGCTCATCGCCAAGGTGAAGGTGGCGGCCAAGGTGCGACTCAAGGCTCGCGAAGCCGGCGCAAGCCCCGCCCTGAAAGAGATCGGCCCGCGCCTGAGCGCCGAAGCCGTCCTTCCCAGGACGCCTCCCCGGCGCGCCACCCAGCGCGTCGTACGCATCATCGCGATCGGGGCATCCACCGGCGGAACCGAGGCGATCAAAGACCTGCTCTCCAGTCTGCCGGGGGACGCCCCGGCTACGGTCATCGCCCAGCACATCCCCGAGTCTTTCAGCGAGCCCTTCGCGCGCCGCCTGAACGGGCTCTGCGCACTGCAAGTCCGCGAGGCGCACGACGGTCAGGAGATCCTCCCCGGGCACGCCTATGTCGCGCCCGGCAGCCATCACCTCATGGTGGTGTCCGAAGGCTCGCGCCTGGTGTGTCTGTTGAGCGACGGCCCGCCGGTGAACCGACACCGTCCGTCCGTGGATGTGCTATTCCGCTCGGTGGCCCAGAGCGTCGGGGCGAACGCATTAGGCGTGATCCTGACGGGCATGGGCAGCGATGGGGCGCAGGGCCTCCTGGAGATGCGGGAGGCCGGTGCCGGCACCATCGCCCAGGACGAGGAGACCAGCGTCGTGTGGGGGATGCCGAAAGAGGCCGTCAAGCTCGGCGGCGTGCATGATCTCCTTCGCGATCCGGTCGAGCGGTAGGATCCGGTCGCCGATCGCTCGCGTCCCAAGTGAGGATCGTGGGAGATCGCGCCGTGTCGTCCGAGGGCAAAAGCGCGCCCTGCCCGGTTGGGAAGTCTCCGCCCCGGCAGTAGTACCACGGCCCAGGCTGCGCCGTCACGCCCCTGGTATGATGATGAGCTGAGGTTTTGACGATCGAGGAGCGTATGACCCCGGATCCTGATAATACAGGCCGGGAACAGCACGGGCGATTCTCCCCCGGCTGTAGCGGCAATCCAGCCGGCAAGAAGGCCGGCAAGCCACACGGGCCCCCCCGACGCTGCTGACCGGCGAGGTGGACGGCTGACACGCAAGGCGGTGGAGCTGGCCTTGGCGGGCGACGTGACGGCCCTGCGCTGTGTCTTGAGCGGCTGGTGCCGGCCTGCTGGGAAGCACCGATCAGCCTGGACCTGCCGCCCCTTGAGGCGGCAGCGGACCTGCCCCCGTGTATTGTCGTTCCCGGGGGGGGGTGAGGTGACCCCGGGTGAGGCCGAGAAACTGGCCCGACTGGCGAGCGAGTATGCCAAGGCGGTGGTGCCGACCGAGATCGAGGAGCGCTTGCGGCGCATGGAGGAAGCCGTGGCGGCGGCGCTCGGCCCTGGATGAGGCGGCGTTACCCTTGCCCTTGGCGTGTCCGCAAGCGAGCCCGAAACCGGGTACAGAACCTGGTACGAAATGACCACCCGCCGACAGAAACCTAGCAACGACGCAGGTTGTGGCCCAGAATGGCGGTTTACCCGTAAAGCGGGAATGAAATACCCCAAGCTCGACCTCGACGAGTATCGCGTGTCTAGCAGGGCCCGCTTTTCCCTTAAGGCGATCCGGCCCGACGATGTGCAGGGCTGGGACAAGGCCGCCGCCAAAGCGCGGCTGAAAGAGAATCTAGTGGCCCTGGACGAGCTCCAGGAACGCCTTTACGCTGAAAGCGAGCGGGCTTTGCTAATCGTCTTTCAGGCCATGGATGCGGCGGGCAAAGACAGCACCATCAAAGCGGTGACCGTCGGGATCAATCCGCAAGGGTGCTCGGTGACCAACTTCAAGGCCCCCAGCACACTGGAACGGGCCCACGATTTTCTCTGGCGCGTCCATCTGCACGCCCCTCCCAAGGGCATGATCGGTATATTCAACCGCTCCCATTACGAGGACGTCCTCATCGCCAAGGTAAAGGGGTTGGCACCGGCCACGCTGATCGAAAAGCGCTACGCGCATATCAACCATTTTGAGCAGCTGCTGGTCGACCACGGCACGCGGATCCTGAAGGTCATGCTGCACATCTCGCCCGAATACCAGCTGGAGCAGTTCCGGGATCGGCTCAAGACGCCCTCGAAGCACTGGAAGTTCAATCCAGACGATCTCAAGGAGCGAGCTTTCTGGAACGACTACATGGAAGCGTATGAGAAGGTACTGCGCCGCTGCTCCAGGAAGTATGCGCCGTGGTATGTCGTGCCCGCCGAGCACAAGTGGTTCCGCACCATGGTGGTAAGTGAGCTTATACGCAATGTGTTGGAAGGTATGGACCCGCGCTACCCGGCGCCAGCTTTTGATCCGGATCAATTCGATCCGGATAGTCTCGTATAAGACTTTAGCGCCGGGGGAATGGGGCGAGCTCTTGGGGCTCGACCGCGAGGAAAGAAGCCGACAAGGGGATCGAGGACGCCATCATGGAGAAGGCCTACGAGGACCCTGCGCGGCGCTTGCCGATCAGAGGGTCCCAGGCCGCGGTCCCTCGCCAGGGCTCCCCGCGCGGCCGGCCCGCTTGCCAGGGACAGGACTCCCCCGCATCATGCCTCTCCATGGCCAGGTCCTTGTTTCGGTTCTACGAGGAGCTCAACGACTTCCTCCCCCCCGAGCGCCGCAAGACCGCCTTCTCCTGCGACTGCGCGCTGCACGCGACGGTGAAGAACGCCATCGAGTCGCTCGGCGTGCCCCACACCGAGGTCGAGCTGATCCTGGTGAACGGTGTATCCGTCGGCTTCTCCCACCCGGTCCGAGACGGCGATCGGATCAGTGTGTATCCGAAGTTCGAGGCACTCGATGTCAGCCCGCTCCTGCGGATCAGGGAACGGCCGCTGCGCGAGCTACGGTTCCTAGCCGACGCCCACCTCGGGGCCCTGGCCAAGTTTCTGCGGCTCCTCGGTTTCGACACGCTCTACCGTAACGACTTTAGGGACCAGGAGGTGGCTCGCCTGAGCGTGCAGGAACGCCGGATCGTGCTGACCCGCGATCGGGGCCTCCTCATGCATCGGATCATCACTCACGGCTGCTACGTGCGAGCAGAACGACCGCTCGATCAGCTCAGCGAGGTCATCGCGCGCCTCGACCTGTCGCGCGCAATCCGGCCCTTCACTCGCTGCCTGCGCTGCAACCGCGCGATCGAGCGCATCGACAAGTCATGCATCGCAGGCCGGCTCGCGCCCGACACGCTACGCTACTACGACGAGTTCTGGACCTGCCACGCCTGCGATCGCGTCTACTGGGCCGGCTCGCATTTCCGGCGTTTGGCAAAGATCATCGAAGCGGCCGCGGCCAGCGGCCAGTCGGCCGGCCATCAAGGCGCAAGGTTGTCGATGGGCACCGGTTCCAGCGGATCGGCGGGCTCGAAGCGGAGCACGCGCGAATAGAAATAGAGCTCGGCATCGAGCACGCGCTTGATGGTATTCGCCTGCCGGAAGCCGTGCTGCTCGCCGGGAAAGGCGAGATAGGCGACCGGCAGTTTCTTTTTCCTCAGCGCCTCCACCATCTTTTCCGCCTGCGCGGGCGGCACCACCCGGTCTTCCAGGCCCTGGAAGAAGATCACGGGGCAGGACAGACGCTCGACGGCGTGGATCGGGGAGCGCGCCCGGTACAGATCGGCTCGCTCGGGATACGGCCCGATGAGCCGTTCGAGATAGTGCGACTCGAACTTGTGCGTATCATGCGCCAAGGCCTCGAGATCGCTGACGCCGAAGTGGCTGGCGCCGGCCTTAAAGGCATCCCGGAAGGTGAGGGCCGCGAGCGTCGTGTAGCCGCCCGCGCTCGCACCCCGGATCGCCAGGCGGTCCTTGTTCACCCAGCCACGCTCGGCCAGATACCGGGCCCCGTTCACGCAGTCGTCGACATCGACGACGCCCCACTGGCCGTCGAGCCTCTGTCGATAGGCGCGGCCGAAGCCGCTGCTGCCGCCGTAGTTCACGTCGAGGACGGCAAAACCTCGGGTCGTGAAGAACTGGATCCCGACCCTGAGCCCGTTGTCCGCCGATCCGGTCGGACCACCATGGCTCACGACCATGAGCGGTGGCCGTTCCTCGGGAGGACCAATGAACTCTCCGCTCTCCGGTGCGTAGAAGAACGCGTGGGCGGTGTTCCCGCCCGCGGTCGGAAACACGATGGGCTCCCCGGTTGCGATGAAGGTGGGGTCCAAGGACAAGGTGCTCGAGCGCCTCAAGACGATCCGTTCCCGCGATGCCAGGTCGAGCGCCACGATGGCGGCGAACTCGGTGGGTGAGCTGGCTAGGAACACGGCCCGACGTCCATCGCTCTGGATGCCCTCGATGTGCGTATACGGCGTCTCGATAACCTCCAGTGCGCCTGTGTCGGTATCGAGGATCGCGAGGTCATTGATGGCCTCGCGGGTGAACGTGCAGACGATGCGTATCTCGGAGGCGAAGGCATAGGTCGATTCGCGAAATACCCACTGGGCAACGCCGAACTCTGCCTCCTTCGGGCATACCGGTTCTACCTGATCACCGAGCCAGCGATAGAGGTTCCACCAGCCGCTGCGATCCGAGACGAAGTAGAGCGTCCCGCCCGGCGACCACTCGGGCTGGAAGATCGATTCCGCCGGACCGCCCGCGATGCGCTCCGCCGGGCCGAGCCCGCCGTCCGCGAGGACCGGCGCGAGCCATAGATCCGTTCCATCCCAGGGCATGTTCGGGTGGTCCCAGGAGATCCATGTCAGGTGACGGCCGTCCGGGCTCAGGCGCGGGTTGGAATAGAAATCCGCCCCCGAGGCCAGCACGCGAACGCCGGCGCCTGTCCCCGGGGCCAGCGAGACGGCGACGAGCGTGTTGAGCGGTTCACTGCCGGCCTCCGTATGGTCCTCCCGCACGCAGATGAGCCGCTCGCGCCCTGCGTCGAGCACCGCATCGGCGTAGCGAAACTCACCCTCCGGGGTGATGGCCTCGGGCACCCCGCCGGCCCTCACGCGATAGAGGCGCTGATCGGAGAAGTTCGAGAAATAGACCTCATGGCTGTCGGGATGGACCAGATATGCGCCGCCGCCGTACTCGTGCACGCGAGTCCGGGCGTTGAAGGGCGCGGGGTTCTGGTCCGCGAGCGCCCCATCGGATCCACGGCGCACCACCACGTACCGGCCATTTTCCTCGGCCCGCAACTCCAGCCAGTAGGTGACCTCGCCTGCCAGCGTGACCTCCCGCAGGCCGATGGTCTTGGCGACGATGAGATCGCTCGTGACGGGCGATCGCCAAGCGCCGTAAGGACGGACGGTCTTTTCGGTCAAGCGCCGCCTCCCGTAGGGGTCGCCGGCGGTACTTGCGCCGGGGGTCGCCCCGCCGGGCCGGCGGCACACGGGACTGGTTCAATGGTAAGAGGCTCATGCTCGGCGAGCGGGGCTTCTCTTACCACAGCAGGTTACCCGATATCCGTTCCGGTGTCGCCTGTGGGTGGACGCGCTCATCGCTGCTTGTAGTCTAGCACCGCCTCGGCTGGAGAACGGAGCCAAGCGTGTCGCCGCGAGGCGGGAGGCGGCCCTCAAGCATATCCTCAAAACCCGCTCCCCCGAGGGGGAGCAGGCCTCGATCGAGGCTTGCGTCTATGCCTGGTTGGATGCCGGCGCGGCGGTCCTCTCGCGCCAGAAACCACTTTGGACCCCCGAGGGGTATGACCTCCGTTTGATGTCAGTTGCTGCGGCTGATGGTCTAGTGAACGAGGGTCGTAATCTGGTAATCGTCGCCCTCGTCGGTACTGACATTGGTGGTTCCTACTTCTGATCTTGAGTTGATCTGTAGTTGGTTGCCTTTCTGTCACGGCTATTGCGGCAACGCCGCCGCCAGGTTCATCATGGCCTGCTCTTCGGCTGGCCCGATCTCACCCTCCTTGTTCCACGCGATCCCGACGACCGCGCGCACCGCCCCCTCCCGGTCGAGCACCGGCAGCGCGACCGCTGCCTGTGCGTCAACAGCCTTCGCGCCCGGCTTGATGTTGCCCGTGTCGTCTGTTTGTAGATTGCAGGTTTGCACCGGCGACTTCTTCACCTGGGCCATGCCCGCCATCCCTTTGCCGTGAGGCACGTGCGCTACGATGGCGACTACCGTGGGCGGTATGTTGTGCGCAGCCGTCAGGTAGAGGTCTTCGCCTCGCTGCACATGCACGGTGCCAGCGATTCCTCCATGTTGTGCGATAAATGATTCCAGCCACTCCTGCTGGGCCTGATTCTTCTCGTACATTTCTACCTCTCGATCTTGGCGGCCTCCACTCGGCTCGCAAAACTATCGTACTGGGTCGAGATCGCCGTTGCCAGATGAAGCGGATCAACGCGCTCCACGCGAGCTTGATAGCGAATCTCATATTGGCCCGACCAGACGCCCTGACGATCGCTGTAACGCGCGCCAAAGGTCGCGCCACTCGATAAAGGAGCGTCGCTCGTTGAGCCTCGCAAAGGTATAGGCGTGTCGGCGCGATTGCAAAAGCTTTGGATGGGCCTGAGCGCGTTGCGGTCCGGCGTCAAGTCAGAGCCTTTGAGCCACCCCATGGTGCCGAAGGGAGTGATGCTGCCCATCCTGCCTAACGACACACCAATCTCGTAAGCGGCTTCAAGGCCCTGAATGCGCCCTCGCACCGTGTTAGCGCGCTGTACATAGAGGACAGGGATCAACAGCGCGCTGAAGGTCGGATCGCCGAAGTCGCGCAGGATATAGCGTTCTGTCACGCCGGGTTCACGGTAGCTTGTGCCTCATCGGAAGTATGGATTGAGGCGCGCCGGAAGACGCAGCACGATGCCTAGATTACACTAGCTAGACATGGTCATCAATCGCCTCCT
>JACCXJ010000281.1 GCA_013697045.1 Gammaproteobacteria bacterium | reverse complement strand
CAAGAGGCTGAAGAGCGTCGGCTCGTACAGCACCAGCCCCGCGATCCGCTCGCGGTGCGCGAGCGCGAGTCGGAGAGCCACCGCCGCGCCATAGCCATGGCCCACGAGGTACACCTTGCCCGAAATGGCATCCACCAAGGGCGCGATCGAGGCCGCTTCGGCATCCAGCGAGAGCGGCTCGCCCGTGCCCGAGGCGCGGCTCGCGGCATAGCCACGGAGCTCCGGCGCCAGCACGCGGTTGCGGAAGCGCAGGCGCTCGGGGAGTGACTGCCGTTGCAGAGTCGTGCCCAGGCCCGAATCGAGGCAGATCACCGTGGGCCGCTCGCCCTCGGCCTTTACGGGTCGTCGTGATGGAAGTAGGTTCATGCTCGACTCATAGATTCTTGCGTCAAAAATGTTCAACAAGACCGCTCGAACGAGTCCTGATTCGTATGGATGGCGGCGTCACCGTATTTCCCGACCCTCCCCCTGGCAGGGGGAGGGCGAGGGTGGGGGTTGAACGCCGCGGGCTGCGTTCTTCCGACCGGATGCGCTCGACCCCCATCCTCTGCTTCCCCCTTCCAGGGGGAAGGGACAACCTATTTCAAATGTCTTTGGCTAGCTCTCTGTGGCTGAGGGGTTGGGTGCTCACGATTTCGCATTCTTCGTCTGCGGGTTTTTGCTCGGGTCCCCTCGCCCTTCGAGGTCGCGGTAGAAGTCCATCGTGTCCAGGCCTGCCAGGAATCGCCATATGACGACCGAGGACGCCAGCTCTTTTGAGATGCGAGTCATGGCATCGGCTCCTAAACGGAAAGGCGTGGAGAGGATGCCCTTCTGCAACTTGAGCCAAGAGCCCACGACCCACGGGGCGCGGGTTTGAAAGGCCTTGTAATGATTCAACATGGTCGTTCTCCTCGAAGTTTGAAACCGTTTCGGGATCGCAGAGCACGGAGCTCCGTCGCCTTTCCCGATGCGGGCAGAGTAGGCCGGGTGCCTTACCGGATGATTTCAAAGCGCAGGAATTTGCTTACAAATGAAACCGATTCGGTTACAGTTGTAACGGTGATACGCAGCGCGTTGGCGTTGGCGGCGTTGGCGGTGGTGGCGGTGGCGGTGGCGGTTCGCCGAAGACCACATAGCTCGCCCCCGAGAAACTGCCGTCGGGGGCGCCGAAGGCCCCGATGAGGAGGTCCGCACCCCCATCGCTGTTCACATCCCCCGCAGCGCTCACCGCGAAGCCCGAGCGGTCACCGACCGCGACCCCGTTCAGTCGGAAGCCGTTCGTGCCATCGAGGATCGAGAGGTCGAGGGTCGGGGGAAAGTCCGCGACACCCGCGGGTGCCCAACCGCAGAGGCCGAGCGCCGCCAGGAGGACCCCGGCTGCGTGAGGCTGCGGGCGTTCTGGGCCGCCTGCTCCGGCGAGGGTGGCGCGATTGTCGGGATGGACGCCATCGAGACGAAGGGGATCGGGACCCGGGTACTTCCCTGCCCGGGCCCCGATCGCGCCGAAGAGACGCTCAGCAGGTCGTTTTCCGCGCCGCGGCAGCGGTCGCGTCCGGTGCCACCGATGAGGACGTCGAAGCCCGTGCCGCCATCGAGCCGGTCGCGGCCCTTGCCGCCCTTGAGCGCGTCTCCCCCCGGCCCGCCGCAGATCCGGTCGTTGCCGCCGCGGCCGTCGATGAGATCGGCGCCGCCGCCGCCCCAGATGACGTCCGGGCCTGGGGAGCCCCGGAGGACATTGTCGCCCTCGTCCCCCACGATGGTCGGGATCCGACCGAAGCAGCTCGGCACGACGGGGGGCACGGGCGGCGGTGCGTCCGGCGGCGGCGGTGCGTCCGGGGGATCCACGGGAGACGGTCGCGGGAAGGCGTCCCCGCCCCGGAGCACGGCGACCGCGACGGGATCCTGGCTGGTTGGGCCTTGGGCGGAATCGCCGAAGTCGGACAGGACGGTCCGGATCCCGCTCGTGGGATCGACCCGGAACAGCACGCCGTCTAAAGGCGGCTCCTTAACCGGATCGCCCGGATCGATCACTAGAACTTTGCCGTTCGACTCGAGCGCGATGCCGAGAGGCCGCTCGCCCTGCGTCCCTTGAAGCCTGTTCCCGAAGTCTGAGACCAGCCCACGCGACCCGGTCGTCCGGTCGACCCGCCAGAGTGCCCCGCTGCCAGCCGGATTCTCGATGATCGCGGCCATGATCTCCCCGAGGGGGCCCACCGGGTCGATCACCAGGATACTGCCAGCCGGCTCGACGGCGACGTTGAAGGGGAACTGGCCCAGCATCCCTTGTTCGGGATCGCCGAAGTCGGAAACCACGGTGCGCCTACCGCTCGCGGGGTCGACGCGCACCAGCGCGCCCAGGTCTTCCTTCTGGATACCTGCCTTCTCGATATTATGGTTCGCGACCACGACCGTCCCGCCCGGCTCGAGCGCGATCCCCTCGAGGCCGGAATTGCCCCCCAGGCCTTGTGCGGGATCGCCGAAGTTGGAAACAAACGTGCGCGCGCCGCTCGCGAGGTCGACCCGGAAGACCGCGCCCGCGGATCCACTGCCGGCACTGCCATCGGAGACCAGGGCCGTGCCCCCGGGCCCCAGCACAATGCCCTTCGGGTCGGCGCCCAGTTGTCCCTGACGGCGATCGCCGAAGTCGGAGACCACGACCCGTGAGCCGCTCGCGAGATCCAAACGAAAAAGGGCGCCGTTCTTGGCGGTCCCGGCCTGCTCGTCCACCACCAGGACCGTGCCCTCGCGGTCCTGAGCCAGGCCGCTCGCGAACGCACCCAACGGGCCCTGGTTACGGTCTCCCAAGTCCGAAACCAACTCGCGCTCGCCACTCACCGGATCCACGGCGAAGAGCGCGCCGCGGTCCTGCGTGCCGGCGAACCGGTCCAAGACCAGGATCTCGCCCGCGGTCTGAGCCCCTGCGGCCGTGCTGAGCGAGATCGCGCCGCTTAGAAAAACCCCCGATATCGGGCCGAGGTGGTTTCTATATTTTCGTGAAAGTTTAGACATGATCGTTGTCCTCCAATCGAATCGCAGTTGAGTATCGTAGGGTGGGCATTGCCCACCTT
>JACCXJ010000250.1 GCA_013697045.1 Gammaproteobacteria bacterium | reverse complement strand
CCGCCGGCCAACTCATGCACTGACCCTACCGAACCCATTTGTAGTGGAGACCTGTAGGCCTCGGCGTCCATTTCATGCGCCCTACAGCCCGGTCGGCCCCTCCAGTTGAGAAAGATGGGCTAGAGGGCAAGGAACGTAAGGTTTTACAAGACGGCGCGCCTTTTAAGGAATGGAAGGCCATCGGCGAGGGTGAAATAGAAGTCACAACGACCGTCGATCGTCACACCTTTGTGATCCGGTAATCAAGCGCGTTTCCCCAAGCGGAAATGGACCCCAGTCCGTTAAGCACGTCGAGTGCGTGTGGCCGAGCCGGTTGCCCGCCCGACGGGTGGAAGGCCCGAGCCACCGAAGCTATGCGCCCCACGCAGGTGTTGTTGGTCTCTACCTATGAGCTAGGCCATCAACCCTTCGGCCTAGCCGAGCCAGCCGCAATGCTGCGGCAACGGGGTGCCCTCGTGAAGACACTGGACCTCGCCGTGGAGTGTCTCGATGACGAGGTATTTCGCGGAGCCGACCTCATCGCGTTTTACGTTCCGATGCACACCGCCACCCGTCTGGCGGCGCGGATGATCCCTAAGGTGCGAGGCTTGAACCCCAGCGCGCATATTGCCGCCTACGGGCTCTATGCGCCGATGAACGAGGGCTACTTGCGACACCTAGGCGTCCAGACCGTATTGGGCGGTGAGTTCGAAGAAGGACTCACCGCCCTGGCGCAACGCCTTGAGCGCGGCGTGGAAGCGATGCCGGGCGAGCAGTCGGAGCCGCGCATCTCGCTCGCCCGGCAGGATTTCGTCATCCCCGATCGCGGAGGACTGCCCGGCCTCGATCGGTATGCCTATTTGCAGTTGCCGAACGGAGATCGGCGGACGGCCGGCTATGTGGAGGCGAGCCGCGGTTGCAAACACCGGTGTCGGCACTGTCCGGTGGTGCCAGTCTACAATGGCCGGTTTCGCGTCATCCCTCGGCAGATCGTCTTGGAGGATATTCGCCAGCAAGCTGCAGCGGGCGCACGCCACATTAGCTTCGGGGATCCGGACTTCTTTAACGGCCCGACGCATGCACTCCGCATCGCCATGGCGCTGCACGAGGAGCTTCCCGACCTGACCTACGATGTGACGATCAAGGTGGAGCATCTCTTGGCACATGCGAAGCTGCTACCGGTGTTAAAAAAGACCGGCTGCCTATTCGTGACCACGGCGGTCGAATCAGTGGACGACAAGATCCTGGCTATTCTAGAGAAGGACCACACCCGGGAGGATTTCTTCCGGGTAGTGCGGCTTTTCGACAAGGTGGGCTTATCGCTGGCCCCAACCTTTGTGGCGTTCACGCCCTGGATCACCCTGGCCGGCTACCTGGAGCTCTTAAATGTGATTCCCGACTTGAACTGATCCGATCTGTCGCACCGGTACAATTGACGATTCGCTTGCTGATCCCGCCGGGCTCGCGGCTGCTTGAGCTTTCGGAGGTGCGTGCCCTAGTGGGCCCACTTGATGAAGCGGCGCTTGTCTATCCGTGGTCGAACCCAGACCCTGAGGTCGACACGCTCCATACGCAGGTTAGGGCGCTTGTGCAGCAAGGCGCCGCGAAGCCGAATGATCAGGTCTTCAGCGAAATATGGGAGCTCGTTCATGAACGAACCGGGCGTCCGGTCCCATCCCTGCCTGCAATGGGTGCACGATTCGCTCCGGCTCAGCTTAGCGAGCCATGGTATTGCTGTGCGGAACCGACCCAGGAGCAGTATGCCATTCTCTAATACCTGAATGGCATGACAACGGCGCTCCCCGGTGACGCTGCTCGGGCTCTTGGCCGTGACCTTGTCGCTCTTCTCCGGCGGGCGGGCACGGACGCACACCGGCGTCCTCGAATGTCACGGGGGGTTTGCTCGCCTGCTACGGACCGGCTCGAAGGGTCTCACTCAAACGTGAGATCGCAAAGCACCGTTTCCCACTTATCGACCTTGGGCCGCGCCCGGAGTTGATCTTCCTGCCCCCGCGGCTTTCGGACGACGATGGCGCTCACTTTCACCGCGGCGAGTGTACGATCCGGCAGGGCATAGCCCTTCGCCAGCCGCCCGACCATGTGGCCGGCGCCATCCCGAATATCGCGCTCGATGAGATCGAGTTGATCTGCGACCCTGAGGCGGGCAATGGCGGCGTGCACCGGGTGCTCTGCGGCGCGGCGGCCCGCGTAGCCGAGATCCACGTCCCGCGGTGTCAGCTCGCGATGGATCCGGTCGAGCGCCGCCGAGGGTAGCGGCAGGACCTTGGGTTCCACGGTTCGGACGGCCTCGCTGTCTCCGAGCGCGCAGAGGAATGGGTTGTCCCGCGATTGGAACAGCGACAGGGTTTCCCTGGCGCGCGTCATCGCAACGTAGAGGAGCCGGCGCTCCTCGACCCCGCCGCCCTTCCAGTCCCCGGCATCCAACACCACGACGTGTTTGAATTCGCGCCCTTTGACGCCATGCGCCGTGAGGACATTGAGGTGTCCGGGCGCCTCGCGGGCGCGGGCACCGGCGGATCCGTAGAACCATTCGATGGCTTCGAGCGCTGGGACCCGCACCTTCCCCACGGCGAGATCGAGCTCGACGGCGCAAGCCATGAGGTCTTCCCACCACGGGTTTCGCGGATCGGCCCGGGCGCGAGCGGCGATCCAGCGGAAGAGCGCGCGGGCCGGGATCAAACGGCCGGAGCGTCTCCGCAACGCGCCGAGGAGCGCGTGTCCCTCGCGCGTCTTGATGGCCGACAGGCCGGATCCGACGCGCTCGCCGGTGCGATAGGGGATGGCGTGCAGCTCGCAGTAGGCGCGGATCGGCTCCAGGGTCTCGTGGGTACGCGCCAGGACCGCGAAGTCCGACCAATCGGCCTCGCCGTCGAGGGCTCGGAGACGCTCGATCTCGTGCAGGGCGAGCTGTGCCTGGAGGTTGCGATCGGCCGGCACCCGGAATAACTGCACCTGCCCGCGTGCCAGCTCATCTATGGTCTCCCAGCGGCCGCCGGGCGGCTCCTGGAGTCGCGCATGATCGATCCGGATCGGATGGTCGATCTTCATGCGCCCCGGTGCCGGCGCGATGATCTCGTTGGCCGCCGAGATGATGTGTTGCGTCGAGCGGTAGTTCTCGACGAGATAGACGGGCTCGGCGTGATAGTCCTCGGTGAATCGGCGGATGAATCCGACGCTCGTTTTCCGGAACGCATAGATGTTCTGGTCGTCGTCCCCGACCGCAATGATGCTGAGCCTCGTATCGCCCTCCTTCGCCGTCCGGCCCGCCAGCGCGCTCACCAGCGCGTATTGCCTCCGGTCGATGTCCTGGTACTCGTCCACCACGATGTAGCGGTAGCCGCGCAAGAGCCGGTCGCGTAACTCGTCGGCGTCGGCGCCGACTTCCACCCGGCCCTCGAGCAGATCGACCGCGCGGCCGATCAGCGCCTCGAAATCGGGCTCCTGTCCCGTCTCGCCGAGCTTGGCGAGACTCACCCCGGTCAGGCGCAGCGCCATCGCATGATAGGTGAGGACGGTCACCCCATGGGCGTCGTTGCCGACGAGATCGTAGAGCCTCTTCCGCACCTCGATCGCGGCCGAGCGATTGAAAGTGAGGGCGATGATGCTTTCCGGGGCCGCGCGCAGGACCCGCAACAGATAGGCGACGCGATGCACGACGACCGTGGTCTTGCCGGACCCGGGCCCCGCCAGGACCAGGTGGTTGCCGGTCTCGCGCGCCTGCACCAGCCGCTCTTGCACGGGATTGCGCAATGCCTCCACGATGCGGCGATACGACTCGGCCGTGGTGGCGAACTCGAGCAATTCCTTGCGGCCGGCGAAGTAGGCCGCGACGAAGCGATCGCGCCCCCAGGAAAAATACGCCGCCACCAGGGCGAGCGTATCGGCGATCTTTCGGGCACCGCGGCGCGCGAACTCATCGATGACGTGGATCTGTAGGTTCCGTTCCTTGTAATGGCGCTCGAGCGCGGCGTAATCCTCCCTGCCGAATCGACCGGACCCCGGCAGAAGTCGGATCGTCATGGCCGAGCGAAACACCGTGCGGCCCTGGTCCAGGATCAAGACCTCGGTCTCATGCAGGTAAAGCAGCCCCTGCTCGATGGCCCTATCCGGGTCGCGGAGCCGCGCAGCCACATCGAGATCGGAGCGTAACGCAT
>JACCXJ010000233.1 GCA_013697045.1 Gammaproteobacteria bacterium | reverse complement strand
GGTATTTTGCTTAAAGGCTGGATATCACCGGTGGTGATGTCCAGCGCAGAGCCATCAACTCACTAAAACCCTGTCTTCTACGCCCTTTCCTGACGATCCGCGTGGATATTTATGCAACTGGAGGGTAGACCGTCGGCTCGACCGGTCGAGCGCGACCGGAAGGCCGACTCCCGATCCGAAACCAGAAGGAAGATGATCATGCCGCAAGTAAAACCCGTTCCCGATTGGATGCACACGGTGACGCCCCATTTGATCTGCGCCGGGGCGGCCGACGCCGTCGAGTTCTACAAGAAGGCATTCGGTGCGGAAGAACTGTTACGGTTGCCGGGCTCGGAGGGAAAACTCCTCCATGCCTGCATCCGCATCGGCGATTCGGCGCTCATGCTGGCCGACGAATTCCCCGAGTGGGGCTCAGTCGGACCGAAGTCGCTCGAAGGATCGCCCGTCACCATCCATCTCCAGGTCGAGGACGTCGATGGCTTCGTAGCGCGCGCCGTCGCCGCGGGGGCGAAGCTCACGATGCCGGTCGATGCCATGTTCTGGGGCGATCGTTACGGCCGGCTCGAAGATCCGTTCGGTCATCATTGGGCGGTCGCCACGCATATTCGCGATGTGAGCCCGGAAGAGCTGCGGGAGGCGGCGCGGAAAACCTGTGGCTGAGCGCCGCCTTGTGATCCCGACATCAGCATGAGGCCGGTCGAGCCGCGCGGGCCGCCGTAGCGTTCGGTGTCGTAATCGATCTTGCCCGCGATCCCTGTAGGGTGGGCATCGCCCACCGCACCCGCACCGCTCGGGACCGTGTCGAACCATCGTCGAGCGCAAACACCGGGCGGCGGATATTTTTTCACGGCCGTTACCTACCGCCGGAAGCCGTAGTTGATCCATCCCGAAAGCCGGTGGGGCTTGCGGGGTGTAGTTCGAGGTACGGCAGCTTGTGGTGGGCGATGCCCACCCTACATCTTACTTTGAGGTTGTTTTCCCGGATTTCGCTTCGCTGCATCCGGGCTACGGTGCCTTGGCATGGCAGTTCTCTAATGGCGGTTGGTGAGAGCCCATGGGCTGTCTGTCTCCCCTTGACGTTGGTGCGGGCAGCGACCCTTTGCCGTTTCTGCTTTGATGCTCTTCAAGGCCCATGAGCGGCAGATACCGGCTTGCCGGTGGCTGTCCCCTCGATAGAAGGGTTGGGCGTCACGGTGTTCAGAGGCTCGGCTGCTTTCGGCGACTGGCGTGCCAGACGGATAGCACGACCAGCTCATTGTCTTTCACCCGGTAGTAGACGAAGTACCGAACTCGACCGAGATGCAGCCGGCGTACGCCAGAGAGCTTGGTGTTGGCAACCTTGACACCAACGCCTGGCTGGCGCAGCAGAAGACCGAACGCGCCTCTAAGGTCTTCTCGTACTGCGAGAGGTGCGGCGGGCCTGTTCTCACGCCACCACGCGTCGGCGCGACCGATTTCCGCCGCGGCGCCGCCGGTGATCCGCAGACTGAGCGCCACGTTCAGCCGATTCGATCGAGCCGCGCGAAGAGCTCCTCAGCGGAGATGGTCTCGCCACGATCGGCCTCAGCTATGGCTTCGAGTAGTTCCGCCTCCTCTTCGGGGGACAGGTAAACTTCCTCGTCAGCTTCCTGAGTGAGGATGGTCACGGTCTCGCCTTCAGCGAGTTCGAGGCCTTCCACAACGACCTTGCCGGCGATAACAGTGCCTGTAGCGACTTGCATGCGGGTATGGTACTACCGCGGGGCGGCGTCAGGCCATCTGTGAAGCCCAACTTCTCTTGTACCCCAGGGTACCCGTCAGCGGACTAGGTACCGCATTGTTTCTACGCTGGCTCATCGCTCCGCCCTTGACTCGTTCAAGCTGTCCAGCCACGCCTGGACCTGCTTCACCTGGGGCGCTGCACCGACCGCTTTGAAGAGCGCGAGCGACTTCCGATACATTTCCTCGGCCCGGTCGAGCTCGCCGCGCGTCCGGTAGAGGAGCCCGAGGTTGCCGTAGTTGCTGGCCGTGCCCTCCTGGCGGCCGAGCTTCTCGTCGATCGCGAGCGCTTTCTTGTGCATCTCCTCGGCGCGGTCGAGCTCGCCGCGCGTCTGGTAGATGTTCCCGAGGTTGGCGTGCTGCCTGGCCATGCCCTCCTGACGGCCGAGTTTCTCCTCGATCGCGAGCGCTTTCTTGTGCATCCCCTCGGCCCGGTCGAGCTCGCCGCGTGTCTGGTAGACGAGCCCGAGGCCGGCGTACCCGCTGGCCATGCCCTCCTGGCGGCCGAGCTTCTCCTCGATCGCGAGCGCCTTCTTGTGCATCTCCTCGGCCCGGTTGAGCTCGCCGCGTGTCCGGTAGATGAGCCCGAGGTTGCCGTAGTGGCCGGCCATGCCCTCCTGGCGGCCGAGCTTCTCGTCGCTCGCGAGCGCCTTCTTGTACATCTCCTCGGCCCGGTCGAGCTCGCCGCGTGTCTGGTAGACGAGCCCGAGGCCGGCGTACTCGCCGGCCATGCCCTCCTGGCGGCCGAGCTTCTCGTCGATGGCGAGCGCTTTCTTGTGCATCTCCTCGGCCCGGTCGAGCTCGCCGCGCGTTTGGTAGATGTTCCCGAGGCTGCCGTACTGGTTGGCTATGCCCTCCTGCCGGTGGAGTTTCTCGTTGATCGCGAGCGATTTCTTGTGCATCTCCTCGGCCCGGTCGAGCTCGCCGCGTGTCTGGTAGACGAGCCCGAGGCCGGCATACTGGTTCGCGATGCCCTCCTGGCGGCCGAGCTCCTCGTTGATCGCGAGCGCTTTCTTGAGCATCTCCTCGGCCCGGTCGAGCTCGCCGCGCGTCTTGTAGATGAGCCCGAGGTTGCCGTACTGGATGGCCATGGCCTCCTGGCGGCCGAGCTCCTCGTTGATCGCGAGCGATTTCTTGTGCATCTCCTCGGCCCGGTCGAGCTCGCCGCGCGTCTGGTAGATGAGCCCGAGGTTGCCGGTGCCCATAGCAATGACCTCCCTGTCTCCGTTCGCCTCGCCGAGAGCGACGACTTTCCGAAGAGCTTGCTCCGCCTGGTCGAGCTGCGCTTTGCGGTGATAGAGAAGACCCAGCCGATTCCAGCCATCGGCGTTCGCCGGATCGAACTCGACGGCCCGGCGGTACCAGCGCAGTGCCTCCTCGGTGTTGTCCAGAAAGGCCAGGGCCCCGAGGTGCCGTGCCGCCTCGGCGGCATCGCGGTTCACGGCGGCGCCTTCGGCGGCCTTCGCCTCGAAGGTCTTCGCGAAAATGGCCTTGGCCGCCTCGGTCTGTCCCTCTGCCAACGCCGCGAGGGCTTCCTTGACGCCGGGGGCATCCTGCTTCTTGGCCAGGGCCTGGACCGCTTCGGTCAGCGCCTTGTTCTGGTCCTGGTATTCCTGCACCTGGAGGTCCTTGCTCCGGAGCTGCTCGGTCAGTGCCTCAATGGCTTTGCCACCGTTTCGGCATTGTCGATCGCCGGTTGCGTCTCGCGGTGGGTCTTGTATGCGGCATACCCGATGCCGAGCACGATGAGGAGCGCTGCGATCCAGAAGCCGTAGCGCAAGAGTGATTGAACGATGACACCGCTCGTCTTTCGATCGACGGGCGGCAGGATCCCAGAGCGTAGGAGTGCCCGGTGGACGCCAAAGAAGAGCAGGAGCCCCAATCCGATGAGGACCAGCGGATTGGCGAGGTGGGAGGCCATCTCACCAAAGGCGGCGAGCTCGGAGCGCATCTCGGCGATCCTATCAGGTCAATCGTTGTTCACCGATCAGGGAACCCAGAGGCTTCGCAGGCACAAGACGGTCATGTGCAACGGGTAAACGCGCGGAACGCGCACGTCGTCGGCGCATGTGTGGACATCCCCCTGCCGCCGTCAGGGTCGCCCCCCCCCGTCACAGCGTCGTCTCCACCGCTAGTGATCTTCATTCCCCCGCGCCGATCCTTCGTTTCCGCCCGCCGGACTAGGGATCGGTCCGTACCGGCTATGTCTCAGGCCCTTCCGACCATGCCCCAGGCCGCGCCGACGTTGCCGGCGCGGGTTCGGGCGTCGTACGCGGGGGCGCGATCGCAATCCGGCTCGGTGCGGACCATTCCTCGGGAGGATCGGACCCTGTATCGCCCGGTACGGCTCATCGCGGCCGACGAGTCACCGAAGCGGGCGATGCGGCGCGGGACCATAGCTGATGCCCGACATGTGGCAGGTTTGCGGACATGCTTTCGATCGTGTCGATTTCGGTTTCCCTCGTTCGACTCGTAGGTAGACCGTCGGCTCGACCGGTCGAGTGCGACCGGAAGCCCGACTCCCGACCCGAAACCAGAAGGAGAGATGATCATGCCGAAAGTAAAACCCGTTCCCGATTGGATGCACACGGTGACGCCCCATTTGATCTGCGCCGGCGCGGCCGACGCCGTCTTGTTCTACAAGAAAGCGTTCGGTGCGGAAGAACTGTTACGGTTGCCGGGCTCGGAGGGAAAACGCCTCCATGCCTGCATCCGCATCGGCGATTCCGCGCTCATGCTGGCCGAAGAATTCCCCGAGTGGGGCTCAGTCGGACCGAAGTCGCTCGAAGGATCGCCCGTCACCATCCATCTCCAGGTCGAGGACGTCGATGGCTTCGTCGCGCGCGCCGTCGCCGCGGGGGCGAAGCTCACGATGCCGATCGATGATATGTTCTGGGGCGATCGTTACGGCCGGCTCGAAGATCCCTTCGGTCATCATTGGGCGGTCGCCACGCATATTCGCGATGTGAGCCCGGAAGAGCTGCGGGAGACGGCGCGGAAAACCTGTGGCTGAGCGCCGCCTTGTGATCCCGACATCACCATGAGGCCGGTCGAGCCGCGTGGGCCGTCGAACCGTTCGGTGCCGTAGTGTTCGGTGCCGTAGTCGATCTCGCCCGCGAGCCCTGTCGGGTCGGGCTGACGGGATTGCGCCCGTCAGCCCGACCCGATCATCGATCTAGCCGGGCTCGATCGGAACAGCCCTGAGTCGCAGATCGGGAATGCCCGCCAGCTTGCCGTCATTGCTGAACAACTCGGCATCGGCCACCATGGCGGTGGCCGCGATGATGGCATCGGGGATCTTGAGCCGATGCCGGCGCCGCAACGCGATCGCCTGATCACGGATCGGCTCGTCGATGGCCACGCGGTCGCAGACGGCAAGAAAGGCACGGATGCGTTGTTCTTCGTCGAGCCGCAGGTCCGGAAACGATAGCAGCTCGATTTCCGTGATGACGGAGACCCCGTACCGTCCATCCGGCAGCGCCAGGGCGAGGCGGCCATTGATGAGGTAGATGATCGCATTCGTGTCGAGCAAGAAATTCATTCCCACTCGGCCCTGATCCGACGCTGGTATTCCAGTCCGTCGATGCGGGAGAGGCTTCGGACCGTTCCAGCAAAGCGCATCAGCTCTTCGGCGTTCGAGATCGAGGCGATCCGGCCGGCGGTGTCCTCACTGATGGTGACCACGACCTCATGCGGACCGGGTGGCACCGTGTCCGGCAGTTGGATCACGAGCGTACGGTCTTCAGGGACATCGAGTGTGCGGGTGATCGTCACCATGGCTCTTTAATCAAATTACCGCTTTAAATTACCGCTTTGCGCGGCTGATGGTACCACCGTGAAGGACACATGGCGATCGACGACGGAGGAACGCCATGCGAGGCCGCCGGCGTCGCCTCCGCGAGCGATGCGATTCGTCCCTCACCACATCCTGTCGGGGTGAAATGTACACGCACGTGAGCGAGGATCGGACGGCGGGGGTGCTGGCGAGGCCCTGAAATCCGCTAAACGCTCTGAATCGGTGTGTTGACCTCGCCATTCTGCCGGAGGATCCCTCATCGCTCCGCCCCAGCCTCTTTCAAGCTGTCGAGCAACGCCTGGACCTGCTTCACCTGGGGCGCTGCACCGACCGCTTTGAAGAGCGCGAGCGCCTTCTGGTACATCTCCTCGGCCCGGTCGAGCTCGCCGCGGATCTGATAGGTGAGCCCGAGGTCGCTGTAGCAGCTGGCCATGCCCTCCTGGCGGCCGAGCTTCTCGTCGATCGCGAGCGCTTTCTTGTGCATCTCCTCGGCCCGGTCGAGCTCGCCGCGCGTCTCGTAGACGTTCCCGAGGTTGCCGGACTGGATGGCCATGCCCTCCTGGCGGCCGAGCTTCTCGTCGATCGCCAGCGCCTTCTTGATCGTCATCTCGGCCCGGTCGAGCTCGCCGCGCATGAAGTAGATGCGCCCGAGGTTGCCGTACTGGATGGCCATGCCCTCCTGGCAACCGAGCCTCTCATTGATCGCCAACGACTTCTTGTGCATCTCCTCGGCCCGGTTGAGCTCGCCGCGCGTCCGGTAGATGTTCGCGAGGTTGCCGGACTGGTCGGCCATGCCCTCCTGGCGACCGAGCTTCTCCTCGATCGCCAGCGCCTTCTTGATCTTCTTCTCGGCCCGGTCGAGCTCGCCGCGCATGAAGTAGATGCGCCCGAGGTTCCCGTACTGGATGGCCATGCCCTTCTCGCGACCGAGCTTCTTATTGATCGCCGAGCTTTTCGTCGATCGCGAGCGCTTTCTTGTACATCTCCTCGGCCCGGCCGAGCTCGCCGCGCGTGAAGTAGATGCGCCCGAGGTTGCCGTAGGCGGCGGCCGTCGCGGCCGCTGATGGCGAGCCAGCGTTCGAGCATGTCCTCGGCGGCCTTCAGGTCTCCGGTGCGGAAATAAAACTCGTAGGCGAGAAACAGCACCTTGAGGTTGGTCGTACCCTCGTGGGCCTTGGCGAAGGTCTGGCGCGCTCGCTCGACGCGGCCGTCGAGGGCGGCTGTCGCGGCCTCTTCGGCGAGCACGAGCGCCAGTTCGTCGGCCTGTGCGGCCTGGGCCTCGGCGTGCTTTTGATGCGCCTCCGCGCGCTCGAGGGCGGCCTTGGCCTCCGACTTGGCCTTCGTGACCGCCTCAATGAATTCGAGCGGCAAGACCACCTTCTCGAGCGGCGCGTCGGCCTTGGGGAGATCGCCCCTGCGTAGGCCCTGAGGTGCCGGTTTACCTCGGCCGCGAACGCCTTGTCGTCCTCGAAGAAGCGATAGAGCACCTGCCGGGAATCCTCGAGCGATTTGCGGAAGGCCAGTACCTTCTCGAACTGCGGGCCGGCATCGGCCATCGAGAGGGGATCGACGTGCTTGAAGAAGACGAAGATCTCCGGTGCGCCGGTCTCCTTCCAGCGGTCCAGCGCCCGGTGGAACTCTTCCTCGGTGTAGGAGCTAAAGCCTTCGGCGTCGGGCGCCTCCTGGCCCCAGCGGCGGTGCAGGGCGAGGACGAAGACGTCCGAGCGGTCGATGTCCTGGTTGATCACGCCCTGGGCGCGGCGGCCGGTCGTGGCCAGCGTGTCCTCCCAGCCGAGCGCCACGAACCGCACCCCGGCGCCGTCACCGAAGCCGCCGTTCAGCTCGTCGATCACGTCCTTGAACGCGCCCGCTCGACCGCCAGATCGCCCGGCGAAGCGATGAAGACGTGGACCAATCTGGGCTCAGGGCGCGATGAAGCCATCCTGTGGAGCGCTCCTCTCTTGCTCGCCTCTCAGGATAACGCGGAACGGTGATCACAGCGCGCCACCGGCGTGCGGGCACTTGGAATTCCCATCCGAACGCCCCGACCGCGTGCCCCCACCGGAGCCGCGGTCGGTGGTGCGCAGAAGCGTTATTTGGGTTACAACGCCGCCATCACCTTTGCCGCCGATTCGAGAGTCGCGGCGATCTCCGTAGGTCCGTGGGCGCTCGAGACGAACCCCGCCTCGAAGGCGGAGGGGGCGAGGTAGATACCTTCGCGCAGCATGCCGTGGAAGAAGCGCTTGAAGCGTTCCTGATCGCAGGCCATGACCTGTGCGAGAGTCGTGATCCTTTCGTCCCGGCTGAAGAAGAGGCCGAACATCCCGCCGACCTGGTTGCTGGTGAATGGGACGCCGAGGTCTTCGGCCGCCCTGCGAAGGCCGATCGTCAGGCCTCGAGTGATGCCGCTGAGGCGCTCGAAGAAGCCCGGCTCGACGACAATCCTGAGGGTCGCGAGGCCGGCCGCGAGGGCCACGGGGTTGCCGGACAGGGTACCAGCCTGGTAGACGGGTCCGTCAGGCGACAGACGTGCCATGATCCCGGCGCGACCCCCGAAGGCGCCGACCGGCAGTCCGCCGCCGATCACCTTGCCGAGCGTGGTGAGGTCTGGGCCGATCCCGAAGAGCCCCTGGGCACCCGAGAGTCCGACTCGGAAACCAGTCATGACCTCGTCGAAGATGAGCAGGCTGCCGTATTGATCGCAGATCCGCCGCAGCCCCTCCAGGAACCCCGGCACGGGCGGCACGCAGTTCATATTGCCGGCTACCGGTTCCACGATGACCGCGGCGATGCCGTTGCCCAGGGTGGCGAACGCGTCTTCCACCGCGTCGAAGTCGTTGTAGGGGAGGGTAAGGGTATGGCGCGCCAGGGCCGAGGGCACGCCGGGTGAGCTGGGCGTGCCCAGGGTCAGGGCCCCGGAGCCGGCCTTGATGAGCAGTGAGTCGGCGTGGCCGTGGTAACAGCCCTCGAATTTGACGAGGGTATCGCGGCCCGTGTAACCGCGGGCCAGGCGGATGGTGCTCATGGCCGCCTCGGTGCCGGAGCTCACGAGCCGCACGCGCTCGATCGACGGGACCAGTCGGCACAGGGTCTCGGCCATCTCGGTCTCGATCGCCGTGGGTGCGCCGAAGCTTAGCCCGTTCCCGGCCGCTTCGCGCACGGCCTCGACGACCTCGGGATGGGCGTGGCCCGCGATGAGCGGTCCAAAGGAGCCGACGTAGTCGATGTAGCGCCGGCCGTCCTCGTCGAAGAGGTAAGCGCCCTGGCCGCGCCGGAAGAACACCGGTGTGCCACCCACCCCCTTGAAGGCGCGGACGGGGGAGTTCACTCCCCCTGCGATGACCCGCCGTGCAAGGTCGAACAGCGCTTCAGAGCGCGACATGGAGGGCTCCCAGAGCTGTTAATTTTTCCGGGTGGTTCGCTTCGAACAGTCCGGCATAGCGCCGGGCCGCCGCCCTGGGGTCTGCCTCCCTATGATCACAGCTACCGAAGACGCCGCGGATCGCCGCCAATAGATCGGCCCCCGCTCCGATCAATTGGCCACCGTTCTCGGGCGTGATCCCGCCGATCGCCACAAGGGGAATGGACAGCCTGCGCCGGGCCCGACCGAGGAGCGCGGGCTCGGCCCGAACGGCGTCCGGTTTGGAGATCGAGGGATAGAAGCTGCCGAAGGCGACGTAGTCGGCGCCGGCCGCCGCGGCCTCCAAGGCCCGGTCGAGGTCGTCATAACAAGACACGCCGATGATCGCGGTGGGGCCGAGGACCTCGCGCGCGAACGCGTAGGCGGCGTCCGATCGGCCCAGGTGCACGCCGTCCGCACCCACCGTGCGCGCCAGCTCTGGGTCGTCGTTGACGATGAACGGCACCGCGAGGCGATGGCAGACCCGTCCCAAGGCCAGGGCCTGCCGCCGGCGCTCGTCGGACGGTATCGACTTGGCCCGATGCTGAACCACCACGGCGCCGCCGGCGATGGCCTCGGACACTGCCCGCTCGTCGCAGACGGCATCGGCGATCGCGTAGAGACCGCGTCTTGGGAGGGGGTAGGGCATGGGGCGGCTCGAACTCAGGGATGACTGACTGGCGGGGTTATTTTACAGGGGCGCAAGAACTGCGAGAATCTCGAAGGTCGAGGCGGCGAGGATGGCAATGAAGCGCTATATGTGTTTGATCTGTGGGTTCATGTACGACGAAGCCCAGGGCTGGCCGAGCGACGGCATCGCGCCGGGGACCCGTTGGAAGGATGTCCCGCCCAACTGGGTGTGCCCGGACTGCGGGGCGCGCAAGGACGACTTCGAGATGGTGGAGATCTGAGAAGCTAGAAGGGCTTGACGACCGCGAGTACCACCACGCCGACCAGGATCAAGACCGGGACCTCGTTGAGCCAGCGATAGAACACGTGGCCATGCGGGTTCCGGTCGTGGCGAAACAGGACCAGCAGCCGGCCGAGATACACGTGATACCCGATCAGGATGGCGACCAGCGCAAGCTTCGCGTGCAGCCAACCCGCTTCGAGGTAGTGCTCCAGATCGTAGGCCAGGGTCCAGAGCCCGAACAGCACGGTCAAGACGGCCCCCGGGGTGGTGATCCCGAAGTACAGCTTGCGCTCCATGACCTCGAAGCGCTCGGTGCTGACCCGATCCGCGGCGAGCGCGTGGTAGACGAAGAGGCGCGGGAGGTAGAAGAGACCGGCGAACCACGTCACCATGAAGATGATATGGAAGGCCTTGGTCCACAACATGACCCCAATATATTAATATGGGGTCTAGCCGCCCGGCGGGCTGCCCGCATCCCTCGGCGCCCGGCGGCCGAAGAAGGTAGCGATCGACCGGAAGACCCGCTTGATCCCCCAAGAGATGCGGGGCAGGAGCCAGGCAGAGACCAGCAGAAACAGCACCAGGCCGGCGAGGAACACCGACGGGTGGTGGAGTGCGGTCCAAAGCCCTCCGATGACCAGGAGGTCTTCCGAGAGGGAGGCGGCCCAGTTGGTGAAGGGCTCGGGCGTGGTGTTGATGAGGACGCGACTGCCCGCCTTCACGGCATGGCTGCCGGCCGCGAGCGTGCCGCCGCGGGCGGCGATCTCGGCCGCCTGGCTGACATCCCCCACCGCCCCGGCCGCGAGCACGGCGCCGGCCGGGATGCGGATGAAGGTGTGCACGACATCCCAGCCGGTGTCCACGCCCGGGGTCTTGTCGACGAAGAACTCGATGCAATACATGATGCCGGCTGCGACCAGCACCAGCGGATCGGTGAGGATCTGAAGGTCGGGAGGGAGTGCGATGTGGCCGGTCGTTCCCAGATAACCCAGCGTGAGGATCGCGGCATACAGGTTGAGGCCGCTGGCCCAGCCCACGCCCATGCTCAAGGCGATGGTGTCGATGATGTCCATGCCCGGTCTCTCGTGGCCTGGGACAGGCCGCCGATCGGGCCATCCTACCTGTATCGGGCGCGAACACAAGCACTATGACTAGAAGATGGCCGCCGTCGATAATGCGCTGCAACATCGTGATCGCGCCAAGTTTTTCAGCACGACCCGTTGACATGGCCCTCTCACCGCGCTATGCTACGGCCCATTCGTGGCTGGTGCGCATCGATCCCCGGCCGCGATAGGGCTAGAACAATAACTAAAAAAGAGACTTGAAGCGGCTTCGGCCGCTTTTTCTTTTCTGGCTTGCGGTGCGGACAAGGCGGGTGCTCGCCGGGCGGGGGCGGGGTGTGATCGACGTCGGGATCGTAGGCGGGACGGGCTATACCGCGGCCGAGTTGGTGCGCCTGCTCGCCGGGCACCCCGGCGTCCGGTTACGGGTCGTGACCGCGCGCGCCGAGGCCGGCACGGCGGTCGCGGAGGTCTTTCCCCACCTCCGCGGCCGGGTCGATCTGGTCTTTTCGCCACCCACCCCCGAGGTTCTGGCCGAGTGCCGGGTGGTGTTCTTCGCGACGCCCAACGGTACGGCGATGACCCTCGTTCCGGCGCTCCTCGAGTCCGGGGTGCGTGTGGTGGACCTGTCGGCGGACTTTCGCCTGCGCGATCCGGCGGCCTTTGAGCGCTGGTATGGGATGCCCCATCCGTGCCCGGACCTCTTGCCTCTGGCGGTCTATGGGCTGCCGGAGCAAAACCGCGAGGCCATCCGGGAGGCGCGCCTGATCGCCAATCCCGGCTGCTATCCGACGGCCGTCCTGCTCGGCCTGATCCCGTTGGTGGAATCGGGTAGCGTGCGGGCGGATGGCTTGATCGCCGACTGCAAATCGGGGGTGAGCGGTGCCGGCCGCAAGGCGGCGCTCGGCAGTTTGATGGCCGAGGCCTCCGACAGTCTCAGGGCCTACGGTGTGCCCGGCCATCGCCACCTGCCCGAGATCGTGCAGGCGCTCCAAGAGCATGCCGCGGGCAGGATCGAGCTGGTGTTCGTCCCGCACCTGGCCCCGATGATACGCGGTATCCATGCGACGCTGTACGCAGAGATGATTGACGCGGCAACCGATCTCCAAGGGCTGTGCGCCGAGCGTTATCGCGGCGAGCCCTTCGTCGATGTCATGCCCCCCGGCGCACACCCGGAGACCCGCTCGGTGCGCGGGTCTAACGTGTGCCGGATCGCCGTGCACCGGGTGGGTGGCGGGCGGCGGGTGGTGGTATTGTCGGTGATCGACAACCTGGTCAAGGGTGCGGCGGGGCAGGCCATCCAGAACATGAACCTGATGCTGGGCCTGGAAGAGACCCTGGGACTGACCCAGATTGCCCTCCTGCCCTGACGAGCGTCCTGCATGCTCTACAATGAGATAGGGTCTCGGGCGTGAGGCGGATACACTAGGCGGGTTGCCATACCGCGGGTGCCCTGTTTTTCTTTGATATAGTTATTGGGATGTTCGGTAAGCGCAAGAACCGCAAGCCTACCAAGGTCGATTCCCTGATCGGCCGGAACACCCGCGTGCAGGGTGACATGAGCTTCGAGGGCGGTTTGCATGTCGATGGCACCGTCAAAGGCGGCGTGTGCGCCCACGGACCGGAGTCGGCCGTGCTGACCGTCAGCGAGCATGGTACCATAGAGGGCGAAGTGCGGGTCCCGTATGTGGTCCTGAATGGGGTGGTGCTCGGCGACGTGCATGCCCGCGAGCACATCGAGCTGGCCGCGAAGGCGCGGGTGGAAGGCGATGTCTACTACGGGCTCATGGAGATGGCGATGGGTGCGGAGGTCAACGGAAAGCTCGTCCATACCGAGGCTCCGATCCCGCCCCTGGCCCTGGACCCCACCGGTGCCGCGGTGGGCGCAGAACGGCCGGACGAGGTTGAGATCGGGCCGCCGGACCGGGAACCGCGCCAAATCGTTTGAGTCTTGGAGGATTTGCCATTTATGAGTGCCGTAGAATCAGAGTTGGAGTTGGAGTTTGAGAGCCCGTTGGTGTTCAGCGACGCCGCGGCGGTCAAGGTACGCGAGCTGATGGTTGACGAAGGCAGCGACGATCTGATGCTCAGGGTCTTCGTGTCGGGCGGTGGATGCTCCGGTTTCCAGTACGGTTTCACCTTCGATGATGCCGTCGGTGATGGGGACACGGTGGTCGAAAACGACGGGGTCAGGCTCTTGATCGATCCCATGAGCGTGCAATACCTCATGGGTGCCGAGATCGACTACACCGAGGACCTGGAAGGAGCGCGGTTCGTCATCAGGAACCCCAATGCCACGACGACCTGCGGTTGCGGGTCTTCGTTTTCGGTCTGAGCGGCAGGGCGATCCTGTCTCGCGGGCCGGCGGGCGCGGGTGCACGATCCCATGTGACATCCCATGTGACGTTCGGATAGAAGTATCGCGGCGCTACAGGCGCTTTTTTCTACTTCGAGGGCTTCTCGTTCCCCGCAGGACCGTGCAGGCGCGCGTGACCCGGGAACGGCAGGGACACCTGTGTCCAGAGTCCTACCCATGCCAGGACGCCCATGCCAGGACGTTATCCCCATGCCAGGACGTTATCCCCATGGGATCCTACTGCCTGCGATGGGCGCAATGTCCGCGTCGCCTTTCGGCCGGTCAGGGACGCTGCCCGCCGAAACTCCCCAGCCGACCCGCGGTGGTTCACATCTTGCCTGTGGCGCCGGGCCTAGCACCTTCCACTAGCCCGTCGTTTCAGTGAGATACCGAGGGTCATCATGCAGTTCAGAGTACGCGATTACTTCTCTCCTCTCCAGGTCGTCGCCCACCATTGGCGCATGCGCGAGGCGCCGTTATGGTCCCCCGAGCGTCTGGACGCATGGTCGCGCCCCCGCCGCAAAGGGCTGATCGCCCATGCCTATACCCATGTGCCTTACTACCGGAGGCTATTGGACAAGCATGGGATCGATCCCACAAGGGTGGATCGCGACGAGGTATGGCGCCGGATCCCGCTCCTGACCAAAGACATCCTCCGGGAACATGCGCGTGATCTGACCGCGACGAGTCGGTTCAGTCGCGGCGCGGTGTGGGCCGGCACCTCGGGTTCCACCTCCTCGCCGTTGCGGTTCCTGCTGGACCGGCGCGTGAATGCGGCGGCCTTCGCGCTGTTCTGGCGCGCCTGGAGCAGCGGCGGCCACTGGCGGCTGGGGCAGCGGCAGGCGGCTCTCAAAGGCCTGAACCACCCCGACGGCTGGCGATATCACCGGGTGATCCAGACCCTGGAGATGTCGTCGGGCCGTCTGGACCCGGTAACGGCACGCCTGTATCGCGATCTCTTGGAGCGCTACCGTCCGCGTTTCCTGCGCGGCTATCCCTCGTCCATGTACCTCTTCTGTCGGCTGCTGCGCGATGAGGGGCTGGAGGCGCATGTCCCCATGGTGATCTCCGGCTCCGAGATGCTGCACGACTTCCAGCGCGCGATGATCGAGTCGGTCTTGCGCACCCGCGTCTACAACCATTACACGCACTGGGAACGGGCCGCCTCGATCCTGGAGTGCGGCGCGGGCCGCATGCACGCCCAGGAAGACTACGCCCACCACGAGATCCTGGATCGCGACGGTGAGCCCGTGCCGCCGGGGGTGCCGGGCGAGATCACGACCACGGGGCTCTACAACCTGGCCATGCCGCTGGTGCGCTACCGCACGGGGGATATCGCGCGCTGGACGACGGAGCGGTGCCCGTGCGGGCAGACGTTCCCGGCCGTCGAGCGCATCGAAGGCCGGCAGAACGATTATCTCGTGTCGCAGAGCGGCGCGCTGATCCCGAGCACCTACGCGGTGACCGGATTCAAGGGCTTTCCCGAGCTCTTGTACATTCAGATCATCCAGCGCGATCTGGAGGGCGTCGAGGTGCGGATCGTCAAGGCCCCCAGTTACCGGGATCCCGAGGACACCCACAGGGTCCGCGAAGAGCTGCACATCCGTCTGGGCCGAGAGATGAGGCTCGATATCCGTTTCTGCACCACCGACGAGTTGGAGCGCAACCCGGTCGGGAAGATCCGGAGCTGTTACAACCGGCTACCACCGGAGCTCATCGAGCGTTACGGGATACCGGCGGTTTGAGAGTTTGTGAAAAAACCTACTGCGCTCGGGATCTCGAGGTGCGTCCCTCCGACGGCGTTTTTCGGATCGTCCAGTTCGGGAGAGGCGGGTCGCACCGGTGTCAATGCTCCACGTCTACGGTATAGTACAAGAGTCTTCGCGTAAATCCCTTCGAGTCGATCCGGAGGACCATGGTATGCCGCCGGTCTTGACCATCGCGGCTTTCACCATGCGGGAGGCGCAGAGGAACCGAATACTATGGCTGCTCGGCATCGTCGTCGTGTCGTCGTTTGGGTTGTCCGAGCTCGTCGGCGAGGTGGCGATCACCGAGGCCTCGGAGACCAAGAGCGCCTTGCTCGCCGGGTTCTTACGGTTCTTTTCCGTGTTCCTGGTCGCGCTTTTCGTGACCACGAGCGTGGTACGCGATTTCAACGACAAGGTCCTGGAATCCATCCTGTCCCTGCCTTTCCCCCGTTCCGTCTATTATTTCGGCAAGCTCATCGGATTCCTCGCGCTCGCCATCTTCGTGGCGCTCACGATCGCCGCGGGGCTTTTGTTATACGCCACACCGTTCCAGGTCGCCATCTGGGTCGCGTCGCTCATGTGCGAATTGATCATCGTGAGCACGGTGGGTCTGGTCTGCACCTTTTCTTTTCATCACCTGACCACGGCTTTCAGCGCGGTCTTCGGTTTTTATATCCTGGCGCGGATGATCGGCGCAATCGAGCTCATGGGGACGAGCCCCCTGGTCCCGGCGGGGAAACCGTCGCAAGAGATCGTGAATGCGGTCGTTTCGGGGATCGCCTTCGTGCTCCCGGATCTGTACCGGTTCACCCAGAGCCGTTGGCTCATGTACGAGGGCGTGGCGTGGGCCGATCTGGTCCCGATCGCGGGGCAGACGGCGGTCTATCTGGTCCTGTTGATCGGGGTCGGGCTGTTTGACCTGTATCGGAAAAACCTCTGATCCGGAGGCGCGTGCATGGCCGAAGAGCGTTCGCTGCACTCGGTCCCGCCCTCGGCGCTGGCCATATTGATCGTCGGGCTCTGCGCTCAGGGGCTTTGGCACCAACTCCGGCCGCCACCCGAGGCGCGCGCCGCCGCGCTACCCAGCCCGCCGTCCGCAGGAAGTCTGGCGCTCTGGGCCCTGGGCGACCCCGAGGCCCTGGCGCGCCTCCTGATGCTGTGGTTGCAGGCCCATGACAACCAGCCCGGGATCAGCCTGCCGTTCAAAGACCTCGATTACGACAAGGTGGTGGGCTGGCTCGGCCGCATCCTGGACCTGGACCCCAGGGCCCAATACCCGTTGCTCGCGGCCGCCCGCCTGTACGGTGAGGTGCCGGATGAAGCAAAGCAGCGCGTGGTCCTGGAGTTCGTCTACCGGCGCTTCCTGGAGGACCCCGACCGGCGTTGGCCGTGGTTGGCGCACGGGGTGTTCGTGGCGCGACACCGCTTGCACGACCAGAGGATGGCGCTCAGGTTCGCCGAGGCCCTGGCTCGGTATGCGACCGGACCCGAGGTCCCGCACTGGGTCCAGCAGATGCGGATCTTCGTGCTCGCGGATGTCGGCGACGTCGAGGCCGCGAGGCTCCTGATCCGCGCGCTGCTCGACAGTGGGCGCATCACGGATCCGCATGAGATCAGGTTCCTGTCCGAACGGCTCAAGAGCATGCAGACCCCGAGCCCCGACCCGCCTCCGGCGCGGCCCTGATCTCGGCGCCCACCCCGTCCGGCCTTGATCTCGGAATCAGCGCCCGCCCCGGCGGTTTGCCGCAGGCGCCGAAATGGCGTATCTTGCGATCCCGCTCGCGGGTGCCCGGAGGGGGCCCGGGGAGAGTGATAAAAATGAACAGGTTCATAGCAATGCGGAGAATCATGGCGGCAGGCGCGGGCCCTGTGCCGCGAGCGCTCTGCGGCACTTTGGGCCGCGCGTCGGTCTCCGGCAACCGGTCACCAGGGGATGGGCTCCGTGGCGTGTAGGGATCCCCTGAAGCCGCCGAGTGAGGAGCGGGCGCGAGGCGGCGGCATCGCGCCGCCCGGGTCGGTGCCGCTCGGTTCGGTGCCCCCCGGGTCGGTCCCCAGCGGCTCGATCCAGTTGCAGCCGGTATTCGGGGGCGCCCGCCGCCGGCCGGCCTTGGGTGGACCGTTGCCGTTCGTGGTCGCCGCCGTCGTCCTCGGTATCATCGCCGTCCTGGTCTCGGGCAACCGAGGGGAGGATCCGGCCGCACCGGGTGCGATCAAGCCCAGGGCCGTGGACCCCAGCGCAATCGAACCCAGCTCGATCGAACGAGGTGTGCTCGAACCGGGCGTGCTCGAACGGGATGGATCGTTAGACTCTCCCTTGGAACGGGGTGTGACCGGACCGGGTGCGAAGGTACCGGGGGCGATCGAACGAGGCGTAACCCAACCCGAGTCGATCAAGCCCGACTCGATCGAACCCGGAGCGGTCGAACCGCAGGCCAAAGCGCCGTCGAACCCGTCGATTGCTGCGCCCGTCGCGCCCGCCGGCGTCGATGCCGATCGACCGGGCGAAGAGGCCCGGGCGTTGATCGCGACCATGCGCGACCCGAATGCCGAGGAGGACCTCGATACGGTGTTCCGCAAGGCGGGTGAGGCTTTGAAACGGGGACGGATCGCGGACGCCCATCTCTTGTACTTCTTCGCGGCGCGCCGTGGCCATGCCCCGGCGGCCTTCGTGCTCGCCGGGATCTACGACCCCGTGCGCTTCGACAAGGACCGGAGCCTGCTCGGGAGACCGGACCCACTGCAGGCCCTCAAGTGGTACCGAGTGGCCGCGGAACAGGGCGACGGCGAGGCAGAGGCACGCCTCAAGTCTCTCGAGTCCTGGGTGGATGCCAGGGCCCGCGCCGGGGACGCGGAGGCCGAGCGCCTGCGCCTTTCGTGGCGCTGAGCGGGATGCCGGCGACGCGCCGCAGGCATCCGGCGGTCGCCGGGGGCCTCCTCGTATTGCTCGTCCTCGCGTGCGGGGACGTGCAGTCCTTGCCGACCCCGCAGCCGCTCTTGATGGCCGGCAAGCATTCCCTGTATCAGCGCGTCCTGGCGAGCCCCGGGACGCGCCTGCTCAAAGAGCCGGGCAGTGCTGCCGATGCCGGCCAACCCGTCACGCCCTTCACGACCTTCTACGTCTATGGCCGCCGCGAGGCGGGGGGCCAGGAATGGTTGGAGATCGGCCCCGACAGCCATGGCAAGGTGGCCGGGTTTGCGCCGGTGAGCCAGTTGATCCCGTGGAACCAGGCCTTGACCGTGACCTTCAAGGACCCGGCGTCCGGCGAGCGCGTGCTCCTGTTTCGCGATCGCGACAGCCTCAAGCGCCTCATCGACCAGAACGACCTGGAGAGCTACGAGCGCTACTATGACGAGGCGATCCGGGGAGACCCCTCCGCCGACTCGCCGATCGTCGCCATCCAGCCCGGCACCCGCATCGACATCGAGAAGGACTTCTACCTGGTTCCCATCAAGCATCACGAGGACCTGTATCTCCAGGACCGGCCGGCGCGCCTGCTCGAGGTCGCCTCCGTGCCGCTCGACGCAGGCGGGCAGGACGAAGGCGCTGCGGCGCGCCCCTTCCGCACCGGGATCGTGTTCGTCGTGGATGCCACCCAGTCCATGCGGCCTTACATTGAGCGCACCCGCGCCGTCACGCGGCGCGTCTACGAGGCCATCGCCGGCGCCGGCCTGCGCGGCCAGGTGAGCTTCGGTCTGACCGCCTTCCGGGACCATCTGGCTGCCCCCACGGGTGAGCGGTTTCTGGCGAGGAACTTCGCCACCCTCGACACCGGTACGGATGCACGGCGGTTCTTCCAGCAGGTCGGGGCCCTGCGTGCCTCCGATGTCACCAACGCCGAGTTCGTCGAAGACGCCTTCGCGGGGATAAAGGATGCCATCGAGGGCAACCCGTGGTCGGATTTCGATGCCCGTTACATCGTGCTCGTGACCGATGCGAGCGCGCGCGAGGCCGGCGATCCGCTGTCCAGCACCGGCCTCGACCTCGCCGGGATCCGGCAGCTGGCGCGCGACCGCGGCATTGCGCTGTGGGTCATGCACCTGAAGACGCCCATGGGGGTGATGGACCACCAGAGGGCCGAGCAACAGTACCGGGCGCTGTCCGATTATCCCGGGATCGGCGAACTCTATTATGGGGTCGGGATGGGATCGGCGGAGGAGTTCGAACGCGTGCTCCATACCCTGGCCAGTCAGATCGCCGCCCAAGTCCAAAGCGCGGCGAAGGGCGGCTCGTCGCCTCCGCCGGCGGGGCAGG
>JACCXJ010000226.1 GCA_013697045.1 Gammaproteobacteria bacterium | reverse complement strand
TTGAGGACCGGCAGACCCTGGTCGTGGTACATGGCGAGCACGGCATCGACACCGGCGAGCCGGCTCGCGATGAAGGCCGTGTCGGCCGGGACCGGGCCCTCGATGTCGTGGCCCAGGGCACGCAGCGCCGCGATGGCCGGGGCGATGTGCTCGGCATCCTCGCGGCCGAGGTGGCCGCCTTCCCCGGCGTGGGGGTTCAGGCCGCATACGATGATGCGCGGTGCCTCTACCCCGAAGCGCTCGCGGAGGTCGCGCACGAGGACCCGCAGGACGCTTGTGACGCGCGCCTCCGTGATGAGCGCGCTCACCTCCCTGAGCGGCACATGCGTCGTGCAGAGCGCCACGCGCAGCCCCGGTGCGCCCAGCATCATGACCGGCTCTACGCTGCCGGTCAGCGCCGCCAGGTACTCGGTATGTCCGCTGAAGGGGATGCCGGCATCGTTGATGACCCCCTTGTGGACCGGCGCCGTCACCAGCGCGGCGAACGCCCCCTCGAGACACCCGCGGCCGGCGCGCTCCAGGGTCTCGAGGACATAGGCGGCATTGGCGGGGTCCAGACGCCCACAGGCGGCCGGTACGCGCAAGGGCACGGGGAGGACCCGAAGCTCACCGAGCATCCGGCGGCCTGGAGGCGGGACCGCGGGCTCGAAGGGGATGATCCGCAGTGGGAGCCCGAGCAGGGCCGCGCGTTCCAGGAGCAGATCGGGATCGGCCACGGCCACGATCCCGCCCGCGAACCGCTCCTGGGCGAGCCTGACCACCAGGTCCGGACCGATCCCGGCCGGTTCCCCGGCGGTCACCGCAACCCGTATGGCATCACTCCTCCAGGCGGTATTCGACATAGGCCTCGTCCCGCAGCCGCCGCAACCAGGCCTGACGTTCCTCCTCCCCCTTGCGGCGGCGGATCGCCTCGCGTGCCTGGGCGCGCATGGCCTCCACGGTGTTGTCGCGCCGGCGCCGCTCCAAGACTTGCACGATGTGCCAGCCGAACTCGGTCTCGAAGGGCTCGCTCACCCCGCCGGGCTCGAGCGCCGTCATGGCGTCCTCGAACTTGGGAACCAGGTCTCCGGGGCTCATCCAGCCGAGATCGCCGCCCTTGGCGGCGCTCTGCTTGTCGGCGGAGTTGAGGCGCGCGAGCCCGGCGAAGTCCTCGCCCGCCAGCACCCGATCGCGCAGCCGATCGAGCCGGGCGCGGGCCGCCTCAGCGCTCACCAGATCGTCGGGCTTGACCAGGATATGGCGGGCGTGGGTCTCTGTGACGAGCCCGGTACCGCCACCGCGCACCGCGATCAGCTTCACGATGTGATAGCCGTTCGGGCTCTCGATGAGATCGCTGACGCCGCCCTCGCGCAGCGAGGTCACGACGCCCGCGTAGATCGCCGGGATCTCGCCGGGCCTGCGCCATCCGAGATCGCCGCCGTCCAGGGCCTCCTGGTCATCGGAGACGGCGATCGCGACCTGCTCGAAGTCTTCGCCCTGACGCAGCCGTTTCAGGGCCGCCAGGGCCTTGTCGCGCGCCGCCTTGCGTCTGTCGGCGTCCGCGTCCCCGGGCACCGCGACGAGGATCTGCGCCAGGTGATATTCATGGTCGATCTTCTCCTGCCGGGCCTGGGTCGCGAGGTAGTTGTCGATCTCGCGTTCCGAGACATGGATGAGGTTGTCCACCTGGCGCTGGCGCAGGCGCGAGACCATGATCTCGCTCCGGATATCCTCCCGGAACTGGACGAAGCCGTAGCCCTCCGACTCGACCGCCTGGCGGAACTGGGCGAGGCTCATGCCGTTCTCGGCGGCGATGTTGCTCATGGCGCGATTCAGGCTCTCGTCGTCCACCTGGACGCCGGTCTGCCGGGCCGTCTGGAGCTGGATCTTGGTGAGCACCAGGCGCTCCAGGACCTGGCGATTCAGGACCCGATCGGGCGGCATCTCACCGCCGCGCTGCTCGAGCTCCTTCTGGATCCGCCGCACCATGCGCTTGAGCTCGCTCGCCATCACCACGTCGTCGTTGACCACCGCGACGATGGCATCGAGCGGTTCTCGCCCCGCGACCGCACTCGGCCCGAGCAGGAGCGACGCGAGGAGCACCCGGCCGAGCGCGCGCGAAAGCCCCCTGAAGCGATCGGAAACACTCATGCGCAAGGTCACGGAACGCCGGTCCGGCGGGCAGGTCTTTTCACGCGACGGCATGTGCCACATCCCCGATCCCATCAGAAGTCGTTCTCGTAGCCCGGGATGCTACGCTTCAAGAAGCTCGTGGTCGATCTTCCGAACCCGGCCAGCCCCTTGAGCTCCAGTTGCACCAACAACTGGTTGTCGAACTGCCCGGTCGACGTGCTCAGGAACCGGCGCGCCACCGTGCGGACCGCATAGCAGCAGCTCTCGTACTCCAGGCCCACCACGCCCTCCAGCGTCTCGTCGCCGTCGAGCGAATACAGCCAGCGCCCGACGACGCTGAAAGCCGGCGTCACCGGAAAGCGCAGCGACACGTCGGTCTGCTCGACCCCGGTTTGACCGAGACCCTGGATGTCGCGGCGGATGCGGTACTCGGCGTTGAAGATGGTCCTCGGATTGGGGAGATACCGCAGGCCCAAGAGGCCCAGATTGAAGCTCGTGTCATTGGGGTTGAAGATGACGTCGGCGCGGCCACTCAGTCCGTTCGTGAAGCGCGTGACGAGCTCGCCCACCACATCCGAAACGGGATCGTCATTGACCGAGCCGCCCGGAAGCGTAACGTCCTGATCGGCGAAATAATAGCTCTGGCCGATGCTCGCACGCAGGTGCTCGAAACCGGTATCGCGGTCGATGAAGCGTGAGGTCAGGCCGAGCGAGATCTGATTGGCATCCCCCACCCGGTCCGGGCCGCTGAAGCGATTCTCCCGGAAGAGCTGTGCGAACGATACGTCGTACTGGGCGGTGTCGAAGATCGGCAGATCGTCTTGATCGACCGTCGGGATATAGAGATAGAAAAACCGCGGCTCCAGCGTCTGCACGAACGATCGCCCGCCGAAGCCCAGGTCGCGCTCGTACAATAGGCCGCTGTCGACGCTCAGGATCGGCAGGACGCGGTTGGGAGTCTCGTCGGCCGTAGTCCCGGTGGCGGGTTGGTCGAGCAAATACTGCGTATACTCCACAGCGAGCCTGGGCTCCAGGAAGGTACCCGCCGTATGGAACGGAACGCTGAGCACGGGTCTCAAGTCGATGCGTCCGCCGATGGGCCCCGCGCCGCGACTGAAATAGCTGGTCTGGGTCAATAAATCGAGATTGGGCCCGCCTTCGCTCCGGGGGGTATAGGCATTGAAAAACACCTGCGGCAGACGATCATAGGGCTGGTTGATCTCGGGTATCGTGTCATCCACCGTCTGGAAGCCCTGCACACGCGCCAGGACGTTCCACAGATCGCCGGAATAGCGCGCGTCCGCGCGTTGTTCCAGATAGCGCCTGCTGGTCAGGGCCAGGCTGGTCCCGAAGTCCTCTAAATAGTTGTCATCGGAGACGCGGTTGAACTTGACGAACAGGTTGCCGCGGGGGCCGGCGAAGTACTGGTCATGCGTGTAGCCGACCAGCCAGCGGGCATCGTCCTGGCGCTCCCTGTCGACCGGCAGGTACTCGGCATCGAGTTGACCATCGCCCCTTTGCACCAGATAGCGGTATTGACCCCCGAGCAACACCCCTCGTTTGCCCAGGATGCGCGGCGCGAAGGTGGCGTCCATCTCCGGGGCGATGTTCCAGTAATAGGGGAGCTTGAAGTCGAAACCCGAATCGCTGGAGCTGCCGATGGTCGGAGGCAGGAAGCCGCTCTTGCGCCGGTCGCTGATCGGGAAGGTGATATAGGGGGTGTAGAAGATCGGCACATCCAACACGTCCAGAAACACGTGGTAGGCCTCGCCCCACTGCTCTTTGTGGTCGATCTTCATGCGCCGCGCTTCGATCCGCCACTCGGGCACCTCGGCCTCACAAGTCGTATAGTCGACCTCGGTGAGCCGGGTCTCGTCCTTGCGGCTATTGTGGGTGACGGTACGCGCTTTGCCGTGGGCGCGGCGGCCGGGGAGCCGGTAGGCACCGCCCACCAGCCGTGCCCGGTCGCTGTCGAACTCGACGAGTGCATGGCGGCCGCTCCAGAAGATGCTCGGGTCCCAGTAGCGGATATGCCCCTCGGCCTCGGCGATGCGGCGATCGCGGCGATAGGTCAAGAGATCGGCGGCGACCGCCTGCCGGTCGCGCACCAGCTCCACACCACCGAGGAGCACCGAGCGCCCGACCTCCGGCACCCGCACCTCGTCGGCCCTGCCTTGAATGGTACCGGCGACGAAGCCCGGCGGCCCCTTGCGGCTGTCATAGACCGGACGGGGTGGGATCGAGGTGTCGGGGGGACACAGGGCATAGCGCGGATCGGGTGCCGATGCGGGCTGCGCCACCACGGTAAGGCTCCAAAGGCCGAGGAGCGCGCAGAGCCCCGCCCACCCCAGAGACACCCCGGTACCGTGCGTTAGCCCGCCCACGCGGGAAGGACGCCGGTAGGTGTGGACCCCCATGTCCGCCCTTCTGCCGACCCCCGTGTCCGCTCCGGTGCCGCGGGCTGGCCCGTCCACACGGGGAGGGCACGGTTTATCATGAGCGACGTTTGCGGTCATGCGCGGGATACACGCCCGTGTCCGCGACAGCCCGCGGCTGGGTCCCTGGATCTATGGAAACTCGGCCATGGTAAAGAGCGGAGAGGTCGTATGGCAAGCACACCGGACAGAAGCGTCCTGGTCACCGGGGCATCGAGCGGGATCGGTTACACGGTCGCGCAGGGCCTGTGTGCGCGCGGCTACCGGGTGATCGCCAGTGCCCGCAAGCAGGAAGACGTGCAACGGCTGTCGGCCGAGGGGTTCACCGCCGTGCAACTCGACCTCGCCAACTCGGCCTCCATCCGGGCCGCCGTCGAGGCCACGCTGGTACACACCGGGGGGCGGGTCTATGGGCTCTTCAACAACGGTGGGTTTGGGCAGTTGGGGGCGCTCGAGGACATCACTCGAGAGGCCCTGCGGGCGCAGTTCGAGGTCAATGTCTTCGGCGCCCACGAGCTGACGCGCCTCATCCTGCCGGTGATGCGGGCACAGGGCCAGGGGCGCATCATCCAGAACAGCTCGCTGCTCGGGCTCGTGGCCCTCAAGTACCGCGGGGCCTACAGCGCCAGCAAGTTCGCCCTCGAGGCACTGAGCGACACCCTGCGCCAGGAGCTCCGCGGGACCGGGATCCGGGTGGTCCTGATCGA
>JACCXJ010000199.1 GCA_013697045.1 Gammaproteobacteria bacterium | reverse complement strand
AGGAGCACGGCATGCTCCACCCGCCCGTCGATGATATGGGCGCTGTGCACACCGGCCTGGACCGCATCCAGGGCCGCCTGGACCTTTGGCAACATCCCGCCCGAGATCGTGCCGTCGGCGCAAAGCTCGGCGACCCGTAGCGCGGTGAGCCCGGTGAGCAGGCCGCCCTCCCCATCGAGCACTCCGGCGGTGTTGGTCAAGAAGATCACCTTTTCCGCCTTCATGACCTGTGCCAGCTTGCCGGCCACCAGATCGGCGTTGATGTTATAGGACTGCCCGTCCTCGCCCACGCCGATCGGGGCGATGACCGGGATGAAGTTGCCGCGCAACAGCATGTCCACCACCGCGGTGTCGATGCTCGTCACCTCACCTACGTGGCCGATGTCGATGATCTCGGGGGCCGTCATCTCCGGGCTGGTGCGGGTGAAGATCAGCTTGCGCGCCCGGATGAGATCGCCGTCCTTGCCGGTCAGCCCCACCGCCGCCCCGCCGTGGCGATTGATGAGGTTGACGATGTCCTTGTTGACCAGCCCGCCGAGTACCATCTCCACCACATCCATGGTCTCGTCATCGGTGACGCGCATGCCCTGGACGAAGGTGCTCTCCTTCCCGATGCGCCGCAAGAGTTGCGCGATCTGCGGCCCCCCCCCATGCACCACCACCGGATGGATGCCGACGAGCTTCATCAAAACGATGTCGCGCGCGAAACCGTTCTTGAGCCGCGGCTCCACCATGGCGTTGCCGCCATACTTGATGACGACCGAGCGCCCCGTGAAACGCCGGATGTAGGGCAGGGCCTCGGTCAGGACCTCCGCGATCCTCATCGCATCGGCGGACTGGAGCGTCATATCGTGACCCTCCCCGCGCTCAGAACGGGAGCCGCAGGCCGGATCGGACCGATCCGAGCCAGACCCGGAAGCGCTCCTGGATGCGCCCCAGCGCCGCCGCATCATCGGCCTCGAAACGTAAGATGAGGCATGGCGTCGTGTTCGAGGGGCGGATCAGCCCCCATGCATCGGGGAGATCCACGCGGATCCCGTCGACGGTTGCGATCTCCCCGTCCGGAAACGGGACGTCGCGCCCGAGATTGGCCATGAACGCCGCATGCTCGGTCTCCGGCATATCGAGCTTGAGCTCAGGCGTCGAGACCCCGCCCGGCAGCTCCCCGAACACCGCGGCGGGCGGCCGCCCGTCCCGGACCAGGATCTCGAGGAGCCGGGCGGCCGCATACAGGGCGTCGTCGAACCCATACCAGCGCTCCTTGAAAAAGATGTGGCCGCTCATCTCGCCCGCCAGCGGCGCCGCCGAGTTCTTCATCTTGGCCTTGATGAGGGAGTGGCCCGTCTTCCACATGAGGGGCCTGCCGCCGCGCTCCTCGATCACCCGCTTCAGATGCCGGCTGCACTTCACGTCGAAGATGATCTCCGCGCCCGGATTGCGCGACAGGACATCCTGGGCGAACAGCATCATCTGTCGGTCCGGCCAGATGATCTGGCCGCTCCCGTCGACCACGCCCAGCCGATCGCCATCGCCGTCGAAGGCCAGCCCGAGCGCGGCCCCTTCGTTCCTGACCGTATCGATGAGGTCCCGGAGGTTGTCGGGCTGCGCGGGGTCGGGGTGATGATTCGGGAAGCTCCCGTCCACCTCGCAGTAGAGCTCGGTGACCGTGTGCCCGAGGGCTCGCACCAGTTGCGGCGCGAGCATGCCGGGGACCCCGTTCCCGCAGTCGATGACCACTTTGAGCCCCCCGTCCGAGACCGGCGGGCTATCGCTCGTGATCCGCGATAGGTAAGCCGCAATCATGTCTTGGGACTCGAGCCGCCCAACGCCCCGCACCCAGTCCGCGCGGCGGATGCGGTCGCGGATCGCGGTGATGGCCTCTCCCGAGAGGGCCTGACCGTCCAGCACGATCTTGAGCCCGTTGTAGTGCCCGGGGTTATGGCTCCCGGTGACCATGACCCCGCTGCCGGTCTCTAGCTCATGGGTCGCGAAGTACAAGACCGGGGTCGGCACCATGCCGATGTCGATTACATCGCGGCCAGTCGCGGTCAGGCCGCGGATCAGGGCCGCGGCGAATGCCGGGCTCGACATCCGGCCATCACGGGCGACGGCGATGCGCGGCTGGCCGCGCTCATGGGCCTCGCTCCCGAGCGCGAGGCCGATCTGGTACACGACCTCCTCGGTCAGGGTCTCGCCCACGACGCCGCGGATGTCGTAGGCCCGGAAGATCGAATCGGACACCGGCTGGCCGGTATCCGGTATCGCAATGGCGCGATCGGTGGCGGGTTCGGTCTGGATCATGGCGTGCCTTTTCTCATGACGATGATTTGGTTTGAGCGCCTCCTAGCGGCCAGGGGCGCACAGGGCTGGAAGACCGCCGACAGTGTAATACGCCCCGGGCTTGGGTCCGCGGCCCTGCCGGACCTCATGAGCGGCCCGTGTGCCCGAAGCCGCCGGCCTCGCGATGGCTGGGCTCGAATTCTTCGCAGTGCTCGAAGCACACCGGGACGACCGGCACGAACACGAGCTGCGCGATACGGTCCCCCGGCAGGATGACGAAGGGCTCGCTGCCACGGTTCCAGCACGAGACCAGGATCTCTCCCTGGTAGTCCGAATCGATGAGTCCGACCAGATTACCCAGGACGATCCCGTGCTTGTGCCCCAGTCCCGAACGCGGCAGAACCACGGCGCAGAGGCCCGGATCATCGATGTGGAGCGCCATCCCGCTCGGGATCAAGTGCGTCGCCCCCGGCTCGCAACAGAGCGGGGCCTCGAGGCAGGCACGCAGGTCCATGCCCGCCGATCCGCTGCTCGCATAAGCGGGCAGCGGGAAATCACGCCCGAGACGTGGGTCCAGGACCTTGAGCTTGACCTTTCGCACGGAATCTCTCGGCGATGATCGGCACGAGCTGACGCGCCAGCCGGGTCTTGGGGGCACGCGGCAGCAACCGCTCGCCCGCGTGCCAGGAGACCAGCAACTCGTTGTCGTCGCTCTCGAAGCCCTGCCCCGGCTCACCGACGTGGTTGGCGACGATCATATCGATGCCCTTGGCCACGAGTTTCCTCCCGGCCAGGTCGGCCAGCCCGCCATCGATTCCCTCGGTCTCGGCCGCGAAGCCGACCGTGAAGGGCGCCGCGGGGCGGGCCGCGACCGTCGCCAGGATATCGGGGGTCGGTTCCAGCTCGAGCGTCAAGAGCTCGCCGGTGCGCCTGATCTTATGGCCGGCCGGCGCCCGGCAACGGTAATCCGCAACCGCGGCGGTGGCGACGAAGATCTCGCAATCCACGACCCGGGACGTGACCGCGGCCGCCATGTCTGCGGCGCTCTCGACCATGACCCGCTCGACGCCGCGAGGCGCAGGGAGATGGACCGGACCGCTGATCAGGAGCACCGACGCGCCCATCTCCCGCATGGCCTCGGCCAAGGCATAACCCATCTTGCCGGAGCTGCGGTTGCCGAGGAATCGGACGGGGTCTATCGCCTCGCGCGTCGGCCCCGCGGTCACGAGCACGCGCACGCCTGAGAGCAGCGCCGGCTCGAACACGGCGGCAAGCCCTTCAAGGACTTCGGGCACTTCCAGCATACGTCCCGGCCCGGTCTCGCCGCAGGCCTGCTCACCCTCGCCGGGCCCCAGGAAGCGCACCCCGCGCTCCAACAGGATGGCGCGGTTGACCTGGGTGGACGGCGCCAGCCACATCTCCCGGTTCATGGCCGGGGCCACCACGATGGGCGCGGTCGCGGCCAGGCACAGGGTGGACAAGAGGTCATCGGCGAGCCCATGGGCGAGCTTCGCGAGGAGATGGGCGCTGGCCGGGGCGATCAGGACCGCGTCGCACCAGCGCGCCAGATCGATGTGCGGCATCGCGGACGGTGATGCCGGGTCGAATAGCTCGCAGTACACCCGCTCGCCCGACAGGGCCTCCAGCGTTTGCGGCCCGATGAACAAGGAGGCCGAGCGCGTCATGACCACGCGGACCTCGGCTTCATGCTCGCGGAGCCGCCGGACCAGCTCGGCGCTCTTGTAGGCCGCGACGCCCCCGGTGACGCCTAAGAGGATGCGTTTGTGGGCGAGGGCATTCACAGGCTGTTAGTTTACCCCTTGGGAGGGTCTACCTATACAGGGATCCGGCAAGGACAGCGAACGGACCGGGAGGGCGACCGACGGGCCACGGCATCGGGATTGAGGCCCAACCGAACGCGGGACTAGAATGAGATCCCCGAAAGCATTTGAGGCTTCTCATGGCCCTCGCGCTGCGTGACAACGCGTACCACACCTACGCAGACTACCTCGCCTGGCCGGAGGATGTCCGCTACGAGCTGATCGACGGTCGGGCCCATCTCATGGCGCCGGCGCCGACGCTGGAGCATCAGGACATCGCCGGGGAGATCTACTTCCAGCTTCGGCATGCCTTGGAGGGAAAACCCTGCCGCGCCTTCATCGCACCGGTGGACGTGCGTCTGCCCAAGCGGGACAACCTCGATGAAGAGGATGAAGAGATCGACACGGTGGTGCAGCCGGATGTGTTGGTCGTATGTGATGCGGCTAAGCTCGATCGACGCGGCGTGCGCGGCGCTCCCGATTTCGTCGTGGAAGTGCTCTCGCCCGCCAGCGCGAGCCACGATTACCTGCTCAAGCGCCACGCCTACGAGCGGGCTGGCGTCAGGGAATACTGGCTCGTCCACCCGACCGATCGGATGCTCACCGCCTTCCGCTTGGTGGACGGCCGCTACGGTGAGCCCGTAATGCAGGAATTGACGGGCACGACCCCGGTCAGCGTGCTGGCGGGTGTGGTAATCGCGTGGGACGAGCTGGTCTCGCGCCTGCCCAAACCGGACATTTGAGATGCAACGAGTCGTCAGCTCTGCGATCGGATTTGCGGGTGGGGACGCGCGCTCGGCTATCTGCTGAAGATTGGGCGATGTCCGCTGAGATGAGTGCCAAACGCTTCCGTACCGCCTTCTCCTTCGCGGGAGAAAAACGGGACTTCGTCGCCCAGGTTGCAGCCATACTTGCGGAGCGCTTCGGTGAGGCAGCGATCCTCTACGACAAGTTCCATGAGGCCGAATTCGCTCGCCACGACCTTGGTATCTATCTGCCCAAGCTCTACGGCGAACAGTCGGATCTCGTGGTCCCGGTGCTCTGCCGGGACTACGACAAGAAACGCTGGACCGGCTGGGAATGGCTCCATATCTACGGCCTACTCACCAACGCCGATGGCAAGCGCGTCATGCCGTGTCGGTTCGATTTCGCGGAAGCCGATGGGCTGAGCCCTGCCGCCGGGTTCGTGGAGCTCGACGACAAACCGCCGGAGCAAGCCGCCGCGCTCATCCTCGAACGCCTCGCCCTGAACGAAGGCAAATCCAAGGATCATTACACCGCCGGCACCGCGGGAAGCGGCGAGGGGCCTCGTGCTTCCATCCCCAACAACCTCCCCAGCCTCCAGCCCTTTTTCGGCCGGGCAGAGGAATTGAAAACGATTCGCGAGGCCCTCGACCCGGAGAACCGCACCTGGGGGGCGCTCATCGACGGGCCGGGTGGGATGGGGAAGACCTCGCTCGCCGTGCGCGCGGCCTACGACTGCCCACTCGGCCAGTTTCAGCGCATCGTCTTCCTGTCGGTAAAAGACCGCGAGCTGGACGAGGACGGCGAGCGCAAGCTCACTGGCTTCATCCTGCCGGGGCTGCTCGAAATGCTAAACGAGCTTGCCCGCGAGCTGGGGCGGCCGGAGATCGCGAAGGCACCGGAGGACCAACGCATCCGGCTCCTGCTCGACGCCCTCCGTCCCGCGCAGGCGCTGCTCATCCTCGACAACCTGGAATCGCTGACCAAGGATGACCACGATCAGCTATTCACCTTCGTCAAGCGACTGCCGCAGGGGTGCAAGGCCATCCTCACCAGCCGCCGCCGCATCGGCTCCGGCTCGGAACTCCTGATCCTGGAAAAACTGGACGAGGCCGCCGCGCTCGAAACCCTGGCCGACCTCGCCCGGCACAATCCGCTGCTGGCAAAGACCAGCGAGGCCGAGCGCCTGGCCCTTTACACGCAGACCGGCGGCAAGCCGCTGCTGCTGCGTTGGGTGGCTGGGCAGATCGGGCGCGGAAGCTGCCGCACCTTCACCGATGCGCTCTCCTTCTTGCGCAACTGCCCGTCGGATAATGACCCGCTGGAGTTCGTCTTCGGGGACCTGGCGCGGGAGTTCATTGCGGAAGAGACGGGCGTCCTCGTGAGCCTCACCTACTTCACCCTGCCAGCGAAGGTGGAGCACATCGCCGAGCTGACCGGGCTCAGCGAAGAGCCGGTCGAGACCGCCTTGCGCACGCTCGCTAACCGTTCCCTCGTCGTCCCCGACCAGGAGGAGCGCCGCTTCGTCCTGGTGCCGATGGTCGCCGAGTTCCTGCGGCGCAAACGGCCCGAAGTCGTCGCGGAAACCGGCAGCCGGCTGGAAGAACGCGCCTATGCGCTGATCGTGGAGAACGGCTACCAGAAGCACGACTGCTTTCGGGTGATCGAGGCCAACTGGCCGACCGTGGCCGCCGCCTTGCCGCTCTTCCTCGCCGGGCCGAATCCGCGGCTCCAAACCGTGTGCGCTGCGCTCGTTGACTTCCTCGATTTCACGGGCCGCTGGGATGAATGGCTGTCGCTCGAACAGCAAGCGGAAGCCAAGGCCGTGGCGGCCGGCGATCACGACAAGGCCGGCTGGCGGGCCTATCAGGCGGGCTGGGTTCACAATCTGCGGGGACAGGCGGATGAGGTGCTGAGCTGGGCCGACCGGGCGGAGGCGCACTGGTACAGCGCGCAGTCAGGCGCCCGCGAGCGCGCCCTCCCCATCCGCTTGCGCGGCCTCGGTCACCAATTGAAGAAGGACTACCCCGCCGCCATCGCCAACTACCGCGAGGCGCTCGAACTGCACCGCAGCTTGTCCGCCGAGAGCGATGACGTGGCCAGCGTTCTGAACGAGCTGGCCGACGTCGAGTGGTTCTCCGGCGATCTTAAGGCGACGGAGGGGCATTATCGCGAGTCGCTGCGGATAGCTCGCGCGGTCGGAAACCACGAGGGCGTAGCCGTTTGCACGGGCAAGCTGGCTGAGCTGGCGCTGGACCGGAAAGACTGGCTGGAGGCCCAGACCCTGGCCCGCGAGGCCCTGGCCTTGGCCGAAAGGGTGGGCCGCCAGGAATTGATTGCCGGCGACTGCCGCCGCCTAGCCAAGGCGCTGGTGCGGCAGGGGAACGCTGCCGAGGCCCTGCCCTTCGCCCGGCGCGCGGTGGAGATCTATACCCGGCTCGGTTCGCCCAATCTCGAAGCCGCCCGCGAGACGCTGCGGGAGTGCGAGTCTTGACCGTCCAGTTGAACTCAGCCAGCGAGCCTCGATGAAGCGGCAACGGGATCCGGGAAATACCGATCCCGGATTTCACTGCGTTCCATCGGGGCTACTGGTTACTGGCTCGCGACGATTTATTCACAACCTCTCACGCGCATGCGCCTCGTCCTCGGTTACCGAGGTCGCGGCATCGGCGCGGCGGGCCTTCTTCGCTCCGGTACAGGCGGTATAGCAGGAAGGCCGCGTGGACGGCCGTCAGGCCGACGACCAGAAACGCGATGAGGCAGAGCCTCGCCAAGGGACTGGCCTCGGTCCGGAACTTCATGGTCCCTTGCGTGCGGGTGTGCAACGCGATGCGGGTGTGGACGACGGCGAGCGCGAGGGCATTCACGGGCCGCTGGTTTACCCCGTCGGGGAGCCTACCTATACTGGGGGCCCAGCGACAACAAGGAGGTGACCATGGCGATCCGCGACTGGCCCGAGGACGAGCGGCCACGGGAAAAGCTTTTGCTGCGTGGCCCGGCCAGCCTGTCCGATGCCGAGCTATTGGCCGTTTTCCTGCGCACCGGCGTTCGCGGTAAGACGGCGGTCGATCTCGCACGCGAGTTGCTCCGGCACTTCGGCGGCTTGACGCCGCTCCTCGACGCCGGTCGTGCAGACCTCTCCGCAGCCAGTGGCATCGGCATCGCCAAGTACGCGCAGGTCCAAGCGGCGCTGGAGCTCGGCCGCCGCTATCTGGAGGCGCGGCTTCATCGCGCGGATGCCTTATCCTCGCCGGAGGCCACCCGCAGCTATCTCATGTACCGCCTGAAGGGCCTCTCTTACGAGGCCTTCCTGTGCCTGTTCCTCGACAACCGCCATCGTGTCATCAGTTGCGAGGAGATGTTCCGCGGCACCGTCGATACCGCGCAGGTCTATCCCCGCGAGGTGGTCAAACGGGCCCTCGTGCTCAATGCCGCCGCGGTGATCCTCGCGCACAATCACCCCTCCGGGGAGGCCGAGCCCAGCCACGCCGACCGGGCCATCACGGCGCGGCTCAAGGACGCCCTGGCGCTCATCGAGGTGAGGGTCCTCGACCACCTCGTGATCGGCGATGGCGTGGCGACATCGATGGCCGAGCGCGGCCTCATGTGATCCCGCCCCACGCGGCTTGCTTGGCGGATCACGGCCCCTTGTGTAGAATGCACCCTCGCCTTTGGGGATACACCATGTCGCGCGTCTGCCAGATCACCGGAAAGCGCCCCGTCACCGGGCATAACGTCTCTCACGCCAACAATAGGACCCGGCGCCGGTTCTTGCCCAACCTTCAGAACCACCGCTTCTGGGTCGAGACCGAGCGGCGCTGGGTGCGGCTCCGGATCAGCACCAAGGGCCTGCGCATCGTCGACAAACTGGGCATCGACGAGGTGCTGCGCGATCTGCGCAGCCGCGGCATCAAGGTCTGAGGTAAGGCCACCATGCGTGACAAGATCAAGCTCAACTCGTCCGCCAAGACCGGGCACTACTACACCACCACCAAAAACAAGCAGTTGCACCCAGAGAAGATCGAGGTCAAGAAGTTCGACCCCGTGGTGCGCAAGCACGTGGTGTACAAGGAAGGCAAGATCAAATAACCCCCCCCCACCCTTCAACACCCGAAGCGCCCGCAGGGACGCTCTATGTGGACCAGAGGGTTGTATTTGTCGGTGGCATGCGTCCTGGCCGGTTGCCAGAGCAGCGTCCCGATCGAGATCCGCCAGCCGGTGCTGGATGCCCCGAGCATCGCCCAGGTCCAGCAAGACCCACAAAGCGCCAAGGGCAAGCGTGTCCGCTGGGGCGGCGTCATCGCATCGGTGGAGAACAAGGCCGACGACACCTGGGTGGAGGTCGTCTCGAAGCCGCTAGGCGATGACGGCCGCCCGGTGTCGGACGACGTGGCGCTGGGGCGTTTCTTCGCCCGCGTCCCGGGATTTCTGGACCCCGCGGTGTACGCGGCGGATCGGGAGGTCACCGTCTACGGCGTCGTCGAGGGAGTGGTCAAGCGCAACATCGGCGAAAAGCCCTACAGCTACCCGACGGTGCGCAGCGAGCGCCTGTATCTGTGGCCGGTGCGCCTTGCCGCCCCTTACGGCTATTACCCCGACCCGTATTGGTACGACCCGTTTTATTACCCTTACCGTTACCGGCCCTACCACTACTGGCGCCGCTACCCCTTCGGGTTCAGCCCGTACTGGTAGCCCCAGCGACAGCTACGACGCGGCCACGGCGTGTCGCCGGTGGCCTCGCCAACGTAACGTGCCCGGGGCCACAGGCCTTGGCCGCGGAGACGATCCGGCCGAGCAGCCCGACGTCGAGGTGATCACAGCCGTAGGCGTTGCCGGCGATGACCTCGAACGGTCGGTCAGGGTCGCCCAGACCGTCCACGACCAGCGACGCCCCGTCGAAGTCACCGTCACGGGTAAAGGCATGGGTGGTGATGACGGTGGCGAGACCCGCGCCGAGCGCAGCACGATTGCCGTTCGGGGTGTCCTCGATGGCGACGCACTCGCCTGCCCTCCAACCCGTGTGCTCGAGCACATACCAGTAGACGGCCGGAGACGGCTTCTTGGTGTCCACCACGTCGCAGGTCGCGACGATATCGAACCAGTCGGCCCAGTCGCCGGGGAGGCTGCCATCGCATACGGCCCGGACATTCGCCGGCGACGTGCTGCTGGCGATAGCGAGACGGATGCCGCTGCATCGGGCTTCGTTCAGCAGACGTAGCACACCGGGCCGAAGCGGGACGCGCTGATCCGCCAGCATGCGTGCATAGTGGGCCGATTTGGCGCTGTGGAGCCTGCGGGCCAGCTCGATGAGCTGTGCCCCATGGGACGGCGGCGGTACCGACTGTCGTGCATACTGCACGATCCTCTCTCGGCCGCCGGAGATCGAGAGCAGCCCGGCGTACTCCGCCGGGGACCACTCCCACGACAGTCCGTGTTCGGCAAAGGCCTGGTTGAAGGCCCGGCGATGGACCTCCTCGGTGTCGGCGATGGTGCCGTCGAGGTCGAATATCAAGGCCCGGAGGGCGGACCTGCCGGGCATCTCGCCCCGGCGTACTCTGTTCATGACGCTTCCTTCATAATGGATCTGAGACCTTAGTCTCGATGTCGTCAGGGTTCCCACAGTCGCCTGACGGGATACACTGGCCTTACCGCAGTGTCCTAACAAGAAACACACCATCCTGGACACCCGGGGTTCGAAGGAGTTCATTCCCCGCGCTGCGCCGGAGGCGTTCCCGGTGATGTCCGCCGGCCTGGTATCTGCGCCGAGTCGCCCTCGGGCCACGCGCAGATCGGCGGTAAGATGGGCCTGGTGACCAGGGAGCCGGCCCGAGTTGCCGGGTGGCACGCGAGACTGGGAACCTTTATTGCTGGACGCTAAGTATGGACCATCAGCAGGAAACCAATAGACGCCTTGCGGACCTGGTCGCGCAGCCGGAGGAGGACCTGAACCTCGCCGAGGCGGCGCTACTGATAGCGAGCTCGGAATATCCTGCGCTGGACGTGACACGCTATCTGGCCCGCTTCGACCGGATGGCGGAAACCATCGGCAAGCGGCTCAGCGGGCCATTCTCCCCCGGCCGCATCATCCTAGAATTGAATCGATTTCTGTTCGACGAGGAGGGTTTCGCCGGCAACATCCAGGACTACTTCGATCCGCGCAACAGCTTTCTGAACGACGTGCTGGAACGCAAGCTCGGTATCCCGATCAGCCTCGCCGTCATCTATCTCGAGGTGGGCCAGCGTCTCGGTCTGCCGCTCGTCGGCGTCTCCTTTCCCGGCCACTTCCTGGTCAAGCTCACCGTGCGTGCCGGGGACGTGGTGCTGGACCCTTTCCTCGGCGGCCAATCCCTCAGCCCGGAAGACCTTGAGCATCGCTTGGAATCGGTCCTCCCAGAGCACAAGGCGAGCCGCATCGAAGTGACGAGCCTTCTCTCGGCCGCGGGAAAAAAACAGATACTACTTCGCATGTTGCGGAATCTCAAGGTCATTTATGCCTCCGCCCGTGACCCCTTGCGGGCGCTTGAAATAGTGCGAAAATCCCTTATCGTCGATCCGCATCAGCCCCACGAGGTCCGGGATCGGGCTTACCTCTATGAGAGCCTTTCCTGCTTCCGGGCCGCCGTTCTGGACTATGATCGCTATCTGGAAATGCAGCCCCACGCCGATGACGCCGAGGCGGTACGCGAGCGTCGCATCCACGCGCAGCGCGCCGTGTCGAGCCTGCATTAGTCGGCGGCGCGGAAGTGCGGCGTGGCCGTGCCCTCGGGCACGGCGTCGGACATGACGCCTTTGAGGACCGGTCACCGCAGAGGACGCGGTGCCCACAGCAACGCCGACCCGCGCTGGCTCCCCGACAGCCGTGAGGCGTTCGACGACGGTTGGAGCTTGGACGACCCCCAGGCACCGCCCCTCTGCACCTCGGTCACGGAGGAGACCGCACGCAGCGCCCTGTCCTTCAACGAATCGCCGGACCTCCCCTTCGACCGCTCTATCAACCCCTATCGGGGCTGCGAGCACGGTTGCGTGTACTGCTACGCACGCCCGACCCACGCCTATCTGGACCTCTCGCCGGGGCTGGACTTCGAGAGCCGCCTGTACGCCAAACCGAATGCGGCAGAGGTGCTCCGGACAGAGCTGGCCAGGCCCGGCTACCGGTGCCGGCACATAGGGCTCGGGACCAACACCGACCCCTACCAGCCGATCGAGCGCCGTTATCGGATCACGCGTGAGATCATCGAGGTCCTGAGCATCTGCGCACCCGCTCTCGATCGTCACCAAGTCCGCGCTGGTGGAGCGCGACATCGATCTCCTGGCGGAGATGGCGCCCGCGGGGCTCGTCGAGGTGTTCGTCTCGGTGACGACCCTGGACCGGGGACTCGCGCGCCGCATGGAGCCGCGCGCAGCGGCGCCGGAGCGGCGCCTCACGACCGTCGAACGCCTGAGCGCGGCGGGGATCCCGACGGGTGTCCTGTTCGCCCCGGTGATCCCGGCGTTGAACGACGCCGAAATGGAAGCGGTGCTCGCGGCGGCGGCCGCGCACGGCGCGCGCTACGCGGGCTACGTCCTGCTGCGCCTCCCGCACGAGGTCCGGGGGCTGTTCGAGGAGTGGCTTGCCTGCAACGAGCCCTTGAAGGCCGAGCGGGTCATGAGCCGATTACGCGACATGCGGGGCGGCGCGCCGAACGATCCGAGCTTCAGCACCCGCATGCGCGGCACCGGCCCGATGGCAGAGCTCTTACGCAGGCGCTTCGAGCTGGCTTGCCGGCGCGTCGGCCTCAGCCGCTCTCACCACGCCTTGGACACCGGGCAGTTCCTCCCCCCGGTGAGGGCTACCCCGCAGCTGGATCTCTTCGGTCGGGCGTGAGCCGGCACCGTAACGCGGCAAGGTCCTCAGAATCTCCGGGATATATATCCGGGATATATATGGTCCCCACCAGCGTGCCCCGGCAAGTCTGCGACCGGGGTCCGCAAAAGACCTAATACCTACGCTTTTACCGTAGGCGCCGGTCGGGTCCTAACAGCTACAACAATGTTCAAGAACTGGTCACTACACGATCTTTTTAGGCCGTCCCAAGCGCACCCCGTGGATCGGCCTCAACATGAGAATGACGCGCTCGGTGAGGAGCTCAAGATGAGCGACTCACAGCGCTGGCTTTTGCTGATTGGCGTACTCGCGCTTGGATGGGTCCTGTATCTGCTCGGCCCCGTGCTGACGCCTTTCGTGGTGGCCGCGTTTCTCGCGTACTTGGGCGATCCCTTGGTGGACCGTCTAGAAGCGCTGAAAATATCCCGTACGCTCTCGGTCGTTACCGTCTTCGCCACGCTGACTTTGTCGGGTCTCCTGTTGATGGTTTTCCTGGTGCCTATCCTCGAGCAACAACTACAGACATTGATTTCCAATCTACCGCTCGCGATTGAATGGGCGCAGCAGTGGCTTTTGCCTAAGTTGCTGGCTTCGCCGTTGTTTAACGATTCGTCTTTCGACTCGGAAGCGATAAGGAGAGTGGTGGTGGGACATTGGCAGGAGCTGGCCGGCGCCATGAGCGAAGTGATTAGGCGGGTCACGATCTCAGGCCAGGTTCTGCTGGCGTGGTTGCTCGATGCCGTGTTGGTCCCTGTGGTGACGTTTTATTTGCTCCGGGACTGGGACTTGCTGGTCGCGCATGTTCGCCAGTTATTGCCGCGCCGTTATGAACCCGTCGTCGTGAAGCTGGTCGGAGAATGCGATGAGGTACTGGCCGGATTCCTGCGGGGCCAGCTCATGGTGATGCTGGCGCTAGGGATTATCTACACCATCGGTTTGTGGCTAGTCGGCCTGAACCTGGCGTTTTCCATTGGGGTGATGGCCGGGCTGGTGAGCTTCGTCCCGTACCTCGGTTTTGTTGTCGGGATCACCATCGCCGGGGTCGCCGTGATAGTCCAGTTTCAGGATCCGATCTATCTGGCGTATGTCGCGGCGGTGTTCGTTAGCGCCGAGCTGATACAGGGTTTCGTCTTATCGCCATGGTTGGTCGGTGAGCGTATAGGATTGCATCCAGTCACCGTCATTTTTGCCGTGCTCGCGGGCGGTCAGCTATTTGGTTTCGTCGGCGTATTGCTCGGATTACCCGTAGCCGCCGTCATCGTGGTGCTGCTGCGCCATTCGCGGGACATCTATTTTAAGAGCGATCTGTATACGCCATGACGAGGGTCCATTGACCGTATACCGCCCGTTCCCATCCGCTCGGAAGTCACCATCCACTGCGTGGGACAGCGAGCCTCTCCAGCTATTATGCAACACCGGTCAAGCCCACGACGTACGTCGGTCTGAGGCGAAGCCTCGTTAGGCATCGCGCAGAAATAACTTAATAAAGTGTGAGAGATGTGCTTTAAAGCGGGATGCAGATTGCGTCCACGGTAGAGCAGATCGAGTCGAAGTACCGATCGCTTGTGTCGGTGTTGGATGAACG
>JACCXJ010000178.1 GCA_013697045.1 Gammaproteobacteria bacterium | reverse complement strand
ATCCAGGCGTACGAAGCGCTCCAGCACCCGGGCCCGATCCGCCTCGGGTATACCGGGTCCGGTATCCCACACTTCCAGGCCAGTCGCACCGCCGGAGGTCCACACGCGAAGGCCGATCCGCCCGCCTTCCGGGGTGTACTTGATGGCGTTGTCGACGAGGTTCGCAAGCCCCTGGGCGAGCAACTGGCGATTGCCCCGGATCCAGTGGCTGCCTTTCTTAGACATCTGGGCGATGTCGTCTTGGATCCGGAGCGCCTTGTCCTCGGCGGACGGCTTAGAGGTCCAGCACATCGCGAGAGGCCGCGGCGTCGGTGGGGCCCGCGAGCGCCAGCTCGATATGGCCGCGGATGCGCGTCAACGGACCCCGCAGATCGTGCGCCACGCTATCGATCACGGTGCGCATGCCCGAGGTCAGGGGCGCGATCTGGTCCAGCATCCGGTTGACGTTCTGGGCGACGCGGCGTCGGCGTTCTGAGCTCGATCGCATCGGCCCGGTCATCATCAGCCAGCGGATGCTCCGCCGGGCCGATGACTGCCGGTTCGTGATGAGCCTCCGGGCCGGGCGAAGGCCATATCTCGTCCAGCGAGTTCCGCTCCGGCACCCTCGACGCCGCGAGCGAGGTGACGGTCGACCCAATGGGCTCGAAGCTCGTCAGTGGGCGTGCACCGCTCCGAGCAGTTACGACAAGCGGTAGTTCGGTTTCAACCTGAGCGAGTTCGGTGCCGGCAACGACGGTCCTTCCGGGCATCGCCGGCAGCGAGGACGGCCCTCGCGCAGGGCCGCGAGATCGGCAGGACAGTCGGCCATCGTGAGCACCCGCCCGTGCATTAGCAACCGCCCTCGCGTTCATACAAGTGCAGGCATTCGATCCGGATCTCCGCCTGCGTGAAGCGCCACACGCCCAGGCACGCCATGGGTGTGCGGGACCCGTTCCGTCAGGACCCCCATGGCCTCACCGAGCCGCCGGTAATGGATGAAGCGCTCGCTGCCCAACTCGCTCAAGGCCAGGTTGGTCCGCGATCGCTGAACTGTTCAACCGATTCACGCCGATCTTGCATGAGGAAGGGACACGTGGGCATTCCAAACCTCGACCCTTCTACCGGGATGATTGAGACCGTATCTAACTTACATATTCAATTTGGCCGAAGGCCGCCATGTAAATGATGCTTTCGGAGCAGATAGGGCATGTTCCTCGGATCGATACCGAGCATCATCGCTGCCTGTTTCTTGATCCCGTTGGTGCGAAGCAACGAATCAAGAAGGATCTGCTTCTCGAGGAGGTTCAGTCTTTCCCGTAACCCAGGGTTGCCCGAGCATTCACAGGCTTTGTCATCGTGAGACTTGACGAGATTGCTGGGCAGGCTCGAAGGAAGAACTTCCTGTCCTTTTTCAACGATGACCGCATGCTCCATCGCATTCTCGAGTTCCCGCACATTTCCTGGCCAATTATGCTCGATCAGCAGAGTGAGGGTTTCGGGGCGGATAGCCCGAATCTTCTTGCCCATAGCATGACGAGACTGATGAAGAAAGTATTGCGCCAAAAGCGGGATATCTTCTTTCCTGTCGCGCAACGGCGGCAGCGGGATACAAAAGACATTGAGTCTGTAATACAAGTCCTCACGAAATACGCCGTCGGCGACTCCTTTTGCGAGGTCCGCATTGGTCGCGGCAATCACCCGGACATTGGCCCGCGTGGTCACGGAGCTGCAACCGGCTCGAACTCGTGCTCCTGCAGGACCCGGAGTAGCTTGGCCTGTCCCGAGAGCGGCATACTGCCAACCTCGTCCAAGAGAATCGTGCCACCCTCGGCCTGTTTGAACCGTCCACGCCGGTCCCGGATCGCGCCCGTGAAAGCGCCTCTTACGTGACCGAAGAGTTCGCTTTCCAAAAGCGTATCCGTCAGCGCCGCGCAGTTCACCTTCACGAAGCTACCTCGGCAGCGGTGACTGTGTGCATGGATCGCGTTGGCGACGATCTCTTTCCCGCTTTCGCCTTGAATCAAAACCGTGACCTCGCTCTTTGCCACGGAACCGATGAGCCGGCAGACCCCGTGGATCTTCTCGCTTTGGCCGATGATGCTCGGAAAACCCTCGTGCTCGGACCATGCAGCACTGTTTTCCGTGGCAGAACTGACGCAAGAGAGAGCAGCATTCGTCGTACGAGCAGTCACAAAGAGATAGTCTGCATCACCCCATTTAACGGGAGTGATGCTCACATTTACGGCAATAGTCTCACCGCTTTTCCTGACCAATCGAAGGCTATACCCACATAACCTGCCTGTCTCATCTGGATTCCGGGAAAAGGCAGGACGATTTAATCCGTTCTGCGGCCGGAACAGGCAATCGATGGCAAGCCCCGTGATCTCCTCGGATCGATAGCCAGTGACATTAAGCGCTTGGGCATTCGTGTCGACGAGGTTCTTGGTTGCCGCGTCAAAAACAAAGATGGCGTCGTCCGCGGTATGGAAGAAAGCTTGGTATAGGTCGGCTGAGTGACTCATGGTTACGCTCCTCTTGCGTTGCTTTCGTATTCGTCTATACCCTTCTTTTCTCCTTCCCCATTTAGGGGGAAGGTAGGGATGACGGTGGGTTGTATGATATTCAACCCCCACCTTAACCTCCCCCCTACCAAGCGCAGAACAATATGTTGGCTTTACTTTCTAACTCGTTAGTCATTGTATTCAATGTAACTGAGTATAGTCAACATCCTCGGCTACATCAACTCCAATAGGTTCGAGAAGGCGTATTCCTTGATAACATACTCGCATGATGCATTCCTGGCGAAAGGCTGATCTTGTGCACTCACCAGGAATAGCATTTTTGCCTCGGGCTGCCGTCGTCGCGCTATCGCCGCCAGTCGTCGCCCACGAGCAAAAGGTATTGAAACGCCGATCAGGATATACCCATAGCATTGGCAACGGAGCTTTGTTAAAGCCTCCCGTAACGTCGCCGCGACTTGCACTTCGGCATACCCGGCCGCGAGGAGAAAATTACGGAGCGCTTCGCGGAAAAGAGAGTCACGCTCGCACACAATGAGAATGGCAGGTGACGCGTTCATCGCTCATGCTAGGGATAGCCTTTGGCTAGCCCTGCGTGCCAGATAATTCAGTGCATCCCCCGACCCCATTTTCAATTCGCCCACCCCGCACTTGCTGCTTCCCGAAACGTTGGTTATCCGCGTCAGCCAACGGCCCCGTCTATCGCGGCGCTTCCGTCAGGCGTAATCGATCGACGTGTAGCGTTATCTGTAAGCCGCTGTGCCGATGCAAAATCCCCACGCAACTGGTATCGGGCTCGACGCCCGTGGTGTCGCCGTTGATACGGACCACCACGTTGCCATTCAGTCGCACTACGGCAGTCGTTTGCCGCGTGCCTAATCTGAGCAGCTCAAGTTCCCACCTGACCGGGCTATCCGTGGAAATTTGCCCCTCGGTCACATCAATTCTTTCCCGGAACAAGCCATCCGCGCTTCGAATCAAAACGCCCGCGACGTATTCATCGTCTCCGATCTTCCGCAGACAGGCGGCGGCCACCAAGTGGTCGCCTGCCAAGAAAGCCAAGGGATGAATGACCTGGCCTTTGCTCATCTGCAGTTCCGCGGGCTGGATATCCGCCCCCAGACGCCAGGACATGGGGATAGAGAGGGAGGGCAAGCGATGGATGGGCAAGGGGAAGCGCAACCCTGCACGGATAAGTCTTCCTTGCGAACTCTGGAGGTCCTGACAGAGGAGGCCCCGTGCATCTGTGAGAGCGGCGGCTTCATCCGGCCGGCAGATATTGCCGGACAGGACGCTCAGTTCCCACTCTGGGGGCGGAAAAGTTTCCCCATCTTCAAAAGCCGCACGACTATTGACGGGTTTCTCGCCGGCCTCGAGTTTGGGCAGAGGAAATTTAGGACTTTCCGTTTTCCCTTTGTTAACATCCAAGACTTCGAGTTTCACAAATTCGTATTTCGGAGTAATGTCTTCGACGATCACGCCGTAATGCAGATCGGTCAATCCCTCTCCCTTCAGATTGGATTTCTGGTAGCCTTCCACGGCGATCCGGTTCTTGAAGGCCTGTTCGTCTCCCTTGTCGCTATTGATGGTGTCCCGGTCATCGAAGTCAACGTGGAGCTTCCGGAGCGCGACGCCCTCCCCCGTCAACTCCACATCAACGGCCTGCAAGTCGCCTTCCCGCCGATCACGAACTGCAAAGCAAAGCCTCACTGCCCTCTTGTCGCCATTGTCGCTATAGAAATTACAGCGATCCAAACGGAGCTGCGTGAAGTTCGCCGTGTCGAGGTAGGGCAGGTAGTTCAGCGGGTGAACGCTGTTATCTTCTTTGGGTTCGCCTTTCCTGAGCTCGAAATGAAGATGGGGATAGGTCGCGTCTTCCTGACCCACCGCGCCGAGCACGTCCCCCTGGTTCACTGATGCACCCGGGAGCACACCCTGCGCGATGCTGTCGAGGTGCAGAAAGACAAGGAACAGGTCATTCTTTCCATCCGTCGGATCGCAGACTTGGAGGGGGACATGCGTTGAGCCGAAACCCCGACCCGACCCCGTTCTATCCGCCGGCCCGGCGCGATGCACCAGGCCATCCGCCATGGCATGGACGGGTGTGCCTACGGGAGCGGGCAGGTCGATGCCGTCGTGGAAGTCCCAGCGATCGGCGTCGATACGCGGACCGAAGGACGTGTTCATCTCGTCCGGCGTGGGGCTCTTGCCGAGGGGCCAGACGAAGTGAGCGTTGCCTTGAGCGCTAGAAGATACTTTTTGACCAGAGCCTCTTGTTTCGTTACTCATCTTTGATCCCTCTTTGATGAAGGCCCCTAGGCCGGCGCGATCTCTGTCACCGTTCCGTTCGAACCCCGATACTTGAGCGCCCCATCCTCGACATACAAAATCCCAGCGCCAGCGAGATTCACCGTTGGGGGGACGGAAGCATTAGCGATCGCGATGACACCCTGTCCTTCTCCAAACTTCCCAAACTGGCTGGCTTTCTTGAACCCGATACCGATATTGCCACCCGCTGCCGGCCGCTGAAACACGACAATGGTATCGAAGCCTTTCTCATCGGCGCTAACCGCGGCTCTGCGCCCATTGATCTGGAGCCGGTCCGCCTGAACGGCAATCTCGAACTTCCCGGCGCCGGGGTCAAGACCCGTTAGACTAGTCTCGACAAACTCGATATCGGGATTCGGGCCGTCGATCCTGATCGAGGCCGCACCTCCGCGTTCACCTGCTTGTTTGATACGCAACACGGGTTGGTTGTATTCCGGATTTGTGGCACTCACCTCCAGAACGGCCGATGCAGAGTCAAGGTGACCATCATTCGACGTTATAACGAGGGCGCCCTCATTTGATTTAGTAGAAATAGTGGTCATTGTATTTCTTCTGTGGGTGTGTTGCAAAATACTTCACTCCGACCCAATTGTGCGGTTCTTTCCTTTTAGTGCACGCCCGTTTGGCAACATCTCGCCGGATATTCGTGGGGCTTCTGCGCAACAATGATGATTCTAGGCGGGCAGCCGGTGGCCATACGAAGCGTTCTGGCATCAAGAATATCCCGGATCAAGAAACGTGCAGTTCCTAGCCATCGGGTTGCTTGCAAGGGACTGTAAGCGCGTTCAACGTGCGATTCCGAGATTAACGCGAATGCGCCCGGTTTATGAAGGACAATGGTCGTAAAAAGCAAACGGCGCAGGCCGTCCCAGAGAATCTGTTGCCGAGGCTCAAAAGCAGATCCTGGAAGTGGCCTCATGCGAACCAAGTAGCTGTCTTGGGGCTGGCAAGGGGTGATCAGATCGAAGATGAAGTAGCCCCCAACCCGCAAGTTTACATAGATCCGCCGGAAGGTTTGCCGTAGATCCGGACCGTTCAAAAGATAGTTCAAGGTGTCAAAATTTGCGGTCACCAGGTCTACCGGTTGGGGAAGTTGCAGGCAGCGTATGTCTTGTTGCAGGAAGCCGACTTCACAACCGGTACAATTTAGCATGGCTATTGCAAGCATCGCGGGAGACCGATCCACGGCATACGTCGGGATACTCCAGCGTCGGCTCAGATAGCCGGCGAAAAGGCCGGTGCCGCGGCCGATGTCCGCCGCCGAGCGGAAATTGATCCCGTAGCGCCTGACAAGCTCTTCAAAAGCTCTGCGCGTGCCAACAAAAAAAGGAACTCCCAAAGTGGCATCGTACATTGCCGCCAGTTCAGTATAAGGACCAGCGACTCGATGTGAGATAGCCTGTTGCATGAGCTCTACCCAAATTTGGCGGTACAAACTTCACTGACTAGTCGCACGCTGGATCCGCCCTAATATTCTGTTGCGCACTAAAAGCGCCACGTGATTCCCACGAGCGGCGGAGGAAGGCCTGCTTCCTGCCGTGTTGCAGGCTCGGGCCGCGGCACAGTCGGGGTCAGCTCGAAATCAGGGAACAGCTGCACGCCCGGAATACCCGTTTTTTTGCGAACCCACTCGGGGACGACCTCGCGGCCGATGTGACGGAGGGCAGCGATGGACAGATCATTGGGACAGAAGATGCTGCCTGGCGAGTCGGGTACTGGCGAGTAGCGGTCGACGTGGGCATCAAACTGGTTGCCGTCGGGTCCGATCGAGATGTGCAGGCTGTCGGAGCCGGAGATCTCGCGCAGTGTGGTCTGATGGCGGTGCAGGCTTGCCCCGATGCCGCGCGCAATGCAGAACCGACCTGTCGCCATCAGTGCCTGGAGCAGTGCCTTGCCAGACGGACTCAGGAAATAGACGGATGGCGTGCTGCCGGGAACCGCGAAGGTGAGGGGACCCGCAGCGGCGCCTCGCCGGGGACGATCTTCAGGACAAGGTGTACGTGACCCCACAACCTGTAGCGACACATGCGGTTGAAGATCGATGCCAGCGCTAAGCAGCTTTCGGGATCGAGTCTCCCAAGCCATCCCGCGGGGTCCTTGAACGACTTCGTAAGAACCGTCGAAGGTCGGCAGGCTGCTTGTCGAAGCGGGCCGCCGGAATACCGGAACAAATAGCGGAACAGTTGCTAGAAGTGCTCGACGGAGCGTCCCCGAGTCCTCTACCTACCAAGATGTACATGACGTTTCTCCTTCTGGTTAAGAATTAGGCAATCTGACAACCCCATTTTTGTCCACAGCACCTCAGGACAAACCGGGCCGGAGTGAATTTCCCGACCTCAATGGAAAACGATAATGTAAGGCTTGCCATAAAATTCACTCCGGCCCATTTCTCAACGCCCATTCCGAAGTGCCCGCCGCAAGACCCGCCTCGCCGCTTGTTCGGATGTACATGCTCGTCCTCCTTCCGCTTCGTAACCTAGCAACCTATCGCCACATGAATAGGAAGGAAATCGGACAATTCACTCCGAGCCCATATTCTCCGGTGGTAAAACCCGCGGATCTTTAGTAACTCCTTCTCTTCTTTGGATCCAAAGGGAATAACAATCTTATGTAACTTAAGGTATTTGTAGTTGAACTCGACGGGATCAGGCCCGTAGTGGAAGAAATTCTTCGCGCTAGTTATTTCTGTTAGCTTAGTCGCGATAAAAGGTCTGAGAACGAGGCTCTGCTCCAGGGCAGTTTGGATCAACATCGGCGTTTTGTTGTCCGCCCTCGTTGTTGTTTTCAATCCCGCTCGTCTTAGTACACCTTGCGGTAAGACCTCGCCCAAGAAAGGATTGAATGGCTTCTCGATTTTCTCTTTAGCAAGCGCAAGACGGCTCCCTAATTCTTTGATCCCTCGCTTTTGCTCTTCGATGCCTTGTGATTGTCCCAGGCGTTCCAATACCCGCACGTACATTATCGTCCTCCTCTTATTTCGGAAAAGGGAGTCTCCACTTAGCTGTAGTATATACTCAACAGGCACCCTCAAGGACATCATCGCCAAGCCCTGACCCCAATATCTTGTAGTCACTGCAGCTAAGTGGAGACCCCCATTTCGGAATACGGCATCTCAATTCGCCATATGAAGATGTTTCTGATGTGGTCGAAATATCCACTGCCGGCCGTCCGGGCGCTCGAGCTAATACAGGTAATGCCTTCATGGTGTTGTTGTACGGAGCACATTTCGGCATTCAGTTATGACTCTCTGTTCTGGAACTT
>JACCXJ010000146.1 GCA_013697045.1 Gammaproteobacteria bacterium | reverse complement strand
TGCGGATCCTCGAGAAGGACGCGCACCGCCTTGCCGTAGGACTCGGCGCTCGCGCTCGCGATCATGTCTACCGGGTTCTTCACGGACGCCTCGCTCGGGAGGAACCCGCGCAGCTTCTCCATGGTGGCCTCGGAGAGCGGAGTGACCACGAGCCCGCGGCTCTCGCACGCATCGGTCGCCATGATCCCGGGGCCGCCCGCGTTGGTGACGATCGCCAGTCGGTTCGACGCCGGCACGGGCTCGTTCGCGAGGAGCATCGACATGTCGAACAGCTCCTCGATGGTGTCCGTGCGGATGACGCCCGTCTGTGCGAAAAGCGCGTCGACCGCCGAGTCCTTGCCCGCCAGCGCGCCCGTGTGCGAGCTCGCCGCGCGCGAGCCGGCCGCCGTGCGCCCGCTCTTCACCGCAACGATCGGCTTCTTCTTGGCGATGCGGCGCGCGAGGTTAATGAAGTTCCGCGGATTGCCGAACGACTCGAGGTACAGAAGGATGACGTCAGTCTCCGGATCGGTCTCCCACCACTCGATGAGATCGTTGCCGGAGACGTCGGCCTTGTTGCCGACCGAGACGAAACTGCGTACGCCGATCCCGAGCTCCTTCGCATAGTCGAGGATCGCGAGTCCAAGCGCGCCCGACTGCGAGCTGAAGCTGACCCGCCCCTGGGGTGGCCAGGTGGGCGCGAAGGTCGCGTCCATCCGCACGGCGGGATCGGTGGTGAGCACGCCCAGGCAGTTCGGCCCGACCATGCGCATGCCGAACGCTCGCACCGTGGCCAGCAGCTTCGCCTGCAGCGCGCCGCCGGCCTCGCCGGTCTCGCCGAAGCCCGCCGAGATCACGATGAGCGCTTTCACGCCCTTGCGCCCGCAGTCCTCCACCACGCTCTGCACGAAGTCGCGCGGGACGACGATCACGGCGAGATCCACCTCGTCGGGGACGTCCTTGATGCTCGGGTAGGCGCGCACCGACTGGACGGACTTCGCCTTCGCATTCACCGGATAGACGGGGCCGGTGAAGGCGTGCGCGAGGAGGTTGTGGAAGATCTCGCCGCCGACGGAGCCGCGCTCGCGGCCGGCGCCGATCACGGCGATGGAGCGGGGGGCAAAGAGCGCGTTCAGGTCCGACATGGAGCCGGGTATCCCGTGGCCGGGAACGCCCCGTCAACCTACGGCGACCAGCTTAGCCTTCACACCGGATCCGTGCGCCGCCGCGGTCTCGTTGTCCATGAGGCCGAGTATATAAGAAAAATAAACGCCCTTTTCGTCATCGACTAGTATAACTACAGCCTCACTGCATCTTGCACGGGCACAGCGGGGTCTTTTAATTGATCGGGTGCCACCCGCGCCCGGTCCGCGACCAGCCTCCTGCAATGCATAAACTCCATCGGTTTGTTTATCGCGTCCACGGCGACGAGTACGCCCTCTTTTAGGTAAAAGAGCGCGAAGGCGCGTTCGCCAGGATCACCGCGCACTACGATATCATCGTAGCCCTGCGACAGGCCCACGATCTGCAAGCGCAGATCATACTGCTCGGACCAGAATGTAGGCACATCTGTGTAGGGCTTCGGTTTGCCGTTCAAAGCGGCCGCAGCAACGCGCGCTTGGCTCATGGCATTCTGCACGGATTCTAGACGCACCCGCCGGCCATAGATAAAACTGGGGTGATTGGTACAGTCACCAGCGGCAACGATGCACGGATCGCTGGTGCGCCCGAATTCATCGACCAAGATGCCGTTGTCGGTGGGAAGACCTGCGGCTGCGGCGAGCTCTACATTGGGCACGATTCCTACCGCGATAATGACCAAATCGGCCACCACGATCGCCCCGTCATCGCTACACACGGACAGACTATCCTCGTTTCGCACGATACCTGTAACCCGTACACTCGTACGAACATCCACCCCGGCTGTCCGATGGACGTCCTCAAAAAACTCCGACATGATAGGCGCTACCACCCGGCTCATTACCCGCGTGTCCATCTCCAGTACCGTCACAACCAATCCCTTCTTGACCGCTACGGCTGTCGCCTCCAATCCGATATAGCCACCGCCAATGATGGCGAGTCTTCTACCGGCGACGAAGTGTTCGCGAATGCGATCCACGTCTTGAATCGTTCTCAGATAGAAAACCCCAGGCAGATCTACACCCGGTATCGGCAAGGTCCTCACCCGAGAACCGGTAGTCAAAGCAAGTTGATCGTATTCCAAGGTACGCCCATCGCTTAGAGCGATGGTTTTGGCCGCGCGATCAATACCGGTTACAGCAGTGTCTGATATCAGATCAATCCCCGCATCGCGATACCACTCAACCGGTCGTAGGTACAGCTTGGCCACCCCTACCTCACCCCCCAGATACTGTTTGGACAGAGGCGGGCGTTGGTAGGGAACATGCGGCTCCTCGCCGATCACCGTGATCGAACCGGAGAAGCCATCTGCGCGCAGACTCATCACCAAGTGTCCCGCGGCGTGACCCGCACCGACGATGATTATTGGTCCGCCCATGTTATGTTCCAGTATAGCGTTATCAGTCGCTGAAGCCAAACAAATGGCAGAAAGATATGGTCCGTGCGTGATACGCCGGCGCGCCACCTGAGGTGTTCTGACACTGGTCTCAGCCGAGAAGCCCCCGGAGCTCGTTCGCCACCAGCCCCTGCAACAGCCTTTCGCGCATGTTCTGTGGCCGGTCGAGCCTCAGGCGCTGCAGGTACGGCCGCATGGGCGCCGAAATCCCCGGCCGCAGGAGCGCCATCGCCACGGCCGCAGCCTTGCCGGCCGCCGTTTCCATCCGCTCGCGCAGCCGCTCCAATGCCTGGGCCAGCACCAGCTCCTCGGCTGTGTAGTCGGTGCCAAACGGAAACGCCGAGAACAACCCTGCGCGGCGATGTCCCGCGAGCGCCCTCTCCAGGGCCTCGGGAGTGTTATTGCGGTGAGCTTCAGGGATCCGGTAGTCGCGTGGGAGCTTGCCGGCAGCCTGTGCCTGACGTAACAGCTTGTCCTGAAAGCGCGCATCGGCGATGTTGAGCAGCGCGGCGATGACCTCGCTGTCCGTCTTGCCGCGCAGCTCTGCAATGCCGTACTCGGTGATCACCACGTCACGCAGGTGTCGCGGGATAGTGGTGTGGCCGTAACGGAACACGAGGTTGGAGGTCGTGCGGCCGGCCTTGGTGCGCACACTACGCACCGCCAACACCGAGTGCGCGCCCGGCAACGCATGTGCCATCGATACGAAGTTGTACTGTCCGCCGACGCCGCTCACGACCTGCCCATCGTCCAAACCGTCCGAAACCGCCGCGCCGGTGAGCGTCATCATCATCGCCGTGTTGATGAAGCGCGCATGCTGGCGCTGCGCGATGCGCCGCGCCGGGTCCTCACCGTAGAGCTGGTTGATGAAGCCCACGCCGGTCATGTTGAAAAGCCGCCGCTCGGCTTCGGGTAAATCACGCAGCGCGGCATAGAAGCCCTTGGGCCCCAGGAAAAAGCCGCCGTGCAGCAGCACGCCTTCGCGCAGGTACGCGCCGAGACACTCGTGCACAAGCCGTTCCCGCGTCACCGCGTCCGACAGATCGGCCGCCAGCCACTCGCCCCGTGGAGTGCGGATGCAACCGCTCTCATATCTGCACTCGGCCGCAATTACGCCCACCTGCTGCAAGGACGCGAACTCCGCTGCATTGAGGAGCGGCGGCAGTCCCGCCTCGAGTAGCCGCTCGAGAGTGCGAGCGTCGATGCGTTCCGTGATCTTGCCTTCATTGAGCAGTCGTTGGACGAGCGCATGGCCATAGACGCGCCGCTTGAGGATCCCGGATCGATATAGGTCCAGAAAGCCGTCGACGAACATCTCGGTGCAGCCGTAGAGGCCGCGCTCGAACCGCTCGGTTTCGCCGATGTGCTCGATCTGCGGACCGAACCGTTCACGCACGCGACAGTCGTCGAGGACGCTTCGCCAGGTGGCGTTGTACTGATGGCGCAGCTGCAGGCAATAGACGATCGCATCCCCGACCGCACCGATCCCGATCTGTAGCGTGCCCGCGTCCTTCACCAGGGCGCTGGCGTACAGTCCGATCAGGTAGTCCACCGTGCCGATGGCGAGGTTCGGCGGGCAGTACAGATCATAGTCATAGCGCGAATGCTCGACGACGAAATCCAGAGCGCTCGCCGCGATCTGGGCACCGCCGAACATGAACGGCAGATGGCGATTCACAACGCCGATGGTGACGATCTCGCGCCCGCCGCGGCGGGCGGCGTCGAGCTCCGGTAGCAGATCGACGGTCACGTCCGGGTTACAGCTCAGGCTGTATTCCGCGCGCCCGTCGCTCACCCGCTTTGCGATCATCTGCGCAACGACGTTCACGCCGTGCGCGAGCACCTCGCGGGCGACATGCGTGTAGTTGGCGCTGAGGTGATGCTGTTGCGAGTAAGCGTTACCCAAATAGGCGCCCGGCTCGAGGAAGAACTCGATGACTTCGATGTTGGACGGCAACTGGCCTGCGCGCACGGCCGCGACGTAGTCGAGCTCCGGGCAGTTGCCGAAGACCCGCGCGACGAACGGATCGAGGAAGCGGCGTTCGAGCTCGCCCGACGCTTGCGGCTTGCGCAGGCTCAAGCCGGTGAAAATTTTCAGCTCCATCGACCGCTCGCGCAGCGCGCGCCGGTAGAACTCGTTTGCCAGCGGCACGGGGTTGCCGAGTGCGAGCGGCAATGCCAGCACGATGCGCTTGCCGACACGCCGGAGCGCGGCGTCGACACAATCACGGACATCGTCAAACTGACGAGGCATGAGGAGGATTAGGAGCGTTACACGAAATACACCGATAGGGATGACCAAGATGAAACACACCCGGAATAATACACGAAAAACAGCTTGTCGTTTCCGAAAAGTCGCGCGTGCCTATTTCGAGTTGCTCGGCAAGCTGCTGGTATTCGTATATCACTGCTTCGACCGGATCGCGTCAACGGCTACCTTAGCGGGTTGTCGGGACCCGAGCAGCGGTGTGCTTCTTCCGTGAGGTGGTCGGGGTGGCGGGGTCAGCAAGGGGTGCTCTCGGAGCGGGCGATGAGGCCGATGGGGAACGCAGGCCAGGAATTGGCCCTGCTGGGCGCGCCTAGGAGGCAGCACTTGTGCCGCTACATCACCCGCCCCGCCATTGCAACTGTGGCGATAACAATTTGTTTCTGTGTAACTAGGCGTCTAGTCTCCGCTTTTCTGCTCAATGCGCTTGAGCAATGCGAAGAGATCGCTGTTGGTTGACAGAACAATCGTCGCGTCGTTGTTGATGATCCTACGATAGGTCTCCATGCTCTTCAGAAACCGGTAGAAGTCGGCCGCTTCAGGCCGCTGCGTGTAAGCGTTAGCGTAGATCTCCGTGGCCTTGGCGTCCGCCTCTCCGCGGATTTCCTGCACACGCTTGTAGGCCGTTGACTCGATCTCGTTGACATCGCGCTCCTTCTTGCCCGAGATACGCGCGGCCTCGCCTTCTCCTTCGGAACGGAAGCGTTGGGCGATCTGTAGCCGTTCGCTAATCATGCGCTGGTGGATGCGTTCGAGCACTTGCGGGTGGTAATTAATTCGCTTGAAGCGTACGTCGAGGAGCTCGATACCAAACTCCCCGAGCTTCTGGGCCGCGGTGTCAATGACGCCTTTTTCTATTTCCAGCCGCCCGTATCGGATCGGGTGCAACACACCGAGCGTGCCCACGCCCGTCGACGCTCCAGTCAGGCTCTGGTCTAGCAGCGGCTGGCGCGCTTTGTCGGTGCGCACGGCTTCTATCAGCTCGTGCTTGGCGATAGCAGTGCGAGTCTCACTGCCCAAAATATCCTCGAGCCGGGACTGCGCGCTGCGCTCATCCCGGAGGCGGAGGTAGTAATGCATTGGATCCTTGATGCGCCAGCGCGCGAAGGTCTCCACTTGCACATAGGTCTTGTCCTTGGTCGGCATTTCAACCATCGGCCCATCCCACGCCAGGTAACGTTGGTCGAAGCGAATGACCTGCTGGATAAACGGCAGCTTGAGGTGCAGACCGGCGCTAGTTATGGGCTCGCCGACGGGTCTCCCGAACTGCGTGATGATCACCTGCTCCGTCTGATTGACCGTGTACACGGATAGAAACGACACGAACCCTATTACGATAACGGCTGCTATCGAGAGCGATCGCATAGATCTCATTGTCTTCCCTCTACAGGCCGTGACGGAAAAGGAAGCATCGGCAGTATTTGCTGGACCGACTCGTCCACGATGACGCTCTGCCCTGCTTGGGGGAGGACATCCCCCAGCGTTTCGAGGTAGATGCGAGCACGGGTCACCTCCGGCGCCTTGACGAATTGCTCGAGCACCGCGTTGAATGCTGTGGCATCGCCTTCAGCCTCATTGATCCGTTTAAACCGGTAGCCTTCGGCCGCCCGTATTTTCTGGTCTGCCTCGCCGCGCGTGCGGGGCACGGCCTTGTTGTACTCACCGTTGGCCACGTTAATGGAATTCTCCCGGTCCTGCTGCGCCCTGTTCACCTCATTAAATGAGCCTTGTACCGGCTCCGGCGGATTTACGTTCTTCAACTGCACCTGGTCGACAGAAACGCCGAGATGATAGCGCTCCGCCATCTCGCGCATCCGCTGGAGGCCGGTTATCTCTATATCTTGCCGCCCAACCGTGATGACTTCGTCGACCGTCCGATCACCGACCACCTCCCGCATCACGGACTCGGAGATATCTCGTAGCGTCCGGCCCGGCTCGCGCACCGCGAACAGGTATTTCTCCGACTCGGTGATACGGTATTGCACGATCCACTCGACGAGCACGGAATTGAGGTCTCCCGTGACCATGGATTTTTCTTTTGCTGGCTCGGTACCCACCTGATCCGGATTGGTGTAGTCGGGGGTGGCGAAGCCGAACTCCTGTTTCAACTGCCGCTGAATCGTTACCGCGATGACGCTGTCGATTCCGAACGGGAGCTTAAAATGCAGACCCGGCGGGACCTTATAGATGTACTTTCCGAATCGCAGCACAACGCCCTCTGACTCGGCCGGAATCGTGTAGAAAGACGTCCACATGCCGATCCCGGCCAACAAGATCAGGACAATGAGCGGCACCGAAAGGGGTAGCGAGACGCCAAGACGTTTCCCAAGGGGTGTTACACTATTCACGCGGGTTTCTTACTGTCAACGGAGCATGGAAATGTTATTTGGAACTTGACACCAGCGGCCGAAAGGGAGGAATAAAGTAATACATACTTAGTAGCGCCCAAAGGCGACACCATCCTTTCAAATCAGGTAGTATCATAATCATTTCCTATAACGTTATAGCATATCCTACACGCATGCATTTGTCAAAGACAAATTGCCTATCAATGCGCACGTATCCTATTTCTTACGTAGGTATCTGAGATAAAGAGAAAAGTCCGTGAGCAACTGTACAGGTTCACGCGTTGCCTGCTCGCCGGTTGAGGTGGCGAAGATGCTTGGGGTAAGCTACGGCACCCTGCAAAGTTGGTGGAAGCCCGGGGAAGGGCCGCCGCGGCTGAAGGTTGGTGGAAGGGTGCTGGTTCCGAAGCAGGCCCTGGAGGAGTGATTGAAAGAGCAGGCTATATCGCCGACGCCCTAGACATAGAAAGGAACGCCAATACCCCCTCAGCGGACCACGGTAATGCGCCCCCTCCCTCGGCGCCTGCCCGTATCAGCTGGGCCCGGCTGCTCAAACGGGTGCTCGATCGATATGGAACAGTGTCCCCGCTGCGACGGCACCTTGCAGATCATCGCCGCCCTTCGACCGGCTCAGGACAGGCATCGAAGATCCCCCCCGCTGTCACATGCGCTTCGGCTCGCATGGTTCACGCTCTCGGAGAGTGACCCCTATTTCCCTTAGTTAGTTTTGCGCGGAACGGCGCATCCAGGGTTCATCGATTGTCGTCGTCCTGCGGTATGGAGGCATTGACCGGGGGCGAGACCAGATGCAGAGCGCCGTTCAACACCCAGGCGCGCTGGCTGGGGGCGAAGCGGGGTGCGAGCAGGCCGTCGTTGATCTCGCGCGTCACCGCGAAGCGATTGAACCGGGTGGCGGGGATGAACAATCGCTCATTGGACTGACCTCCATCGGACTCGTCCTCCAGGTCCACCTCGATGGCCGAGAGGATGCCATCCTTGTTCTCGTCGACCCGGGCGACCTCTTTGGCATAGGCGTCAAACAGTCGCTGCTTCGTATCGGTGATCGCTGGTTCGAAGGACTTCACACGTACATAGACATCCCGCAGGATCTCCTCGGCCAGGCCGCTCGGGATGAAACGCAGGCGCTTTTCCTTGTGCTCCGGGTTGTTCACCATGGGCCGATCCGGGTCGTCCCGGCTGGTGTCCAGCAAGCGGTCCGGGTCGCGCGGGTTGTTCGGGTCGTCGCCCACCACCTTGGGGTCGTTGCCGCCGGTCGGCCCCGGGCCCTGCGGCCCGGTCCCGGAGGGGCCGGAACCGGGCACCACCGAGCTCAGGAAGGCCAGTTTCCCTTCGGAAAATTCATTGGCGAAACCACCGGTGAATGGCAATTCGTATTGCGGAAACACCCAATCGGTATATTGATTGAACTCCCAGTATGAATGGCAATCAGCCTGTTGCAGGCAGTTATAGGCCCCCATGCTCAACTGGACGGGCACCACATTGGTCTGCCGGTCGGGGAAGAGATCGCCCTCGTGCGGGAAATGCACGGCCTGCCCATCCTTGGTGAAGATACGCCCGGGCAGGTTCTGGCCGCTGCCCAAGGCGGCCAGGGCGGCGGCATCTTCCGTGGTCATCGTGCCGAATTGTGCACCGCTGCCGTCGGTGCGCGGGTCGGCGATGGGCGGCATCACCAGATCGTGGATCATCCAACCCTCGTACCAGCCAGATTCGTTGTTGATCACGAGTAGGCCGGAGATATCCGTGAAGATGTCGATGAAAGCGCCCGGGTCGTTCGGATCCGTCGGCAGGCCCGGCTTGGGTTCCACCACCATGCGGACGGCGGCGAGGCTGGGCCGGTCGTGGTTGGGCCCGGTGGCGGTCGGTGCCGTACCGTCATTGATGCCCGGTATCGTCGTGGTGAAGACATTGGGCTCGAAGCCGTGGGTAGCGAGCAGGTAATAGCCGAACAGTCGACTCGGTTTGGGCGCTTCGGCAAAGACCGTGAGCGGTGGATAGGAGTGCGGCCGCCTCGCCAACCGGATGAGCCTACGCTTGAGTGCCGCAGGCAGGTGCCGAATGTCACCGCGCTCCGCGAAGCCTGATGCCCTCAGGGCATGCGCATCCGCGGTCTGGTCGGCACTGACACCTACGCTCGGCGTCGCGAGGCAGGCGGCCAATAGGATAAGGGGGCGGGCATGACGGTGCATCGGGTTCTCCTCGGCTGAGTGGGGACAGTCTGCAAGCTTAGGCGGCGAGGCGCGCGGATGTCATAAGAAAGCAGTGAAATTTTGGTAGTATTTGGGTAAGAAGACGCCAAGCTTCTGAACAGGACGGCCGCGGTGGAGCCCCCATGATCGTTGGTCCGTTTCGCCTCGATATCGCCAACCAGTGCCTGTGGCGCGGAGCGCGGGAGATCACGCTCACCCCGAAGCCCTTCACGGTGTTGCGATATCTGCTGGAAAACCCCGCGCGTCTGGTAAGCAAGGAGGAGCTTCTGGAGGCCGTCTGGCACCGCCATCATGTGAGCGATGCGGTGCTCAAGGTGTGCGTCCAGGAGATCCGCCGGGCCTTGGAGGATGACCCCAGGGCGCCCCGCTACATCGAGACCCGGCACCGCCTGGGCTACCGCTTCATCGGAAAGGTCGCGGCCTCGCCGGCGGCCTCAGGCGTGCCGCCGGAGCTGCCCCCCCTGGGAGGCTCGCCGTGCGCCACCCGGCCGGCGCGTCTGGTCGGACGGGAGGCGGCGCTGGCCGAGCTGCGGGGCCATCTGGACACGGCGCTCCGCGGCCAGCGTCAGGTGCTGTTCGTCACGGGTGAGGCGGGGATAGGCAAGACCACCGTGGTGGAGGCCTTCCTGGCCGGCCTCGCCGAGGCCGATACCTGGATCGCGCGTGGCCAATGCCTGGAGCAGTATGCCGCGGGGGAGGCCTATCTCCCGGTGCTGGAGGCGTTCGGCTGGCTATGCCGCACGGCGAAGCGCGCCCGTCTGATCGAATCGCTGCGCCATTATGCACCAACCTGGCTGGCGCAGATGCACGCCCTGTTGAGCGGTGCCGAGCGCGAGGCGCTGAAACGCGAGATCCTGGGCGCCACCCGCGAGCGCATGCTGCGCGAGATGTCCGAGGTCGTGGAAGCGCTGGCCGCCGGAATGCCGCTGGTGTTGGTGCTGGAAGACCTGCATTGTAGCGATTACGCCACCCTGGACCTGATCGCGTCCCTGGCCCGGCGGCAGGCCCCGGCGCGGTTTCTCTTCATCGGCACCTACCGCCCGGGGGACGTATTGCAAAACCGCCATCCCTTGCAGACCGTCAAGCAGGAGTTGCAGCTTCACGATCTATGTGCGGAACTGCCGCTCGCCTTCCTGTCGGAGGCGGCGATCGTGGATTATGTGGCGGCGCGTTTCCCCGAGAGCAGGCCGCCGGCGGGCCTCACGAGGCTGATCCGACAGCGCACCGAAGGCAATCCCCTGTTCATGGTCAACGTGTTGAATTACCTGGTGACACAGGGATTGTGGGTGGAGATCGACGGCCGATGGCAACTGGCGGTCCCCCTCGAGGCCGTCGAACTGGGCGTGCCCCAAAAGCTGCGGCCGATGATCGAACGGCAGATCGAGCGCCTGAGCCGGCGCGAGCAGCGGACCCTGGAGGCCGCGAGCGTGGCCGGTCTAGGGTTCTCGGCGGCGCAGGTGGCGGCCGCCTTGGAGCAGGACCTGGTAACGGTGGAAGAGTGTTGCGCAGCCCTGGCGCGGCGAGAACAATTCCTGGAGGTGGGCGGCTTTGTGGAGTACCCGAACGGACAGATGGCGGAACGCTATGCCTTCCTCCACGCGTTCTATCGAGACATCGTGTACCAGCGCATCGCCGCTGCCCGGCGCGCCCGCTTCCACCAGCGTATCGCCGAGCACGGGGAGGGTAGCTACGGCGACCGGGCGGGCGAGATCGCCGCGGATCTCGCGCTGCACTTCGAGGCGGCACGGGATCATGCACGCGCGCTGCGCTATCTCCGGGAGGCGGCGGACAATGCCGCGCGGCGTTTTGCCAACCGCGAGGCGATCGCCTATCTCACCCGCGCGTTGCAGGGGGTCGAACACCTGCCCGAGACCGAACGGGACGATGCCCGGCTGGCGATCCTGGAGCAGCGCGCCCTGGTGCGGCGTGCCATGGGTTACGACGTGCAGGGTGCGGTCCAGGACTTTTCCCTCCTCGCCGGCCTGGCGCGCGACCTGGGCCGGGTCGAATACCAGATCAGGGCCTTGGTCTATCTCAGCATCGTGCTGTCCTGGACCGATCTGGAGCGCTGCCTGGCAACCGCCGAACAGGCCGTGGAGCTGAGCCGCCGCCTCGACGACAGCTTATTGCGAGCCCATGCCCGCGGCGTCTACGGTCATTGGCATTCCCTGTTCCGCCACTGGCGTATGGAGGATGTAGACGCCTCTGCCGAGGCGTTGGAAGCAGCTACGGGGGCAGGCGATCGGGCGCTGATGACCCTGCACAGCAGCCAGTACGCCTGCTTTCAATTCCTGCGCTCGGAGTATCGCGCCGCTTGTGTCGCCGCCGAACGAGGCATGCAGTTCGCCTTCGAGACCGGTGACGCCTTCGAGTACATGCTGAACCAGTTCTACCGCGCCCTGGCGCTGCTCTATCTGGGCCGCTGGGGCGAGCTGTGGCGGCTCCTAGGCTCAGGGATCCAGATGGCGGAGAAAAATGCGCACCCGTTCTGGGCGATGTTGTTCAGGTTGGAGCTGGCCTGGTTGCACCTGTATATCTTTGATTTCGGGCGGGCGCGGTTGTTGTGCGAGCAGTGTCGCTGCGAGGCGTGGGGGCTGCGCTATGAAACCGGTCGGATCCTAAGCCTGATCCTCCTGGGAAACGCCCACGCGGGGCTCGAGGAGCAGGTGCGCGCCCATGACTGCTTCGCGGAGGCCTCCGCCCTGTGCGACGAGCGGCGCCGGGGCATGGACTGGCTCTTGAAGATGCCGCTGCATCACGGCTTGAGCGGGTATCACCTGGCCCGGGGCGACTTCGAGAAGGCGCGCCGTGAGGGTGAGCGGGTGTGCCAGATG
>JACCXJ010000057.1 GCA_013697045.1 Gammaproteobacteria bacterium | reverse complement strand
GTTTCGCGCTCCTGCTTCTCGCGTTCCGCCTGCTCCGCCTTCTGCCGAGCGAGCTTTTCTCGCTCCAGCTTGTCGCGCTCCGCCTGCGCCTCTGCCGCTTGCTGCCTGGCCGGCCTTTCCCGCTCCAGCCGATCGCGTTCCGCCTGGGCTTCCTCCGCCTTGTCCCGTGCCAGCCTGTCCTCTGCCGCCCTATCGCGCTCGGCTTTTTCGCGCGCCTCGATCACGGCGGTCGCGTTGCCGTCCTGGGCGACCGTGATCCGGGCCGCGAGATCACGGATTGGGTCGACGCTCAGGCGAAACTCGGAGGCGATCTCCCCCGCCTGTCGCTCGAGATCACGGGCCTTCGCGAAGCCAGCGTCCGCCACGGCCTTGTCGGCCAGTGCAATGTAGCGGTCGCGCACCCCGGTAGCAAGACCCTGTGCCTCCAGGTTCCCCGGATCCAGGCTGACCAGATCGCGCACGTGTTTCACGGCGTTGTCGTTCGCGGGCGCCGTCAATCGGTCCTGGGCGATGGCCCGAGTGGCCTTTTCGACCAGATCCTCGATCTTCCCTTCGCGGGCCGCCAGCGCCGCTTTCTTCTCTTGCGCCTCACGAGCAAGGCGCGCGGCCTCGTCCTGTGCCTCACGGGCCAGGCGTTCGGCCTCGACGATCCGGTCGGACAGCTTCGCGATGCCCTGGCTCGGCACCTGGTAGTCGGAGGCCAGTTTCGCGGCCGCGTCACGCCGGGCCTTGGCCGTTGCCATATCACCGGCCCCGAGCGCCCCATCGGCCTCATGGACCACGGCATCGACGGCACTGCCGATCACGCGCAGGGCCTCGGCGTTCTTCGGTTCGAGGCCCAGGACCGCCCGCGCATACCCGACGGCGCTGTCCTCGGGAGGGGCCGTCCAGCGGCCCGCCTCGGCGGCCGCCTCCGCCTTATCCAGAAGCCCCCTGACGCGCGTCGTCCGTTCTTCCACGGCGCGCTTCTGCGCAGCCAGGCGTTCCTTCTCCCCGGCCTGTCGCTGCGCTTCTGCGGCGCGCCGTGCGGCCAGATCGTTGAGCTTGGCCTCGGGTAGACCATACTGCTGCACCAGGGCACGCGCCTCTGCTTCACGGGCGCCGCCCGCCGTGAGGTCGCCGCCGGCGAGCGCCTCTTCCATGCCCTTGAGCGCCCCTTGGAGCGCATCGTCGAGGATCTGCCGCGCCTCGGCCCGGTCCGGCACCAGGCCCAAGACCTCCTGGGCCCGTGCCGCCGCCTCCGTGAACTCCTCCGACGCAAGCGCCGCGCGCGAGGCCGCGATCAACTCGCCGATACGGCGTTCTCGTTCCTCTTTCTCCCGTTCGGCCCGTTCCATCGCGGTGCGCCGCGACTCCTCGGCCGCGATACCGCCCGCGAGCGCCGCCACACTGCCCTTATCCAGCTTACGGTCATCCAGCGCATAGTCCCTGACCAGGGTCTCTGCCTCGGCCAGCCGCGCCTTGGCGTCGGGCAGCTTGCCCTGTTGGAGCGCCAACTGCCCGGTGCTCACGAGACGGGCGACGCCCACCATCACGACGTCTCTCGCCTCGCCGTCGTCCGGTACCGACTTCAAGACGTCCTGTGCCAGAGACACGGCCGTGTCCACCTTTCCCGCCGCCAGCGCCTGCTTGGCCTGCGCTAGCCACCGCGCTATCTCCTCCGGATCGGGAGGTCGCATCAGCTCACGCACCCCCAGCCATACGCCGACCAGTACGGCGAGTCCCAGCAACACAGTCCCGACGATGCGTTTCATTGCGCTACAGGAGACATACTCGTCTTCGTATACCTTTCCACGACAAGATCCTATTTTATACCGTACAAGCCCCTGTGGGCGTTGGCGGGTAGTGAAGCGGCCGAACAACTTTCGGGATCGGGGCGGATAAGGCACAGCTCTGGGGAAACAGCCGCGGTAGCGGCGCCCATCGCCAAAAGGCAAGACCCGCAGCGTCGCGTGTGCGCCGATGTAGAAGTATGGTAGGGGTGAAGTCGTGTTGCCGCCGCGCGGGCGATACTCGATCAAAAACCTTTACTGGTTCCAAGCTCCGGCTTGGGAACCCGGTAGGGAAGCTCCAGCTTCCCATCCCCACGTTGGAACTTGGAAACGTATAAACTAACAGCCAATATGGTCTTGCCTGAATTCCGCCCTTCGATAACTCGCCATGCCTCGAAGCGCTTACCGTGTTCGACAAGAATCATGCCCGCACTTCCTAACCGCGACGGTCAACCACTGGCTGCCATTGTTTACGCGGCCGGACACTTGAACATCGTTCTGGACTCATGGCGGTTCCTTCAGCGCGAGGCCGGACTGATCATCTACGGTTACGTCATCCTCGAGAACCACCTGCATCTTATCGCCACGTCGGAGCATTTGAGCCGGGATATACAGCGTTTCAAGTCATTCACGGCCCGGGAAATCATTGCCTATCTGGAGCGCGGAGGCTCGAAGAGGCTTCTGGAGTTGTTGGCCCTCTTCAAGCGCTCGCACAAGACCGAAAGCCGCTATCAGGTTTGGGAGGAAGGCAGTCACCCGCAACTCATTGAATCCGACATGATGATGCGTCAGAAACTGGATTATATCCACCAGAACCCGGTCAAACGCGGCTATGTCGACCAGCCGGAGCATTGGCGGTATTCCAGTGCCCGGAATTATGCCGGGCAGGAAAGTTTGATCGAGGTGGAGCGCGTCTGGTGATGGAGACGTGAAGCAGGAGCTTCAGGGACCGGGTTCCCAAGCCGGAGCTTGGGAACCAGCAGACGGGACTTGCCTGCGCCGTCGATCACGCCCCGGCCTCGTCCGGCAAACCGTGGTCGGCCGGAATTTCCGGTGGCGCCTGGGGCGCCCTCCGCGGATGATCACGATGTGGGTGCCACTACAGACCCGAAACCCGATGTTGTTGTTACGGTTGTCGGGATCGTTGTTGTTGCGGTTGGCGGCGCGGCAGTTCCTCGGTTTGTTGTTCCAGGACCCGCCGCGCAGCACGCGGGACACGTTTCAGGCAGCCCCGCAGGCCGAAACCTGCCGGCCGATTATGAGCGGTCGCGCCGGGAAACGCAAAAAAAGCCCGCGCCGCTCCGCGGCGCTCAGTGTGCAGAGCGGCAGCGATGCAGTGATCAGCAGCGCAGCGACGCGGCTATTCGATGGAGGCGCCACAACAGACCCGGAACCCGACGCCGTAGTTACGGGCGCCGGGAACGCCGCTGCCGCGGGCGGCGGCGCGGCAGTACCACGGAGAGTCGTCCCAGGACCCGCCGCGCACCACGCGGGACTTTTCTCCCCCGACTTCCCAGGCCGAACCGCCCGTGGGTGCTCCCTTGTAGCTCTTGTGCCACGCGTCTTGGCACCACTCCCAGACATTGCCGTGCATGTCATAGAGCCCGAAGGCGCTGGGCGGGAAAGAGCCCACCGGCACCGTCTGCATTCGGTATTCACCCTTGGCCGAGCCGTTATAGGTATAGTCCCCATTGAAGTTGGCCTGGTCCGTGGTGAGCGTTGCGCCGAAATGGAACGGCGT
>JACCXJ010000006.1 GCA_013697045.1 Gammaproteobacteria bacterium | reverse complement strand
GCGCTCGGGATCTCGCGTTCCGGCGGTGCTCGGAATCCTCATGTATTTCAACATACACTCCGGTTCCTGCGCTCCGGCGGAACGCGACCTCCCTTCGCTCGCGACGGTTTTTTCACAACCTCTCAGGCGAGTCGTGCGCATGCCGAGCGGTGGGCTTCCGGTTGCCTGCGATTGACGGTATAGTAAATGCCTTCAGGGACCACCTATAACTCCAATGGGGTAACGGTATGGGGAAAGGACAGGCTCGTCTCGTGCTCGCTCTGCTCCTCGGGGCGTCTGCCTTTTGCTACGGCCCGGATGCGATGGCGGACATCTTCAAGTATGTCGACAAGCACGGCCGGGTATTCCTGACCGATCGACCGGATCGGCCCGGCTACAACCTCCTCGTTCGGACCTGGAAAGGCTGGAGCGAGTCGAGCTTTACCCACGGCGCCAAGTATCGGACAGCGTACACCGCCTTGATCGCCAAGGCGGCCACCACCTACCGGCTCCCGAACGCCCTCCTCCACGCCGTGATCACGGCCGAGTCCTCGTATAACGCCAACGCCATCTCGCGCGCCGGGGCGGTCGGGCTCATGCAGCTCATGCCGGACACGGCCCGGCGCTACGGTGTCTCGAACCGCACCGATCCGCATGCCAACATCCATGGAGGTTCCCGTTATCTGCGCGACCTGCTGGGGATGTTCAACAACAACTTGGTGCTGGCGCTCGCGGCCTACAACGCCGGCGAGAACGCCGTGATCCGGCACGGCAAGAAGATCCCCCCGTACGCAGAGACCCAGACCTACGTCAAGCGGGTACTCGAGTACTACAAGCGCTACCGCCTTACGATGTGAGCACGGCGCGGTCTAGCCCGTCGCCGCCTGCCAAGGCGGTGGTGAACCGCCCCCCGGGTCGGGGGCGGGTCACCGGTATGTCCATCGTCGATTGGTCGGGGCGAGAGGATTTGAACCTCCGACCACCACCACCCCAAGGTGGTGCGCTACCAGGCTGCGCTACGCCCCGAGAGAGATTGTGTATTCTAGTCCAGATCCGCCCGGAAAAGGGATCCGAGGGCAAGGCATCAACGGTCAGGGAATCACCGGCGCAAAATGTCCAACAGATCTTCCAACTCGGTCCGGAACTGCCGGATGATCTGCTGGCTCACGCTGGAATCGGCCTTGACCTCGTCCCCGGAGAGGCGCTGGCGGGCACCGCCGATGGTGAACCCCTGTTCGTACAAGAGGCTGCGGATCTGGCGGATCAGGATCACGTCCTGGCGCTGATAATACCGTCGGTTGCCACGTCGCTTGATGGACTTGAGCTGGGGGAATTCTTGTTCCCAGTAGCGCAGGACATGCGGTTTGACCGCGCACAGATCGCTCACCTCACCGATAGTGAAGTAGCGCTTGCCCGGTATCGCGGGCAGATCGTTAGTGTTCGATGCTTCCAGCATAGGATTCTACCCGCGCCTTCAACTTCTGCCCGGGTCTGAAGGTGACCACGCGTCGCGCCGTGATCGGGATTGGCTCCCCGGTCTTGGGGTTGCGGCCTGGACGCCGGCTCTTGCTGCGCAGATCGAAGTTCCCAAAGCCCGACAGCTTGACCTGCTCCCCCATTTCCAGGGCGCGACGCATCTCCTCGAAGAACCCTTCCACGAGGTCCTTGGCCTCTCGCTTATTGAGGCCTAGCTCTTCGTGCAGCCTCACCGCTATCCAGGCTTTGGTCAGCGCCATTCTCGATCCCCGTCCGCCCGTCTCGTGAGCCACGTTGCCCTCCGCCGTCTGTTCCAGCCGTTTGCCCAGACGCCTTCACCCGTCCGCCTACCCGGAAAGCCCGGCGCACTAATCTGAGCTTCTTTGGCCGCGCTGCCGGGCGCCGAGGGTCTCTTGGAGCCGGATCAGCACCCGCTCCACGAAGGCATCCACCTCTTCATCTATAAGAGTGCTAGAAATGCCTTGAAAGATCAAGCCTATGGCAATGCTTTTCTCGGCTGCGTCTAGACCCTCCCCGCAATAGAGGTCGAAAAGCCGTGCCTCCTGCAGCACTTCGCTGGCCTGGCCCGCGATGCACTCGAGCACCGCCCCGGCGGGGGTGTCACGCGCTACCACGAGGCTGAGGTCGCGGCGCACGAGCGGGAACCTCGACAGCGGGCGGTAGACGGGCAGTTCCCGCTGGCACAAGGGGCCGAGATCGAGCTCGAAGACATACACCGGGGTCTGCAGGCCGAGCGCGCGAGCTGTGAGGGGATGGAGGGCGCCGATCACCCCCACCTCACGGCCGGCCCGCAGCACGAGCGCGGACTGATGGGGATGCAAGGCCGGATCGGTATGTAACTGGAACTCGACCGCGCCCCCATCCGCGCCGGCCAGGGCGAGCAAGGCCTCGACATCGTTCTTCACGTCGAAGAAGTCCACCGCACGGCGTGGCTCCGACCACTGCTCCGGGACACACGGTCCCCAGGCGACCCCGCCGATTTTGGGGCACTGGTCCAGTTTCCCGTCCGCCAGCCGGAACACGAGCCCGATCTCGAAGAGCCGCACGCGCGCCACCTGGCGGTCCTGATTGCGCTTCAGGGCGCCGAGCAACCCCGGCCACAAACTGGGCCGCATGACGCTCATGTCGCTGGCGATGGGGTTGGCGAGTTGCAGCGTCTCGACCCCCGGCATCAGCCGCCCCAGGTTCACGGGGTCCACGAAGCTGTAGGTGATGGCCTCGTGATAACCGCGGTCGCACAGCACCTGGCGCAAGCGCGCGGTATCCAGCACTGCTTCGGGTCTCGGGCTCATCTTGAGGGCACCGAGCGGAGACCGGCCCGGGATGCGCTCGTAACCCCGTACCCGCGCCAGCTCCTCGATGAGATCGGCCTCGATCGCGAGATCGAAGCGAAACGACGGCGGCTGCACGCGCCAGGCCCCCGCCTCCGACGCGGCTAGCCCCGACGCCCCTGGCTCCGCGGCCACGGACATCCCGAGGCGGGACAGCACCTCCGCCACCTCTTGCGCCGGCACATCCACCCCCAGCAACCGGCGCATCCTGGACGCCCGGAGCGTGATGGCATTGCGCGCCGGTAGGTGCTCGGGGGCGCGCTTCGAGACCACGGGACCGGGCCGCCCACCGCAGATCGCGATCAGCAAGGCGGTGGCGCGCTCGATGGCCCGATCCTGGATCTCGAAGTCCACGCCGCGCTCGAAGCGGTGGGAAGAGTCGGTCTGCAGCCGGTAGACGCGTGCCTTGCCGGCCACGGCAGCGGGCGCAAAGAAGGCGGACTCCAGGAACACATCGGTGGTGTTCGGGCCGACGCCGGCGTCGTGGCCGCCCATGATCCCGGCCACGGCCACCGCCCTGGTGCGGTCGGCGATGACGAGGGTCTCGCCCGTGAGCGCCAGCTCCTGGCCATCGAGCAGGGTAATGCGCTCCCCCTCCCGAGCATGGCGCACCTCGATCGGGGCACCGAGCCTCGCGAGATCGAAGGCGTGCATGGGCTGCCCCCATTCCAGCATCACATAGTTGGTCACGTCCACGATGGGACCGAGGCACCGGACACCCGCGCGTCGCAGACGCTCACGCACCCAGAGCGGGGTGTGGGCGCGTGCGTCGAGACCGCGCACGATGCGCCCGACATAGCTTGGACAGGCGGCGGGGGCGAGCACCCGCACCTCGAGGACATCAGGGATGACGGCCGCAACGGGGCGTACCGCGGGGGGCGTGACGGGGCGGCGGAACAATACCCCGATCTCGCGGGCGATGCCGGCGATCCCCAGGCAATCACCCCGATTGGGGGTCAGGTCCACTTCGATCGCCTGGTCATCCAGGCCCAGGAGGTGCCACACGTCGGCGCCGAGGGGGCTGTCCAGAGGCAACTCCATCACTCCGTCGCTCGTGTCCTCGAGCCCCAGCTCCTCGGCCGAGCACAACATCCCCGCAGAGGCCACGTCGCCGAAGGCCACACGACCGATCACGCGCCCCCCGGGCAGGGTGGCGCCGACGCGCGCCCAGGCGACCCGCAAACCGGCACGCGCGTTCGGTGCCCCACAGACGACGGTATACGCATCCCCTTCCCGATCGAAGACCGAGCACACCCGGAGCCCCGGGTCCTCGGGGTGTGTCTCGATGGCCCTGATCTCTCCCACCTCAACGCCCGAAAAACGGCTTGCGACCGGGGTCACCCCCGCCACCTCCAGACCGGCCAGGGTCAGTGCTTCCGCGAGCGCGGCCGTCGGGACCTCGGGATCGACCCATTCGCGCAGCCACTGGTCGCTGAACTTCATGTTTCTGCTCCGTCAGCGGAACTGCGCGAGGAAGCGCACATCGTTCTCGAAGAAGATGCGCAGATCGTTCACCCCATAGCGCAGCATGGTCAGGCGCTCGACGCCGAGACCGAAGGCGAAGCCCGTGAAGCGCTCGCTGTCGATGCCGACGTGCTCAAAGACCCTGGGGTGGACCATCCCGCACCCCAGGACCTCCAGCCAGCCGCTCTCGCCGCATACGCGACAACCGCCTCCCCGGCACATGACGCAGCGGATATCCACCTCCGCGGAGGGCTCCGTAAAAGGGAAGTACGAGGGCCGGAAGCGCAATGCCAGGTCCTCCTGTTCGAAGAAGTTGCGCATGAGGTCTTCGAGCACGCCCTTGAGATCGGCGAAGCTCACGTCCTCGTCCACCATGAGTCCCTCGATCTGGTGGAACATGGGGGTGTGCGTCAGATCGGAATCGCAGCGGTAGACACGCCCCGGTGCGATGATGCGCAAGGGCGGCGGGCGCCTCTTCATCGTCCGGATCTGTACCGGAGAGGTGTGGGTGCGCAACAGGGTATGGGCATCGAAGTAAAACGTGTCGTGCATGGCGCGCGCGGGATGATGCGCCGGAATGTTCAAGGCCTCGAAGTTGTGGTAGTCGTCCTCCACCTCCGGGCCCTCCACGACCTCGAAGCCGATCTGGCAGAGCAGGGAACACAGGCGCTCCAGCGTGCGGGTCACGGGGTGTAGCCCACCCAGGCCCTGGCCGCGGCCCGGGAGCGTCACGTCCAGTTTTTCCGACGCGATGGCGCATTCCATTTCGGCGTCCCGGAGCGCCTGGCGGCGCGTCTCCAGGGCCTCCGTGATCGCGAGCTTGGCGCTGTTGATGGCCGCTCCCGCCTCGGGGCGTTCGCTCTGGGGTAGGCCGCCGAGCTGCTTGAGGAGCCCGGTCAGCACCCCCTTCTTCCCGAGCAAGCGGACGCGTTCGGCCTCGAGGTCCGCGAGGCTCGTGGCCTCGGCGATGCTCTGCCGTGCCTCGTCGAGCACTTGTGTCACATCGTTCATCGCTTGCGGCTGGCGCTTTCGAGCGTTCACTACCACGAGCGGGCGCGCACGCCCGACCCGGACAAAAAAACGGGGAAAGGCCCGCCGGCCTTTCCCCTGCCATTCTCTATCGAACCCCCCCTTTATCTAATCCGGTATCGGATCTGGTATCGAACCGGGTTCCCCGGCCCCCTGCCGAGCGCCGCAGGGTGTGCCGCCCAGCCTAAACGAGCTTCAACTCGATTACTTAGATTCGGTTTGGGCCGCCTTGGCCTTTTCGGCGAGGTGCGCGAAGGCCGGGGGATCGGTCACGGCCAGATCGGCCAGGACCTTGCGGTCCACGTCGACCGAGGCCATGCGTAAACCGTTCATGAAGCGGCTGTAAGACAGCCCGAACTGGCGCGCGGCGGCATTGATGCGCGTGATCCAGAGCGCTCGAAACTGCCGCTTCCTCTGGCGCCGGTCGCGGTAGGCGAACTGCTGCGCGCGTATGACGGCCTCCTTCGCGATCCGAAAGACGTTCTTGCGTCGGCCGCGAAATCCCTTGGCCTGCGCCAAGACCTTCTTGTGTCGCGCGCGCGCGGTGACACCGCGTTTTACCCTTGCCATTTTCCCCCTACCTCATTCGACTATACGGCAGCATCTGCTGCACCGCCTTCTGATCGGCGGCGTGGATCGTCAAGAGCCCCCTTAGTTGGCGCTTACGCTTGCTGCTCTTCTTGGTCAGTATGTGGTTCTTGAACGACTGGCGATGCTTGAAGCGGCCAGTCCCGGTGGGCTTGAACCGCTTGGCCGCACCTCTATTCGACTTCAATTTCGGCATTTGATCCGACTCCCATGATAACGACTGACCCGAATGCGAGACCCCCCTCAGAGCCAGCGAAAACACCGGCTGCACGTTTTCTTCATGAGCCCTGATTACCGGGGGCCCTGCTACCGCCGGGCCCTCATTGCCGCTTGGCGGGCGACATTACCATGACCATCAGGCGCCCTTCCAGCTTCGGCATCTGCTCGACGGTCGCCTTGCCGACCAGATCCTGCTCGACCCGCTTGAGCATCTGCGCCCCGAGGTCCTGATGCGCCATTTCCCGCCCGCGAAAACGCAAGGTCACCTTCACCTTGTCTCCCTGCTCCAGGAAGCGGACGACGTTGCGCAGCTTGATCTGGTAGTCCCCCTCGCCGGTACCGGGCCGCAGCTTGATCTCCTTGACCTGGACCTGCTTCTGCCTCTTCTTCTGGACGTGGCGCTTCTTGTTCTGATCGAAGATGAACTTGCCGAAGTCCATGACCCGGCAGACCGGCGGTTCGGCGTTCGGCACGATCTCGACCAAGTCCAAGTCGTTGCCCTCGGCTGCCTTCAGCGCCTCTTCGAGGGTGACCACCCCCACCTGACCGCCGTCGGCCCCGATGAGCCGGACCGTCGGCGACGTGATCGCGTGGTTCACGCGATTCTTTTTCTCTAACGCGATGTGCTGATCCTCCGCAAGTTACGACGCTGGTGACGATACCGGCCGGCGTGCGCGCCACCCCATTTCCGACTCGATGCGCTCGGCGAACGCGGCGATGCGCATGGACCCCTGGTCCTCCCCGGCGCGCGTCCGCACGGCCACGCTCCGGTCCGCCACCTCCCGGCCCCCCACGATCGCCAGGTACGGCACGCGGGAGAGCGTATGCTCGCGGATCTTAAGGCCGATCTTTTCGTTTCTCAAGTCGGCCACGGCGCGGATGCCGGCACCCTTGAGCGCAGCCTCGACCTCTCGGGCGTATTCGGCATGCGCATCGGTGATCGAGAGCACCGCGACCTGCACCGGCGCCAGCCACAACGGTAAGGCCCCGGCGTGCTCCTCGATGAGGATGCCGATGAAGCGCTCCAGCGATCCCAGGATGGCCCGGTGCAGCATGACGGGGACGCGCCGCCCCCCGTCCTCGGCCACGTATTGGGCGCCCAGGCGCTCGGGCATCGAGAAGTCCACCTGGATGGTCCCGCACTGCCACACCCGCCCCAGGCAGTCGGTGAGCGAGAACTCGATCTTGGGCCCATAGAACGCCCCCTCGCCGGGCTGCAGCGCATAGGCGAGGCCCTTGTGTTCCAAGGCCAGCGCTAGCGCGGCCTCGGCCTTGTCCCATACCGCGTCGCTGCCGACGCGGGCCTCGGGGCGGGTGGACAGCCGGATGATGACCTTAGCGAAGCCGAAGTCCGCATAGACCGAGTACAAGAGATCGATGAAGGCCGAGACCTCGGACTCGATCTGGTCCTCGGTGCAGAAGATGTGCGCATCGTCTTGGACGAAGTGCCGGACCCGCATGAGCCCATGCAGGGTCCCGGAGGGCTCGTTGCGATGGCAGGATCCGAACTCGGCCAGGCGCAAGGGCAGATCGCGATAGCTTTTGATGCCCTGGTTGAAGATCTGTACGTGGCAGGGGCAGTTCATGGGCTTGACCGCGTAGTCCCGGTTCTCGGAGCTGGTGGTGAACATGACCTCGCGGAACTTGTCCCAGTGCCCCGAGCGCTCCCACAGGCTCCGGTCCACGACCTCGGGGGTGCGCACCTCCTCATAGCCGTGGCGCCGGAGGCGGTCGCGGATGTAGTCCTGAACCTCCTGGTAGAGCACCCAGCCCTTGGGGTGCCAGAACACCATGCCGGGGGCCTCGGGCTGCATATGGAAGAGGTCGAGCTGCCGGCCGAGCTTGCGGTGGTCGCGGCGCTCCGCCTGTTCCAACCGATGGAGGTAATCGTCCAGGGCCTTCTTGTCGGGCCAGGCGGTGCCGTAGACCCGCTGCAGCATCGCGTTGCGCGAGTCGCCGCGCCAATAGGCCCCGGCCACCTTGGTGAGCTTGAAGGCCCGGAGGCGCCCGGTGCTCGGGACATGCGGCCCGCGGCAGAGGTCTACGAAATCCCCCTGCCGGTAGAGCGACAGCTCCTCCCCTTCCGGGATCGAGGCGATGATCTCGGCCTTGTAGTGCTCCCCCATGCCGCGGAACAATTCTATCGCCTCTGCGCGGCCCAGGACTTCACGGCTGACCGCATGGTCCTCTCGCGCCAACCGCCGCATCTCTGCCTCAATGGCCACCACATCCTCGGGGGTGAAGGCGCGCTCGAAGGCGAAGTCGTAGTAGAACCCGTCCTCGATCACCGGCCCGATGGTGACCTGGGCGCTCGGAAACAGGCGCTTGACGGCCTGGGCCAGGAGATGAGCAGTGCTGTGGCGCAGGACCTCGAGCCCCTCGGGTTCATCACCAGTCACGATCCGCAGGTGCGCGTCATGGCCGATCCGGCACGCGGTGTCGACGAGCCGGCCGTCGACCTGGCCAGCGAGTGCGGCGCGCGCCAGACCGGACCCGATCGAGGCCGCGATTTCAGCGACGGTAAGGGGGGCTGGATACTGTCTCCGGCTGCCGTCCGGCAGGGTGATGGTGGGCATCTCTACACGTCCTCCATGGCCGATACGAGGGGCCATATCATCGGATCATCAATAAAAAAGCACCGCCGCAGCGGTGCCCCGGGCGTCCGGGCGGGGCGACCCGCCCGGCCGAACAGTCATTGGTAGGCGCGATTGGACTCGAACCAACGACCCCCACCATGTCAAGGTGGTGCTCTAACCAACTGAGCTACGCGCCTGAAGGAACGCGGAGGATATAGCAAACCGCGAATAGTGGCCACCCTCAACGCGGCCGGCGCTTACCCCGGCAGCCTTGGGCCGGGCAGCGCCCCATGCGCGGGGCCAGCACCGGCCGCTGCCGCGGTGCTGAAACGTCGTCATTTCCTCATCCAACGCGCCAGCGTCTGCCCCGACGATTGCGCCATCGGCGTGAAGTGGCTACCTTGTCCTGCCATGGCGGGCGGGGGCTCGTATCGATCCCTGGGTATCGGATACCGACCCCAGATCTCACACGGGAGCCGCCCCCCACCGCGGTCTGCCTAGTAACTGCTTCCCGACCCGGCGCGGACCCGCCCAATCACTCCCCCTCCCCCTCCGAGAAGACACCACGCTTGCGACACCGCTCTGAAATTCGATATCCTTCGACCCAACGTGTTGTCTGGCTGACCTTCGCGCTCCTCTCAGCGACCGCGCGCGGGAAAGTAGCAGGAACGCTGTGTTTGAGACCGGCAGCTCACGCGCCGGATGACGTAAGCTCCACGGTGCGGTAGGGCCTGGAGAACACCAACATTGGGGTACGCCCGCGACGCACACTCCCTCAAAACAGCGTCGGCGACAGGGAGCGACAGCTTGGGGGACCGCCATGCTCAACCCATTGGAGGATCGAGAACGCTGGCGGCGGCGCTCGTCGGGGCACTTGCGTTTGCCGCGACGCTCCTCATCCAGCGCGACTTTGTTCTCAACGCCTATCTCCACGCCGACGATGCGATTTTCATTCCACGCGCCCTCGCCGGGCAGGCGTCAATCCCGCGCAGCCATCCGCTCATCTATTTGGCGCTTGAGGCGCTCGGGCCGATCGCCTCGATCTCGACGCTCAAGCTCTTATCGACGGGGTTCCTCGGTCTTGCAGCCGCCCTCATGGCGCTTTGGCTTCTTCGAATGGGCGCAGGGGCTCTAGCAGCCGGGCTCGCTGCGGTCGCGTTGGTCACCCATCCCGTCGCCATCGATCAAGGACTCTTTGTCACGGGATCGCATCCTATCATCGGAACCGTGCTCATTCTGGGATCGATCCTTCTCATAATGGATGGCTGGTCGCGGAGCCCGATGGTCGCGACTGGGACCGCCGGAGCCGCCGCGGCGTTCGCGCTCTTGGCGGCGCTCGCCTCTCCGTGCTACTTCCTGGCGCCGCTTGCGCCCCTGGTTTGGCTCGCTGCCGCCGCCGCTTCCGAGTGGCGAGGCTGGCGACGCCTCGTGGTGCTTAGCGCCATCCTTTCGACGCCAATCATCCTGCATGTCCTGCGCGACGGAATGCAGTACCACTACACGGCTCTCACCGGATGGACCGACTTCTCGGCCGAAAATGTCGCGGCCAACCTCGCCCGTGCCGTCTGGCTCGTCCTTCGGCCCGTGTTTGCGCCTCCCCTCGCGCTGGCGGCTACCTACGCCCTGGGCCTCGCCGGCGTCTCCGCGTGTCTCGGTCTGGCGGTCTGGAACACGAGCAGACAAGGCGCGCCCGCCGATGCAATTCGGCCTTCGCGGCGCTTGATCCTCGGCTCGGCGGCGATGCTCGTCACGGCCGCCCTCGCCTTTGGCCCATCGGCGATCGTCACCAGTTATGCGCCGCGCTACGCGACCGCGCCGTTTCTGCTCGGAGCGCTGGCGGTCCTGGCGCCTCCCTTGTGGGCGGTCTCCCGCTTGCCGCTTTCGGCCCGCCTGACTTCGGCGTCCTTGGTCATCGTGCTGGTCGCGGCGGGCATTCGGTCGGCGCAATTACGCGACCGAGCCTTGGGCCCCGAGCTCGCTGCGCATCGTGCGGCTATGGGCGTCATCGCAACCGAGGCGGCGAGCTGGGAGCCCAACGCTCAGATCGTTCTCGTTCTGCCCGCGGACAGCCGATCGCCTACGGAGGGCTTCAAAATCACTGGAGCACATGGTACTTACGCGCGGTCTCGGGTCGCGCTGACGTCCTCGCGCTTTTCGGCCGCGAGGCCGACCTCGACGCCTCACCGTTCATCACGGCCTATCGCGATCACGGCGAGATGTTCTGGCGGGTCGCCAACGGCCGATCCCAACGCATTCCGATGCGCGGTCTTGAAGCCGGACGCCCTCTCTACTACTACCGGCTCAGTCCACGGGACCCCGAATCCGACCCGCCGCGCCCACTGCCCGTTCTGTTCCTCGGCCAGCGCGCCCAACTCGTCGCGCCAGGCGTCCGGCCGATACGCGCTCCAGACATCTCCGACGCCGCCGCCCGCGGCGTCGATGCGGGCTCCTGGGCGATTTGGCCGGTCGACGGAGATGCGGAAGACGCAGCGCGCGCAGAGCTTGACGAGCTCTAGGAACGGGCGGCGGGCGCTTGAGAACCTGATCCTGCATCTGCTCAAGTGCAGGTATCAGCCTTGCAGCGCAGCAACGTCGTGGCGACAATCGATACGCAACGGGCGGGTCGTGCGCGACAGCAAAGAGAGGCTTGACTGCGGTCGAAGCTCAACACTGACGTTCGTGGCCTCTGCCCTGTAGCTTGGTCGACAAACGGAGCTGGATTTCCTATTGTTGCCCTGGTGGTTCCGTGAACTGCCCTGAGAACAAAGCGGATCCGCAGTGCCGCCGTGGCAGCATCTCAAGGCGCTTTCCGACGAAACAGCAATGCCAAGAGCCAAACAATTCCACGATGTGCTGAGCAGGGCGATCTTCACGCCCAAGATCAGCGAGAGAAAACTGGCGGAAAAACTCGACGCGGTCAAACAGACCCTGCCGCTCCCGGTGATCTGGCTGCTCGGCAAGGCCCAGTCGGGCAAAAGCGCCCTGATCCGGGCGCTCACGGGCCGCGACGATGCCGCCATCGGCAACGGCTTCCAACCCTGCACGCGTACCGCGCGCCTCTACGACTTCCCCGACACAACGCACTGTTTCGTCCGCTTCCTGGACACCCGGGGTCTGGGCGAGGTCGATTACGACCCGACCGAGGACATGCGTTTATTCGGGCAGCAGGCACATCTCTTGATGGTCGTGATGAGAGCGATGGATCACGCGCAACAGGAGGTGTTACAGGCCTTGCGGGCGATCCTGAAGCAACACCCAGGGTGGCCGGTGATCGTGGTTCAGACCACCCTGCATGAAGGCTATCCCAACCGGGCTACGCCGCATCTCGATCCCTATCCCTATGCCAGCACTCCTTGGCCGCCGTCCGTGCCCAAGGATCTTGCACGCTCGCTGCTCAAGCAGCGGGAGTGGTTTGCTGATATCGAGGCGGCTTTTGTGGCGGTGGATTTCACCTTGCCCGAAGACGGCTATGCGCCAGTCCATTATGGGCTCGACGCGCTATGGGCAGCGATCGAGGCCGCCCTGCCTTTGGGGTTACGGGCGCTGTTCCAGAGCACCGAACACATGGAACAGCTCCGCGACATCTATGCCCAAACCGCCCACCCCCACATCCTGACCTATGCCTTCCTCGCCGGAGGTCTGGAGGCGATTCCCATCCCCATGGTCAGCGTGCCGTTTGTATTGTCGCTGCAGGCGAAGATGCTGCAGGCCATCGCCTCTATCTATAATCAGGAGCTCAACCGCGAGCGCTACGCCGAGATCGCGAGCGCCCTGGGCCTGGGCTATCTCTTGCGCTGGGGCGGCAGGGAGCTGATCAAGTTCATCCCGGCGTACGGGACCGCCGTCGCCTCGGTCTACACCGCTGGCGTGACCTATGCGCTGGGCAAAACCCTGTGTGCGTATTTCAGCTCGATAAAGAAGGGACACGTCCCTGACAGGGCGGTGTTCGAGCGGATCTACACGGAGGAATTGCTGGCCGGGCGGGCATTGTTAGCGCGCTACGTGCAGGCGCTACGGTCTTGAATCTGCTTATTTTTCTTCAGGGCCTTGCATCGTCATGACCACTCGGGCCTCATCGATGAAGTTCTCGCCCCGCTGGCTGGCGGCGATTGCGGGGATCGTACTGCCTGCCATCACCCTGCTGCCGCTCGGACTCTTGTGGCTATGGCAACAGGGGCTGTTTCTGGAGTGGCTGCTGGTACTGGCGTGCGTGGGTGGGGCCGCCTGGCTGATGCTGGTGTGGCTGAACCGTAAGCACACGGCCGTTCTGACGGACAAACCCGAAGTGCAGCCAGACCCCCACTGGCCGGACCTGAACCGCGCCGCCTGGGAAAAGGCCACCGCGATCACGGAGAAGCTCAAGCTCGCGGACTACCCGCTCGACGACCCCCAGAGACTCATCGAGCTGGGCCAAGAGACGATCACGGCCGTCGCCCGGCATTATCACCCGAAATCGAAAAATGCGCCGCTCGAGATCGCGATCCCCTATCTCCTCATGATCATCGAGCTGGTCAGCAAGGATCTGAGAACACTCCTTGATAACATTCCCTTCAGTCATATGCTGACCATCCACGACCTGATGCGCGGGCATGGCCTCGCGAGCTTCGCGAGCAAGTGCTACGACGTATACCGGCTGGGTGCCCTGGCCATCAATCCCGTGGGGGCGGTGTTGCGCGAGCTGCGCGACCTGAGCGCGCACCAAGCCCTGAGATACCCCGCCGATGAGATCAAGACCTGGTTATTGCGGAGCTATGTAAAGCAGGTCGCCTACTACGCGATCGAGCTCTACAGTGGGGCCTTGACCTTGAGCGATCGGCCCACTGCTGAATATATCACTCAGTACTCCCGCACAGACCTTGAGCGCCGGGCGCTGCCCGCTGAGGAACCATTGCGGCTGCTCGTGGTGGGCCAGGTCAAAGCCGGTAAATCCAGCCTCATTAATGCCCTCTTCGGCGAGCTTCGGGCCATGACCGATGTGCTACCCCTGACCGCCGGGATCACCCCCTACGTATTGGAGCGCGATGAAGCGGGACGGATGATCGTCCTCGATAGCGCGGGTTATGCCGGGCCGACGGCAGATCAGGGATTCGACGAAGCAGAGGCCGAGCTCTTGCGCAGCGACCTGATCCTACTCGTGTGCTCGGCCACCAACGCCGCGCGACACGCAGACCGACAGCTCGTTAATAATATCAATGCCCTGTTTCAGCGCCGTCCCGACCTGATCGCGCCCCCGCTCCTCTGCGTCCTGACCCATGTCGATCAGCTCCGTCCCCTGCGTGAATGGGACCCGCCCTACAATATCGCCCAACCCCAGCGGCCCAAGGAGCAGGCGATCCGAGGGGCCATGGAGGCAACGGCCGAGGACCTGGGGATCGATGCGAGCGATGTGATCGCAGTCAACCCGCAGCCTGAACAGATATACAATATCGAAGAAGGGGTGATCCCGGCGATCCTCGGCAAGCTCGATCACGCGCAACGGGTACAATATCTACGCTGCCTGCGGGAGCTCAAGCGGGAGGATCATTGGAACCGCCTGCGCGAGCAGGCCTGGAAGGCCGGCCGTATCCTCCTCGATGCCGGTGCACGCATGGCGGCGGAGACCATGAAAAAGCTCGGTAATGAGACAGATCGGCCGGCTCGTTAGTACCCTGGGGTCCGTAGATGTATGAATGACCCACGCTGCCCGAGCGTAAATTCCTGGCACCTCATTGCTCGCTTCATAGCGCAGACGGACCTTTAACCCTTCTTCGTGCGCCTTGCGGCTCTTTTTTTGCGCCGCCTTTCCTGGATGCCTTCTTCCTGCCACGTGTTTTTTTGGCGCCGCCGATCTCTTCCAACATGTCGGAAAGGTCGAAGCCGAACAACTGCTTGATCTTCGCGTTGAGCGAGGGCATGACGAGGCTGTTGCCCACCGTTGAGAGCTCGTCAACCAGGGTGTCAGCAAAGGCGGCTACCTCAGAGCGCTTGCGCCCGGTGGGCTTCATATCCTTGTGTGCGTAACCGAGAGTGTAGCCTAGAGCGAAGCCGGCTGCGAGCGCGCCCACGCTCCAGACAATAGGATCTTTTTGAAACTGCTCCCGGTAGTCGAGCACCCCGCTGACCGTCTCCTTTACGGCCTCGTACTGGTCTTCGACAGTGTCCTTGATTTCCTCGACGGTGTGTGAAATGGACTCGCGCGCCTCCTCCATCTGGCGTTGGAGTTGCGCTTTGCTAGGCTCTCTCCTCCCGCCTGTTCGTAGCGCCCGGGCGCCTTCTAAGTCTCTTTCTTTAACCACTGGCCTTCCCCTTTCGTCTGTACATCCTCGCCAACAGGCCGAGCCGGTTTATGACTCTCGCTTCAACCACTGCTTGTCCTTTTCGAGCTCTTTGATGCTCCTTTCGGGCGCCAGGTTCTGTTTCGCCAACCGGTCTTTAGCTCTTATTATCACGGCTGCCCCGACGACCAGATAGATCACGCCCGTAATAATAAAGCCGAGCGCGTACCTGACCGGCTGGCTCAGCAGAGTCTGTTCAAATAGCGCGGAAACCAGGAAGGCTATAGCCACGCTCAGCAGCGAGAAACCGACGGCTGCGATTATACCCCCCACGCCAATAGAGACGAGCCCGCGCAGATACGCGTTTACGTCTTCTTTGATCTCGAGCTTCAGCAGGCCGAGTTTGCTGTCGAGTAGAGTGACTATATCTTCGCCCAGGCGACCAATCAGCGAGGCTAAGCTTTCGCCGCCCGCATCCGGTCTCGCACCGGTTGCGCCCGTTTTAGTATCGCCCATGCCTTATGTCTCCACGGCTTATTTCCTGGATTTGCCGCCAGACTTTCCGGCCGATCTCCCGACTTTGTTTCCGCCTTGCTTACTGAGACCCGCAGCCTTTTCGCCCGTATCCGCACACTCTTCGCCCGTACCTGCAGCCTCTTCGCTCTTACCGGCAACCTCTTCGAGCGGACCTATGATCGCGCGAACTGCGCCCGCAGCCGCTCCGGCCAGCACTTTGACCGCCGTCTCCTTCATTACCGTTTTAGCGACTGAAACCTTTTTAGAGCCGCCTTTCTTAGTACCGCCTTTCTTGCTCGCGGACTGCTTGCTTGCAGATGCTCTTTTGCTTACCTTTTTTGCTGCCATTGTTGTTCTCCTTAAAGTGATGGTGTTTGAACGCCCTGTTGTAGCGTCGTGAGATGGGCGTCCGGTGATGCCTTCGCTCAGTTTGCGTCAGCATATGAAAATCAATCTCATTTGTCGACTGATTCCTGACTCGTATCGATGAGGACCCCTTTGCGGTACCTTCGAGCTGTGGTTTGCGAGCCTGGGGTCTCGGTGCGACTCCCTCGTGGGTGCAGTGAATGGCGCCAGCTCTCGCATCAACTGTTCCACTCTCACCCTTCACGCCTTTCACTCTTTCACTCCTTCGCCTCTTTCCGTCCCTTCCGGTGCTCGAACGGGAGAAATGACGAGACGCTCTTTCGGTTCGCTGTATAGTGCGCTGTCGGTGTATTTCTGGTGCAAATACTTGAACCCGACCACGAGCGCCGCGCTCGCGGGCAGCGCCAGCAGCACGCCGAAAAACCCGAACAACTGGCCAAAAGCGAGCAGCGCCAAAATCACCAATACCGGATGCAGCCCGATGCGATCTCCCACCAACCGAGGTGTGACGACCATTCCTTCCAGTAATTGCCCGAGGAAGAAAACGATCCATACCGGGACCAGCCCTCCGAAGCTTTGGAATTGAATCAATCCGGCGAGCGTCGCGAGCACGAACCCGACGATGGCGCCGAGATAAGGAACAAAACAGAGCAGCCCCGCCAGGATGCCGATCGGCAGCGCAAAGTCCAGACCCACGAGCCAAAGGCCCGTGACGTAAAAAACACTTTGCAACAGCATGACCGACGATTGGCCGCGTAAAAATTGTCCCAGGACTTTATCGACATCGCGAGCCATAGCAATGATTTCGTCTCGAGCGCGTAGCGGAATCGTTTCGCCGATATGCGTAATCATGAGGTCCCAGTCGCGCAATACGTAAAACAACACCACCGGCACGAGCACCAGATTGAGCACGAATTCGACTAATGCGAGACCGCCGGTTGTCAAAGTAGGGATCAGCTTGGCCGCAAAACTCTTGGCGGCGGGAAGATTTTCCATCAGCGCCTGTTTGATTCCCTGGATATCCAGCTCGAAATCAATTCCGAAACGATGCAACCAGGGTGTTATGTAAGAGCTTAACGCTTCCAGATGTTGCGGATAGCGTTGCATCAATGTTGCCGCCTGCTGTTCGAACAAAGGTACCAGAATGACCACGATCAGGATCACAAGCCCGATCAACAAGAACATGACTATCAAGGCACCGAGTGTACGAGGAATTCGTTTGGCTGCCAGGCGATCCACCAGCGGGTCGCCCATGTAAGCCAAAAGCGCAGCTAATAAAAAGGGCGTCAGGATCGAGCTCAAAAGGTAAACGAGAACGGCAATGACAACGGCAAGCGCAAGCCAGAAAAAGGAACGGGCGCTTAAAACTTGTTCAGAACACATTAGGTGCAAACCGGTGGCGCTTGCGGTTGTTCTTCGAGCGGTCAGAATCGGTAAGAATTACACACTAGAGGTATATCCGAAAAGGACTTTGCCTTTAAGGATAAGAACATCAATGACGTTCCGCAAGGGCCGTCCCCCCCGACCCCGTCGCCGTGAGGGCACGGCTCATGAGGAGCGGATGCTCTGCCCCTGGGCCACGATCAGGACGTCGTTGTCGAGGTCCTTGGCCACCACGTACCACGCTGATTCCGCGGCACCGGCGACCCCCCCGATGCGAAGCCCGGCGCGTTGGCCGAGGGTGAAATAGAAGACACCGGGGTGCTCGCCCACGGTCTTGCCTTCGACGGTCCGGATCTCTCCCGGCCGGGGCGCGAGATAGCGGGCGAGGAACGCCTGGAAGGGGCGCTCGCCGATGAAGCAGATCCCGGTGCTGTCGCGTTTGTCGTGCACCGACAGACCCGCCTCGCGCGCCAGACGCCGCACCTCGGGCTTGGTGAGCCCGCCGAGCGGAAACAGCGCGCGGCCGAGTTGTGCCTGACCGAGCGTGTAGAGGAAGTAGCTCTGGTCCTTGTCGTGATCCGCGCCCTTGAGCAGGCGATAACGGCCGCCCTGCCGCGCGATCCGCGCATAATGGCCCGTCGCGATGCACTCGGCGCCGCGGGCGAGTGCGTGGTCCAGGAACAGCTTGAATTTGACCTCGCGGTTGCACACGACATCGGGGTTCGGGGTACGGCCCAGACCCAGATCCCGGAGGAAGCTCGCGAAGACGCGCTCGCGGTACTCGGCGGCGAAGCAGACGGCATCCACCTCGATCCCGATGCGCTCGGCCACGGCCACGGCGTCGATGAGATCGGCCCGCGCGGGGCAGCAGTGGTCTTCGCTGTCGTCGTCCTCCCAGTTCTTCATGAAGACGCCGGAGACCTGGTAGCCCTGGCGCTTCAAGAGCAGCGCCGCGACCGCCGAGTCCACGCCGCCCGACAGCCCCACGGTGACGGCCGCGGCCGGACAGGGCTCGCGCGACGGGATCACGGCAAGCCCGCGAGGTCTGCGATGACCGCGAGCGGAAAGCGCCTGCCGGCCAGGTAATCGTCCAGACAGCGTAGGACCAAGGGGGTGCGCAGGCGGTCGCTCCGTCCCACGACCTCCGCGCGCGTGAGCCACACCGCCCGCACGATCTCCGCATCGAGCGGCCGGGCCGGGTCGTGCGCCACACAGGCACCATGGAAACACACCCGCAAGTAGGTGATGTGGCTTTCTGGGTTCCGGTACAGGTACAGCCCCACGAGCCCCGCCGGCTCGAAGCGATAGGCCGTCTCTTCCAGCACCTCTCGGCACACGCCCTCGACGAGCGTCTCGCCCGGCTCCAGGTGCCCGGCCGGCTGGTTGAACACCCGCCGGCCCGCCTCGATGGCCTCCTCTACCATCAGGAAGCTGCCGGCGCGCTCGGCGATGGCCGCCACGCTGACGCGAATGACGGGCTCGGCCACGCTACGGAACCAGGCTCCGAGGCAACATGCGACGGAAGAGAAAGTCGCCCGGTCTCACGGCATGAGCCACGGCCGCCAGCACGTGCACCGCGACCAGGACCGCAAGCGTGATGGCGCTCGTTTCGTGGATATCGCTGAAGAGCTCGTTCAGGAACGG